>CAZFWB010000255.1:0-2620 GCA_964522655.1 uncultured Chromatiaceae bacterium | reverse complement strand
GCGATGGCGGTATCAGTCGCCATCGGAATGCCCCACCCGCCGGGCTCGCCGCCGGTCGACCAGGTGTTGATGAGGGCGTACACGGCGGCCGGCGCCAGCATCCCGCCGGCGGCTGCAGCGAACAGCAAGCGCACCCTGTCGCGGTCGCGCAGTTCGCCCGCCAGCAGTTCGCGCTTCACCTCGAGACCGATCAGGAAGAAAAAGACCGTAATCAGTCCGTCGTTGACGAAATGCCGCAACGACCACTGCAGCACCTCGCCGCCCAGCACGATCCCGACCGGAAACCGCTTCAGGGCCTCGTAGAACTCGCTCAGCGGCGAGTTGGCCGCGACGAGCGCGGCCGCCAGCGCCACCAGGAGCAGCCCGCTCGAGGTGGACTGCGCGCGGATGAACTCCCGGAAGGGCTCGCGCAGCCGCTCGACGCCGCGGTTGACGCGAGGCACGACTCTCGCCAGGGGATTCGCCATGCTCAGCTCACCCGCACGGGCCCTCCGGCGGCGGGCCCGCGCGCCGCCCCCCGGGGTGTCGGCCCTGCGACGATTGCGATTCGCCGCCGGTGGCGCGTCAGCTCGCCGCGGGCTGCCCGGCGATCTCCGCGCAGGAGATGGCTTTCAGCGCCTGGCCGGTCAACGCGGCATCGCTGACCCGCGCACAATCGCCGAGCGACAGGATGCCGATGAGCTTCTTCTCGGCGTCGAGCACAGGAACCCGGCGAATCTGCGCCTTGGCCATGCTGGCCAGCACGGTCTCCAGCGGATGCTCCGGGCTGCAATAGAGCACTCTCTGCGACATCACGTCGCGCGCCCGCGCCTCGGACGGCCCATGCCCGTCGGCGATGCCGCGGGTGACCATGTCGCGGTCGGTGACGATGCCGACCAGTCTGCCCTCGGCGGTCACCGGCAACACGCCAATGTCGTCGTCGCGCATCATCCGGGCCATCTCCTGCAGGCTGGTGTCAGGGGAAACCTGATCGAGCTGGCGGGTCATGACTTCTGCTACCTGCATGTCGCACCTCCTCCGGTGGATCGATCGGGCGCGCCGAACGGCGCCCTTCCAATGCGCGACCGCGGCCGATAGCGTGGCCGCAGCAGCACCCCGATTTTTTTCGATGCCATCCAGCGGCAAAAGTTCGCCACTCTTCGGACAGGCCGGACATCCCGGGGAACGGAGGCGCGCGGTGACGGTCGACCCTGAATTGCCGGACGCCGGGGAGCCCGTGATGCATCAGGAACTCTCAGCGCAGCGCAGCGGCGAGGCGGCCGCCGGACGCTGGCGCGGCGCAGCGGCCAGGGCGTTGCGCCTGCTGCCCACCGACCTCGCCCGCGGCCTCTCCGTCACCTTACGCCATTTTTTTCAGCGCAAAGTGACGGTGCAGTTTCCCGAGGAAACCACGCCACAGTCACCCCGCTTCAGGGGACTGCACGCGCTGAGACGCTATCCGAACGGCGAGGAACGCTGCATCGCCTGCAAACTGTGCGAGGCCGTGTGCCCCGCGCTCGCCATCACCATCGAGTCGGAGACGGCCCCGGATAACACGCGGCGCACGACGCGTTACGACATCGACCTGTTCAAGTGCATCTACTGCGGCTTCTGCGAGGAGGCCTGCCCGGTCGACGCGATCGTCCTCACCCGGATCCAGGACTACCACATGGAGGCGCGCGGGCAGAACATCCTCACGAAGGAAAAGATGCTGGCGATCGGCGAGCGGTTCGAGGCCCAGATCGCCGCGGATCGGGCCGTGGATGCCCGGTATCGCTGACCCGCGAAGCGGCGGCGCATAGGCGGTCCGCGGTGGCCGGCTCCGCGCGAATCGCCTATGCTCAGCGCTGTCGCATGCCTTCAGGGGGAGCGGAGATATGGGCATCGAAGTCGGCGGACTGCTGGGCCTGATCATCCTGGTCCTCGATATCTGGGCCATCGTCAAGACCCTCGAGAGCGGCGCCACCACCGGCAGCAAAGTGCTCTGGATCGTGGTGATCCTGCTGCTGCCGGTGCTGGGCCTCATTCTCTGGTTCCTGTTCGGGCCGCGCGGGCGCTGAAGCCGGAGGGCGCCCTGGAGCTGCTGCTCGACATCTCCTGGGACGAGGTGCTGCGCAACCTCGGCCGATTGCTGGTCGCCTACCTGCTCGCGTTGCCAATCGGCTGGGACCGGGAGTCGAATGCGCGGACCGCGGGCTTGCGCACGTTTCCACTCGTCAGCGTCGCAACCTGCGGCTATATGGTGCTCGGCATCCAGGTGCTCAGCGACACCAACGCGGAGTCGCGCGCGATGTACGGCATCATCACCGGGATGGGTTTCATTGGCGGCGGCGCCATCCTGCGAACCAAGGACCGGGTGGTCGGAACCGCGACTGCCGCCAGCCTGTGGAACACCGGCGCCATCGGCCTCGCTGTGGCGTGGAACCGGCTGGAGATCGCGCTGGTGCTGATGCTGCTGAACGCGCTGACGCTGCGCTACCTGAGCCGGCTCAAGGACTCCGGGGAGCGCAGCGACTGACGCGAGGTCCGGATACAACCCGAGGAGACGCATATGAAAGACCCGACCCGCTATGCCGCCCTGCTCGGGCTTGCCGCCGCCGGTGCCTGCGCCGCGGCGCCCGCCGCCACGGCCACGTCCGCC
>CAZFWB010000254.1:0-2672 GCA_964522655.1 uncultured Chromatiaceae bacterium | reverse complement strand
GATCCCGATACGACCTTGGCCATCCTGGCGGGCTTCGCCTTCAACCGGCGGGTGAGGTGAATGGTGTCCGCGGTCGGCTGCTTCTGGATACCGAGAATGACTGCCGGTTTGCCCTCGAAACCCGCATCGCCGCGGCGCAGCGCCGGTGCGAACGTCACGGAGGCAATCTGGCGCAGCAGGATCGGCTGACCGTCGCGTGCCGTGATCGCGAGATTCTTCAGATCCTCCAGGCTCGAGGTGCGTCCGAGGTTGCGGATCAGGTATTCACGCCCGGTGAGTTCGAGGAAGCCGCCCGAGGTGTTCGACGAAAAGCCGCGGATCGCCGCTTCCATCTGTTCCAGCGAAATGCCGAGTTCCGCCATGCGCCGCGTATCTGGCTGCACCTGGAACTGCCGCACTTCTCCGCCGATCGGGATGACCTGCGCGATACCGGGGATGGCCATGAGACGCGGACGCAGCACCCAGTCAGCGTATTCGCGCACCTGCATCGGCGAGATCTTAGCGGTATCGATCGGGATCGCGATCTGCATGATCTCGCCCATCACGGAGCTAATCGGCCCCATGCGCGGAATCACGTCCGCCGGCAGGCCTTCCTCCATCGCCGACAGGCGCTCCGACACCATCTGCCGGGCGCGGAAAATCTCCGTGCTCCACTCGAAGGTCACATAGACGAAGGACAGCCCCGCGCTGGAGATGGAGCGCACCGACTCCACCCCGGGTAGCCCGTTCATTGTCGTTTCGAGCGGGAAGGTGATGAGCTGTTCGACCTCCTCCGCCGCCATGCCGCCGGATTCGGTCATGATCGTGACCGTCGGCTTGTTGAGGTCCGGGAACACGTCCACGGGCGTGCGTGTGAGCGTGAACGCGCCGTAGGCCATCAGCACCAGGCTGGCGATGATCACCAGCAGCCGGTTGCCCAGACTGTTGTCGAGTAGCCACTTGAACATCGGTCAGGCTCCCCGTCAGCGGATCTGGTTGATCAGGGTTGCCGCGTTCGTGGCGACACGCTCCCCGGCCGCGAGGCCCGACGTCACGGCGACGTTCGCCCCATCGAGCGGGGCGATGGTGACGGTGCGCGGCTCGAAGCGTTCCGGCGCGGTCTTGACCCAGACGATGGTCTGGTTCGCCGGGTTCTTCAGCACCGATCCTGCAGGGACGCTCACGCCCTGCAGCGTGCTGCGAGTCTGCACGAACACCTCGACCGGTTGCCCGACAGCGAAACGCGCCAGGGAATCGCCCGCGGCACCGAAAGCGAGCGGCAGCGCCTGCTCGCGCAGACTGCGCGCCGCGCCGAGGAAGTCGAGCCTCACTCGTTGCTCGCCGACCGCGAGGCTCGCGCCGGCCACATCGATGGCGGTGTCGGCATCGTAGGCCAGCGCCTCGACGCGCAGGCGCTTCGGATCGACGATTTCAAACACCAGTTCGCGCGCATCGACGACCTGACCGGCGACGGCGTTGCTCGACGCGATGACGCCCGCGACGGGCGCCACGAGCGCATCGCGATTGCTGAGCCCCGCACCCACCGCCGTCGCGCGGGCCGCGAGACTCGCGAGTTCGCTCTCGGCCGCTTCGATCTCCTTGCGCGGCACCGTGTCGGCGAGCTCCTTCAGCCGCGCCACGCGCTTCTCCGCGAGCACTTTGGCGGCCTGCAACTCGGCGAGCTGCGCCATCTGGTTCGAGCGTTCGATCTGCCCCGCCGACGGCACGACATACGCCAGCACCTCGCCCTTCTTCACGGTCTGCCCGACTCCGGGCAAGCCGCGCGGCCCGGCTTCGAGGCGGCCGGCGACCAGCGCCTGCACTTTTCCGCCCGCGTTGGGGTCCATCACCACTTTGCCGGCGAGCGCCACGGTGCGGGGCAGCTCCCCCGCTTCCGTGACCAGCGTGCGCACGCCGATCTGCCGTTGTGCCGGCTTGGGCAGGAATACGCTGCCGTCGGGCAAGCGTCGCGGACCGTTGCCGCCGACGGGCGCGGAGCCTTCGTCGCCGTGATCGTGCCCGTCGCCAGCGAATGCGTTCCACGATGCACTTGCCGTAACGAGGCACAGCATGACCAGCAGGATTCCCGGTTTCATGCGACACCTCCGGCCGAACGGTTGCGGGCGTTTCCCTTGCGCAGCGCGGCCCAGCCGACCAGTCCGATCACGAGAACGCCGGCGCCGAGCCATCCTGCGTAAGATTGCAAGCTTGGCCCGGCCGATTCGTCGTGCACCTCGGCGGCTTGTTCATGCAGATCCAGCTCGCCCGCAAGAAGGTCCGCGTCTTGTCCGGCAACGACCGTGGCCGTTACGGACACGACGCCCGGGTTGAGTGCATCCTGCAACGTGGCTTCGAACTCGCCGTCGGCATGGGTTTCGACGGAAATCGCCTTGCCGTCGAGTTGCAGCTCCAGTGTCGCGTCCTTGACTGGGCTGTTGTCGGCGAAGCGGTCGAGATAGAGGGTGATGTTCTTGCCATCGACCACGCCGACCAGCTCGAACAGCTCCGAAGCGGCAGTGAATCGCGGCAGCGCCGGGCCGGCTGCGGGTGCCGGGGCGTCGCCGTGGTCGTGGCCTTCGCCGGCCAGGGCTTGGGGCGTGACGCCCGCAAGGACGGCGGCAAGGCTCCACGCCGCTAAGGTAAGGGAAGCTTTCATGTTCGGGTTCCTGGTGTTCATTCGGGAAGAAGGCCCA
>CAZFWB010000253.1:0-2789 GCA_964522655.1 uncultured Chromatiaceae bacterium | reverse complement strand
GCGGCCCGAGCAGCGTGTAGGAGGGCATGCCGTAGCCGGTCTCCCAGAAGTTCTCCACCAGCGCGAACTTGGCGTAGGGGTAGGGGCCGATCAGCTCGTTGTACATCCGCAGGTAGCGGCTGGTCGCATCGAGGTACTTCGCGGCCAGCGCGGGGTCGGGGGTTCTCAGGTACACCTGCGCCTCGACCATCCCGGCCTTCTCCGTATAGGGCGTGAGCGGCCCGCCGGAGAGCGAGATCTCGTCCACCGCGGCCGGTGACTCCCAGCGCGCCTGGCCGTCCGGCCCGGTGGATGAGCCGTTGCCCGGGGCGATCAGGTGCCAGCCCTCGGGCGTGTTAACCGTCAGCCGGTAGGTGACCAGCGCCGCGGCGTTTTCGCCGCCGAGCTGCGGGTACCACAGCGTGCTGCCGGCGAGGTAGACGCCCTTCGGGTCGACGATGCCCGGGGTCTCGGCGAAGCTGCGGGCGTACTCCTCCGGGCTCGCCGCCGGCGGCAGGTCCACGAGGCCCGTGTACTCGACGCGGAACGAGGCGCGGCCGGCAGGAAGCTCCAGGCGATAGGCGGACACGCCGCGGCGGCTGGCGAGCGCCTCGCTGGTGCCGTTGATGCCGGCGAACACCTTCGCGCCGGCCTCCGCGGGCAGCTTCTCGAGAGCGGGCGTGGCGGCGCTGATCTCGAAGTTCGCGCCGAGCACGAATTCCACCGCCTGCCCGGCGCGCTCGGCCGGCAGCGTGACCTCCGCCACTGTCGTCAGGCGATGGGTCGCGGGGTCGATCTCGAGGCTGAGGCCGTAGTCGGGCCACTCGCCGGCGGCAAACGCCGGAGTGGCTGCGGCGGCGGCGAGCAGCAGGGCTGCGCGGCGGGCGATGGCGGTGGTGCTCGTTCTCATGGGTTCTCGTTCCGGGTAGTCGATCGTCAGGTTCGGTAGTCTGCCACGCCCGCCGCGCGAGAGCGCCCGTCCGGCCTGCGTCAGCGCGCCGCACCAGCGTGCCGGTTCGGAAAATGGGGACATTCCTGATTTTTGCGAAAACCAGGAATGTCCCCATTTCCGCGGCGGCCCCATCGCCAAGCGGACGGTCTGGCCCCCGCTCGCACCCTATAATTCCGCGACCATCGGCGCCCCGGAGGGCTGCCATGCGCGCTCTTGCCGACACCAATACGGTACGCGACGGAAAGCGGCGCTTCCCTTGCAACAAGGGAGCGTCCCCTTTCTGGCTGATCCTGTTTCTGACCGCCGGCTGCGCCGGCCTGCTCGAGGGCGCGCCGCCGGCGCCGGACCCGCTGCTGCCGGCGGCCGCCGCATCGGCGGTGGAGAGCTTCCGGCTGCGCTGCGCGCAGCCGGGCGTGCTGCGCTGCGTGTCGCTCGACGACGCCGGGCAGGCGCCGAACCTTCCGGACGGCCGCGGCCCGATGGGCCTCCTTTACACCGGTGCGGCGAGTGGCGCTCCGCGCGTCGACTGCGAGGTTGCGGCAAGCGGCTGTTCGCTGCGCTTCACCGTGCCCTCGCGCAGCGGCCCGGGCGCGCCCGGCAGCTGGTTCCTCAATTTCTCCGACAACTTCAGTGCGAGTTTCGGCGAGGGCGAGGAGTTCTACGTGCAGTGGCGCCAGCGTTTCTCGCCCGCGTTCCTCGAGCGTGGCATCCGCGGCGACGGCTGGAAGCAGGCGATCATCGGCGAGGGCGACCGCCCGGGCTATGCGCCGGACGGCAAGGTGGTGTGGTCGTGCACGCAGCTCGAGCTGGTCGTGCAGAACAACTACATGCGCGGTTACCCGCAGATGTACCACAGCTGCGGCGGCAAGGACGGCAACTACGAGCCGCTGCAGACCGCTGCGCAGATCGAGTACCGGCCGGACGAGTGGATGACCTTCCAGGTGCGCGTGAGGATCGGCACCTGGTATCGCAACGACCGCAACTATCACCGCGACAGCGAGGTGGAGCTGTGGGTCGCGCGCGAGGGCGAGCGCTCGCGCCGCGCGGTCGTCGCCCGCGGCTACGACTTGGCCAATACCAGCCCGCATGCCCGCTACGGCAAGCTCTGGCTGCTGCCCTACCACAGCAACAAGGACGACAGCCAGGCGCACGCCGCCGGCCACACCTGGTACGACGAGGTGATCGTCTCGCGCGCGCCCGTCCCGGACCCGTAGCGCCGCCATTTCCGGCGACAGAGACCGGATTCACACCCTGTGCGAGGCCCGGCGGGGCCGGCATCATCGGCGGCGTGCAACCGGGCCTTGCCGGTTCGTCCCGAGTGCTAGCATAATGACAGCATGCCGAAGGGTTCTGCGACCTTGACGATCCGCAACGTTCCCGCCCGCGTGGTGCGCGGGCTGAAAGCGCTCGCCCGGCGGCGCAACCAGTCAATGGAGCAGGAGGTGCGCGACATTCTCGACGAGTACATCGCCGAGCGCAGTTCCGTCCTGGAGCAGATCGAGGCCGGATGGGAGAGCCAGGCGCGGCGTCCCTCGGCAGAGGAGGTGGACGCCTGGATCGCGGCCGGTCGCGAGTGAATGCGGTCGTAGACAGCAACGTCATCGCCTACTATCTGCTCGGCACGCCGGAATTTCTCTT
Organism: uncultured Chromatiaceae bacterium; assembly: GCA_964522655.1. Classification (GTDB taxonomy): domain Bacteria; phylum Pseudomonadota; class Gammaproteobacteria; order Steroidobacterales; genus QUBU01. Next base: position 220 of record CAZFWB010000253.1, on the reverse strand, counting down.
CGACGTCGATATCGAGATCATGGAGCTGCCGCACGCGCTGCGTGTCTCGTTGGAGAGTCTGAGCGCACACGTACCTTATTTGTTTCCCCGGATGCGCTCACGAGTCCCTGCCCCACAAGACGGCGTACTGAAAATCGGACTCGCGTGGAAAGGAGGGGACTGGATGCGCGAACACTGTCTACCGTTGAGCGCGCTCAGCCGTTTGCAACAGCTACCCGGC
>CAZFWB010000252.1:760-2816 GCA_964522655.1 uncultured Chromatiaceae bacterium | reverse complement strand
CAACGGCTCCTTCCTGCTCACCGAGCAGGTGTTCATGTTCGGCGGGTATTCCGACATCTCCAGCGACAGCATCGGCGGCTTCAAGCTGAGCACCGAGGGCGTGACCCTCGGCGTGGGCTATCGCTATGAACTCAGCCGGCAGACCGACCTGAATTTCGCCGGCGCCTTCGAGCGCGCGAAGGCCAAGGCCGAGCTGGGCGGTTTCGGTTCGGAGTCGGTCAGCGAGAACGGTTATTCGCTGGCCGTGGGCGTGCGGCACCTGGTGTCGCCGCAGCTGGAGCTGGGCGTCGGCGCCGTCTACGTGGACATCGGCGACGACGACGACACCAGCGCGAACGCCAACGCGCTCTGGCACGTCACGGACGTCGTGGCCCTGGGCGTGAGCCTGAGCCTCGGCAGCGACGCCACGGGTTACGGGGTCGGCGTACGACTCAAGTTCTAAGCAGGCTGCTGCTTTCGCAGCAGGTTCGAACGGAGCGGCGGGGCGCAAATCCCCGCCGCTTTTTCGTTTCCGCCGCCGGCAATCCGAGGCGGGTAAGATGTCTCCCCTGGGATGTGCGCCGGGAGCGGTACGCGTCATGCGATTCATCCATACGGCCGACTGGCACCTCGGACGCCAGTTTCACAACGTGTCGCTGATCGACGACCAGCGGCACGTGCTGCGGCAGCTGCTGGATGCGGCGGTGGGAGCCGAGGTGGACGCCGTCGTGGTGGCCGGCGACGTGTTCGATCGTGCGGTGCCCAGTCCGGAGGCCGTCGAGCTGCTCGACGAGCACCTCGCCGAGCTGGTGCTGGCCCGGGGCATTCCGGTGATCATGATCGCGGGCAACCACGACAGCGGCCGGCGCCTCGGCTTCGCCTCCGGCCTGCTTGCGCGCTCCGGGCTGCATGTCTGGGGGCGTTACGACGGCCGGCCGCCCAGCGCGGTTTTGTCCGATCGGCACGGCGTCGTGCATTTCCTCGGGCTCCCCTACGCCGAGCCCGCACAGGTACGCGAGCTGAGCGGCGACCCTGGGCTGCACAGCCATGCCGCCGCCATGCACTGGCTGACCCGGGCGGCGCTCGAGTCCGTGCCGGCGGGCGAGCGCAGCGTCTGCGTGGCGCACTGTTTCGTCGCGGGCGGGGCGGAGAGCGAGTCCGAGCGGCCGCTCAGCGTGGGCGGTGCTGCAGCGGTGCCTGCCGAGTGTTTCAACGGTTTCAGTTACACCGCGCTCGGTCATCTGCATCGTCCCCAGGCCGTCGGCGAACGGCTCCGCTACTCCGGCTCGCTGCTGAAATATTCCTTCTCAGAGATTCTGCATCGGAAATCCGCCGACCTGGTCGAGCTGGATGCGACCGGCGGGGCAACGGTGACGACCCTCCCGCTGCAGCCGCTGCGCGATCTGCGACTCCTCGAGGGCGAGTTGGCGAGGCTGCTGGAGGGGCCCGCGCCAGGCGAGAACCCGGAGGATTTCCTGCTCGTGCGCCTCAGCGACGAGCACGAGCTGCTCGATCCCATGGCACGGTTGCGCGAAATCTACCCGAATGTGCTGCACATCGAGCGCCCGGCATTGCAACGGGCTGGCGCGGATGCCTTGCGGGCGCACCGCCGGCAAGGCAGCGACGTCGAGCTGTTCAAGGCCTTCTACGCGCAGGCCGCCGGCGTACAGCTCAGCGAGGCGCAGGCCGGCGCTTTCAGGGAAGTCTACGACGCGCTGCTTGCGCAGAGCCGGGAGGCCTCCCGGTGAGGCCGCTCAGGCTCGAGCTGACGGCATTCGGGCCATATGCCGAGCCGCAGGTCATCGACTTCGGCGCGCTCGGTGAGCGCCGCCTGTTCCTGGTGCACGGTCCGACGGGCGCCGGCAAGACGACCCTGCTCGATGCCATCTGCTTCGCCCTGTACGGCGACACCACCGGCATGGACCGCGACGGCAGGGGCTTTCGCAGCCAGTTCGCGGGACCGAAGCTGGAGACCACGGTCACCCTCGATTTCCAGCTCGGTCCGCGCGTGTACCGGGTGACCCGCCAGCCGGAACAGGAGCGCGCCGAGTAGGGAAGGAGGGAAGGGGTCGGTGGG
>CAZFWB010000252.1:0-750 GCA_964522655.1 uncultured Chromatiaceae bacterium | reverse complement strand
AAGCGCGTCGGGCAGGGCAACACGGTCTCGCCCCCCGCGGCAACCCTGTGGGACCGCACCGACATCGAGGGCCCGGCCGAGGAGGGCAGGGTGCTGGCGACGCGCTTCGGCAACGTCACGGCGGCGATCGTCGATCTGCTGGGTTTCCGCAGCGAGCAGTTCCGCCAGGTCATCGTGTTGCCACAGGGGCGGTTCCGGGACGTGTTGCTGGCCGGCTCGAGGGAGCGCGAGGACATCCTGCGCCAGCTGTTCGACACCGGGTTCTACGAGCGTATCGAGGAGGCGCTCAAGGAGCGGAGTCGTGAACTGCGGGTGGCGGCAGAGCAGCTGCGTGCCGAGCGCACGGCGCTGCTGAGGCCGGAAGAGCTCGAAGACGAGGCGGCGCTAGAGGCGTGCCTGCAGGCGCTGGCGGCCGAGAAGCGCGACGTCGACCCGATGTTGAGGTCCTTGCAGCAACGAAGCTCGGCCGCCGCCGAGGCGCTGGAGCGCGCCCGCGGGGAGCGGGCGCGCTTCGAGAAGGCGGAACGGGCGCAGCGCGCGCTTGCCGAGTTGCAGGAGCGCAGCGCGGAGATCGACGCGGACCGGCAGCGCCTGCAGGCGGCCCGTCGCGCAGCGGGCCTCGTGGACCTGGCCGCGCAGCTCGTCACACTGCGTCGCTCGGCGGTCGAATCGCGCAGGCTGCGCGGGGAACTGCATGCGCGCCGGTCCAGCGCGTCGGAGCGGCTGGAGCGTGCGGCGACCGCCGCTCGC
>CAZFWB010000251.1:0-2922 GCA_964522655.1 uncultured Chromatiaceae bacterium | reverse complement strand
CGCATTGCGCGTCAGCCGCTGCACGTTGCTGCCGTCGATGTTGGCCATGTACAGCTCGGCGCCCGCCGGATAGTCCCGCGGGTCCGACCAGTTGCCGAGCGGCATGTCCAGGTTGTCCCGGATCGAGGTGAACACGAGCTTCTTCATGCCCGGAAAAAAATAGGAACAGCCGTCCTGGCCGACGCCGTTGATGCGGCGCAGGCTCTCGCCGCGGTCGGTGAAAATCCACGTCAGCGCGCCACCGGCCGCGCCCTGCTTCGCCGGGACCGCGTCCGGGTCCTGCACCTGCGCGATCAGGGTCGTGTTGTCGGTGCCGTAATAGGGCTCGGCCGCCTCGGGTATGTTCGGCACCTTCCAGACAGTCAGCTGGCGCGGGCCTTCCTTGAAGGTAGCCCGATCAGCGGCGATCGCGCCGCACGGAATGCATATCATGGTGGCCAGCAGCAGCGGGCGCAAAGTTGCCGTTTTCACGTTGAAGCCCATGAATTCCTCCCAATGCCTCGAGTGCCAACGCAGATATTGCGCGCCCGCCCGGCAGCCGTGTCAACGGACAGGCTGCCGCAGCGCCTGCCGTGTCAACCGGCAGTCCCGCCGACGCGTGGCGGCGTGCTACGCAAGTGCGGCGCACGATTTTGCTAGCATAGGCGCATCTTCGCGATCGCCAGTCTCTGCCGCGCCCCATGCCCAGCCCGCCCCGCGACATCCTCGTCACCAGCGCCCTACCCTACGCCAATGGCCCGATACACATCGGGCATCTGGTGGAGTACGTCCAGACCGATATCTGGGTGCGCTTTCAGCGGCTCGCAGGCGCCAGATGCCTCTATATCTGCGCCAGCGATGCCCACGGCACACCGATCATGCTCAAGGCGCGCGAGCTAGGTATCGCGCCGGAAACACTGGTCGAGCGCTTTCGCGCCGAGCACCTGCGCGATTTCGCGCAGTTTCATATCGAGTTCGACAACTACCATACCACCCATTCGGAGGAGAACCGGCTGCTGGTCGAGCGAATCTATGCGCGGCTGCGCGAACGCGGCCTGGTTGAGTGGCGCCTCATCCGGCAGGCGTACGACGAGCAAGCGCGGATGTTTCTTCCCGACCGGTTCATCCGCGGCACCTGCCCCGTCTGCGGCGCGAAGGATCAGTACGGCGACAGCTGCGAGTCCTGCGGCGCCACCTATTCGCCCGCCGACCTGCGCGACGCCCGCTCCGTGGTGAGCGGCAGCCCGCCGGTGCAGAAAGAATCCGAGCACCTGTTCTTCCGGCTCGGACACTTCGAGCCCTCGCTGCGCCGCTGGACCAGCGCGGGTCACCTCGACCCGAGCGTGGCGCGAAAGCTCGAGGAGTGGTTTGCCGCAGGACTGAAGGACTGGGACATCTCTCGCGATGCGCCTTATTTCGGCTTCCTGATCCCAGGGACCGAGGACAAGTACTTTTATGTCTGGCTCGATGCACCGGTCGGCTACATGGCGAGCCTGCTCAATCTCATAGAGCGCTCAAAGAATGGAAAGCATCCTCTTGATTTTGAATATTTTTGGTCGGAGGACAGCCGCGCCGAGCTCTATCATTTCATCGGCAAGGACATCGCCTACTTCCACACTCTGTTCTGGCCCGCCGTGCTGGAGGGGGCGGGTTACCGCAAGCCGAGCGGGGTGTTCGTGCACGGCTTTCTGACCGTCAACGGCCAGAAGATGTCGAAATCCCGCGGCACCTTCATCGCCGCGGCGACCTACCTCGAGCATCTGAACCCCGAATACCTGCGTTACTACTACGCGTTCAAGCTTGGCCCGGGCACCGACGACATCGATCTCAACCTCGACGATTTCATTGCGCGCATCAACTCGGACCTGGTCGGGAAATTCGCCAACATCGCGAGCCGCTGCGCCGGTTTCATCAGCCGCCAGTTCGGCGGCCAGCTCGCGTCCGCGCTCGGCGAACCGGCCCTGCACGCGGAGTTCGCCGCGGCCGCCGGTCCGATCGCCGAATGCTACGAGTCGCGCGAGTACGCGCGCGCGATGCGCGAGATCATGCGGCTGGCGGACCGCGCCAACCAGTTCATCGACGAGCGCAAGCCGTGGAACCTCGCAAAAAATCAATCCCGCGCCGGCGAGGTGCAGACGATATGCACGGATGGTCTCAACCTGTTCCTCGTTCTTCTGATCTATCTCAAGCCGGTATTGCCGGCGCTCGCCGCCCGCGCCGAGGCCTTTCTCGGTTGTGGACCGCTCGGCTGGGACGACGTCGCGAAGCCCCTCCTCGGCCGGCGCATCAATACTTATGAGGCGCTGATCACGCGCGTCGATCCGGCCGCAGTCGCCCGCATGGTCGAGGCGTCGAAACCGGCCGCAGCAGAGGAACAGGCGCACGATAAGACAGCAGTGGAAAATGACATGATCGACATAGACGATTTTCTGCGCATCGACCTGCGCGTCGCCCGCGTCCTCGGCGCAGAGACTGTGGAGGGTGCCGACAAGCTGCTGCGGGTCACGGTGGACGTCGGCGGCGAACAACGCACGGTGCTCGCCGGCATCCGCGCGGCGTACGATCCGCAGGCGCTGGTTGGACGCCAGGTATTGCTGGTGGCCAACCTGAAGCCGCGCAAGATGCGCTTTGGCGTTTCCGAGGGCATGCTGCTCGCCGCCGGCGACGGCGGCAAAGCCATTTTCCTGGTGAGCCCGGACGAGGGCGCGCAGCCCGGCATGCGGGTGCGATGACGGCATCGTGACCGACCTGGCGACATTGCTGACCGGCCTTGTGCTGGCCAACTTTTTCGTGCTCGTGCCGCTGCTGTCAACCGAGTCACCGGGCGAACCAGCCGCGCTGCCGATGGGGCTCGCTGCCGCGCTGGCGCTGCTGCCGGCGGCGGCATTCACCTGCGGCGCCCCCACCCTGCTGCTCGCGCCTCCCGCTTTGCCGGAACTCGCG
>CAZFWB010000250.1:0-2943 GCA_964522655.1 uncultured Chromatiaceae bacterium | reverse complement strand
GCAAGTCGCGACCAGAGCAGGCGCGCCATCGAGTCAACGGGCGAAGCGATAGTGTGCCACCATCCACTCGCTGCCCCCACGGTACCCGAAGAGTTCCGCGCAGGCCATGAAGAACATCCTCCAGCGCCGGAACCAGCGTGGTGCGTCGCCGGGCCCGTACGCGCCGGCGAGCGCCGCCATGACCGCTTCGCGCCGCTCGTCCATCTGCGCGAGCCAGGCATTGGCAGTGCGCTCGTAGTGCGTGCCGCTCACGCGCCACTGCTCCTCGAGCCGCAGGTGCCGCTGGAAATAGAGCAGCGTGTGCTCCGAGGGCATCAGCCCGCCGGTGAAAAAATGCCGGCCCATCCAGTCGTCATCGCGCTCCGTCGTGAACGGATACATCAGCCGGCGATGACAGAAGATGTGCACGAACAGCCGTCCATCGTCCCGCAACCAGCCCGCGATTCGTTCCATCAGCACCGCGTAATTGCGCATGTGCTCGAACATTTCCACCGAGACCACGCGATCGAATCGATCTGGCGTGTCGAACTGATTGGCATCGGCCGTCAGCACACGCACATTGCCGAGACCGCGGGCGGCGGCGCGCCTGGTGATGAACTCCCGCTGCGAGGCGGAGTTCGATACCGCGGTGATGCGCGCTGAAGGATAACGCGCGGCCATCCACAGCGTGAGCGAGCCCCAGCCGCACCCCAGCTCCAGGATGTCCTGCCCGTCGGCAAGCCCGGCACGTTCACAGGTGAGCGCCAGCATGCGCTCCTCGGCCTGCGCGAGCGTGCCGACGTCGCCATCCCACTGGCAGCAGCTGTATTTCAGGTGCGGGCCGAGCACCTGCGTGAAGAAGGCGGCAGGCAACTCGTAGTGCTGCTCGTTGGCCCTCGCCGTCTCGACCGCCACGGCGCTCCGACGCAGCTCCTCGAGCCGCCGGCGATAACGCTCGAACTCGCCTTCGCAGCGGTCGAGCGACTCCTCGCTCAGCCTGGCGCTCATGAGCCGGCGCATGCCGAAGCGCACCAGCGGGTCGGGAACCAGCCCGCGCTCGCACAGTTCTATCGCCATGGTCGTCATGATGGATCCTCCGCCGCGGCGCGCACGCTTCTTACCAGTGTCGAGAGCCCGGGCAGATATTCGTACAGCCCGGTGCCGGCATCCCAGAAGTCCTTGTGCAGGAGGACGCGGCCGCGAGAATCGAAGCGGAAATGCGTCATGCCGTAGGAGACCATCGGCTCGCCGCCGTTCAGCCGCTCGCTCTCCACCGTCATGCGCCAGCGCAGGAAATAGTCGGGTCCCTCGCGCGCGCTGTTCAGGAACTCGACGCGCAGCGCGCGTACCCGCCCGGCCGTGCGGGCGAAATACTCGCCGATTGCCTCCGCCCCCTCGACGACCGCGAGCGTGTCGTTGAGGTAGGCCTCCGGCGCGTAGGTGGCCGATGCCCGCTCGCGCAAGGCCTCTGCGTGCAGGTCCGTAAAGAAACCCTCGAGGCGGCCGAGCGCTTCGCGCTCGCCTGCCGCGCTGAGCTCGGCCGCGCCGGCGAACGTATGCTCGAGCGCCTGCTCGTAGGAGGCATTCATGGCGGCTGCGGTCATGGCCCGGCCACCACCGCAGCCGGCCAGAACGGCGGCCAGGCACGGCACGAGCAGGGCCGCAAAAACTGCAGTTGCGGGCATTCGTTGGTCTCCCTCGGCGTAAATCTTCGACCGGCCAATCCAAACGGTTTCCGCAGACGAAAAGCCGATACGACCCGGTGTGCCGGATAAGATAAGCCCGGTGCCGGGGCCGGAGTAAACGGGGCTGGCCCGGCCCGCGCCAGCAGAAGGGAGTTGGTCGCTTGCGAATCGCCATCGTCGGGGCCGGCGTCGCCGGCCTGAGCGCCGCCTACCGCCTGTACCGCGACCACGACATCACGCTGTACGAGGCTGCCGACTACGCCGGCGGCCATACCCATACCGTGGACGTGGAGGTCGCGGGCTGCCGCCTCGCGGTCGACACGGGCTTCATCGTTTACAACGAGCCGAACTACCCCTTTTTCACCGCGCTGCTCGCCGAACTCGGGGTGGCCCCGCAGCCCGGCGACATGAGCTTCTAAATGAGCTGCGAAACCAGCGGGCTCGAGTACAGCGGCCGCTCGCTCAACAGCTTGTTCGCGCAACGCGCCAACCTCTTGAACGGCTCCTATCACCGCATGCTGCGCGACATCCTGAAGCTGCACGGCAAGGCCGAGGCGCTGATCCGCGCGCCGGACGGGCTCTGCCTGGGCGAATTCCTCGCCGCTCACGGCCTGCGCGGACCGGTGGTGGACGACTACCTGCTGCCGATGGCCGGAGCCATCTGGTCGGCCGAGCCCGCCGCCATCCTCGCGTTCCCGGCGCGTCATTTCGGCCGCTTTTTCAGCAACCACGGCCTGCTGCAGCTGTGGGGCCGCCCGCGCTGGCGCACCGTGAGCGGCGGCGCCCGCGAGTACGTGCGGGCCATGACGCAGCCGTTCGCCGAGCGGGTACGCCTCAACACACCCGTCGAGTGGGTGCGCCGCCTGGGCGACCGGGTAATGGTCAAGGCCCGGGGCGATGCCGCGCACGGCTTCGACGCAGCCGTGTTCGCCTGCCACGCCGACCAGGCCTTGCGATTGCTGAGGGACCCGAGCCCCGCCGAGCGTGAAATACTGGGCACCATCGCCTTCCGGCGCAACGACGCCTGCCTGCACACCGACGAGCGGCTGCTGCCGCGCCGCCGGCTCGCGCGCGCGGCCTGGAATTACCACCGCCTGCGCGGCAATGCCAGCGGCTCGGCAACGGTGACCTACGACCTCTCCCGGCTGCAGCGGCTGACGAGCCCCCGGCGCGTCCTGCTGACCCTGAACGCCCCCGAGGCGATCGATCCGGCGCAGGTGCTCGCCCGGATGAGCTACGATCATCCTGTGTACAATCACGCCGGCATGGCGGCGCAGGC
>CAZFWB010000249.1:0-2956 GCA_964522655.1 uncultured Chromatiaceae bacterium | reverse complement strand
CACCGCGGTGGCGGCGGCGAACAGGGTCTTCTTGAGCAGCATGGCGATCTCCTCCGTATCGGAATGTGTTCGCTGCGCGGCGGACACGTGCCGCCTCGCAGGGTGAGGCGGACGATACGGAGGAGGGCTTTCGATTGGCTTTCAGTGCCGCGGGCGGCCAGATGCATCGATCCGGCCGCCCGTTCGCGGCCTCAGGAATGCCGCCAGAACGCGTGCGCCTGGAAGCGGCTGTTCAACCACCACGGGCTCGCCGCCGCCGCGCGCAACACGTTGCGCGTGCCGGCCTGGGACTCGAGCGGACGCAGCACCTCGTGCTGCACGTTACGAACTGCAGTGGCCGTCGACGTTTCCGGCACCACGACGGTGATGTGGCCGGGGCGGTTGAGGTCCACCCGGCGGGCGACGATCACGCACACCTGCCCGGCATTGGCCGCCGCCTGCAGCGCGGTGAGCTCGACCTCGCGCTTCCAGCCGAAAGCGGGGCCGTGGTCCTCCAGCCAGTCGTAGAGCGAGTTGGCGTTGAGCTCGCGCACCGTGCGGCCGTATTCGACCGCCACCTCGGCGCCCTCGCGCAGCTGCAGCAGGGCACGGTCGGTCCACCACACCCGCGGCAGATAGACGCCGCAGAGATAGGCGACGTCGGTCGCGTAGATGTTGCAGTAGGTGGTGCCGCCCGCTGGCCTGTAGCGCAGATGGGCGGGGTTGGCGACGTCGAGGTAATCGACGATCGCCGACACCGAGGCGGCCAGGCTCGCCGCGTCGCCGCCGACACGTGCCGGGCGGCCGGCTTCGCCGAGCGGATAGGCACGCCCGCCATCGCGTCGGCGGGTGATGTCGGCGCGATCCTGCTGCATGTGGGCCATCGGCAGGGCGGGCGCAGGAGGAGGAGGAGGGGCCGCTGGCGGCGCTGCCGCGGACAGGGCCTGGAGGTAACGTTCGGCGACCACGCCTTCGCGCAGCAATCCGTTCAGGGACACGCGGATGCGCACCCAGCCAGGCTCGCCGGCGCGCCCGAGCACCTGCACCTTCTTGCCCTGGTTCAGCACGCCGATGCGCGTACGATCGGAGACCACCGGCGCACTGCGCAGCGTGAGCTGGGTGGCACTCACGCGGTGCGAGGCTTGCAGCACCGCGGGTTGTGCGACGGTCTCCACCGTCCCGGCCGCCGCCAGCTCGCGCAAGGTGCGCTTGGCCGTGCGCAGGAGCTCGAGACGATGCTCGAAGCCGATCAAGCCACCGTTGATGCGGCGCGTGATCGCGCCGAGGTCGTCGAGGTCGGCGAGCGCATTGAGCCCGTTGCGATCCCAGTAGTACACCGCGGACTCGACCGCGTACCGTTCGGCCACCCAGTCCGGATTGGCCACCACGTCCGCACCGCACCACTGCGCGAAGCTGCGGTAATTGTCCTTGCCGGTGAGCTGGATCAGTCCGCGACCACGATACCGATAGCCGTCGCCGCTGGACTCCGGGCCGTTGCCCATGCGGCTGGCGTAGACGCGGTTGGCGATTTGCTCGGGCTGGCGCGCGTGGGCCTGCGCCTCGGCGTCGCTGCGGTAATACCGGCGGAAGACCTTGCGCAAGCCTTCGGCGGAGTAGTTGAGGTTCTCCTCCGTCAGGCGCAGGCAGCCGGATTCGTGCATCAGCTGCGCGAGAAAGTGCGCGATGCGCAGCTCGGTGTCGATGCCATGCACCGCCATTGCCGCATTGAGCGCATCGAGGTGACGATCGGCATGCGCTGCCGAGGCCCCCATCCGGGTGAGCAGTTCGCGCGTAACCAGCATGGCATTCTCCCTGGGCGAGGTTCCTGACTTCACTTAAGCCCATGGAATCGGGGTTGGCAAGACCAGCGCTCGCAAGCGGCGGTGGGCGACACGATGCGCGGACGAAGCCCGCGGGAAATTCGGCCATAATCCCCTTATCCCGCTCTTGCGGACGGAGGCGATGCCCATGTTCTCCATGCCCTCGCGCTCGACCCCCAGAATCGCCGCCACCACCCTGTGCATGCTGGCCGGCCTCGTGTTCGCGAGCGGCTGCGACGCCCGCACGCCCTCCACCGGCGCGCCGCCCGCCGACTCTGCAGCGACCACCACGTACTGGCTCGTGGTGTGCAGCAGCATGGACGACGCCGACGACACCCGGCTGGTGCTCGGCCTGGCCGCGGATGGACGCCGCGTGACCCGCTTCGAGATCGTCACACCGGATTTCCTCTGGAACATTCCCGGCCAGCCGGAGACCCCGCGCTTTCCCGCCGGCCAGAGCGATGCCTCACCCGACCTGGCTGGCGCGCTGCGTTTCGAGGCGATCGCCGACGCGGATGGCGAGCTGCGCCTGCTCGACTTCGGCGCACCGCAGCCCGACGCCGTGCAGCTCGAAGGCCTGCGCGGTTCGCTCGCGCTGCACGAGACCTGGCAGAACGGGCGCGCCCTGGGCTCGCTGTTCCACGCTGCCACCGGCAACCTGTCGGATATCGCGCCGGTACAGTGCCGGCGGGTCGATCCGAGGCGGACGCCATCGAAGCCGTGAGCGCGGGAGAATGCCGGGAGGCTCGCGGCTTGCGCCGCTCCTGCAAGAAGCCTCCACGGCCGGAACCCTCGTACAGGAGCGGCGAAGGCCGCGAATTGTTCCGCTAGATCAGCCCAAACCCGCGCAGCAGCCAAACCCCTGCGCTGGTGGTGAGCAGCGAGCCGAGTGTGGTCAGCGCGATGATGTTGGCCGCCAGCGTGGCGTTGCCGCCCATCGCCCGCACCATCGAATAACTCGCCGCTGCCGAGGGCGAGGACGCCATCAGCATCAGCACGCCGAGTTCCATGGCGCGGAATCCGGCCGCCCATGCGCCGAGCGTGAACACGAGCGGCATCACCACCAGCTTGCCGAAGGTGGCCAGCGCGGTGTTGGCGGCTGCGCTGCGCAGGCTGCGGAAATCCAGCGTCGCGCCGGTGCACAGCAGCGCGAGCGG
>CAZFWB010000248.1:0-3001 GCA_964522655.1 uncultured Chromatiaceae bacterium | reverse complement strand
GTAGCGGATATCTGCCGCAGCGCCGGCGCGAGGCGCGTGATCAAGAGCAAGTCCATGGTGACCGAGGAGATCGGCCTGAACGAGCACCTGGCGCGGCAGGGGCTGCGCGTGACGGAGACCGATCTCGGCGAGTACATCATCCAGCTGCGTGGCGAGCGGCCGAGCCACATCCTCGCGCCGGCTCTGCACCTCGCACTTGCCGACGTCGCAGCCACATTCGAGCGCAGCCATGTCCGCGAGCGCGTCAAACCGCTGGCGACGGCGGAGGAGATGCTCGCCGAGGCGCGCGAGGAGTTGCGTGCCGTGTTCACGAGTGCCGATGTCGGCATCACCGGCGCGAACTTTCTGGTGGCCGAGGACGGCAGCGTCGTCCTCGTCACCAACGAGGGCAACGCCGACCTGACCGTCTCGCTGCCGGCGACGCATATCGTGGTGACCGGCATCGAGAAGATCGTGCCGACGCTCGACGACGTCGGCGTGCTGCTGCGGGTGCTGGCGCGCTCGGCGATCGGCGAACCACTGAGCACCTACACGACGCTGGTGAACGGCGCACGGCGGCCGGCCGATGCGTCCGGCCCGTCGGGCTTTCACGTCGTGCTGGTGGACAATGGGCGCAGCCGCCTGTTCGGCACTCCGCTGGCCGACATCCTGCGCTGCATCCGTTGTTCGGCCTGCCTCAACCACTGCCCGGTGTACACCGCCGTCGGCGGCCACGCCTATGGCTCGGTCTATTCCGGTCCGATGGGCGCTGTGCTGACGCCGGCGCTGGCCGGACTGCCGGCGGCGGCGCCGCTGCCGCAGGCGTCCACGCTGTGCGGGCGCTGCGAGGCCGTCTGTCCGGTCTCGATCCCATTGCCACGGTTGCTGCGCGCCTGGCGCGAGCGGGCGTTCGAGTCGCGCAGCGGCGGCGCGTCGGCGCGTGCCGGAATGCGCCTGTGGCGCTGGCTCTGCGAGCACCCGCTGCTGTACCGCTCGGCCCTCGCTGTTGCGGCCCGCGCACTGCGCAGCGTTTCAGTGCCCAGCGGGCCACGCCGGCGCATTCGGCGTCTGCCGATGCTGCGCGGCTGGACCGGGATGCGGGACCTGCCGGCTCCGGATGGCGAGACTTTCCAGGAACGCTGGCGGCGCCGGCGGGCGTCGTCCACGTGAGCGGCGCGCGCGACGAAATACTCGCGCGGCTGCCTCGCGCCGCGCGGCCGCGGACCGGTGGGACCGGTGCCGGTACTTCGGTTTCGGAAAGTCCGGAAAACTTTCCGAAACCGAAGTACCGGCACCTTGAACTGTTTCGCGCGCGGGCCACGGCCGCCGCCGCCACGGTTGCCGAGGTCGGCGCTCCGGACGAGGTGGCTGCTGCAGTTGTCGCCTACCTGCGGCAGTGGGGCTTACCGCTGCAGGTGCGGCTCAGCGCGGCGCCACCCGGGCTTCAGCCCGGCGCGGTCGGCGAGCTGCGCTGCCAGAGCGGCACGCCGCAGGCGGATGGCGACACCGTCGTCACCGGCTGTTTCGCCGCGGTGGCCGAGGAGGGCGTGATCGTCATGGCCAGCGGCGCAGCGCACGCGGCGGAATCAGCTTTCCTCGCGGCGACTCACGTGGTGGTGGTGGGCAGCGGGCAACTGGTCGGGTCACTGGAAGAACTTTGGTCGCGCCTGAGGACGGCACCCACACCGCGCCTGCTGAACCTCGTGCTCGGGCCGTCGAGGACGGCCGACCTCGGCGTGCCGAGCCGGCTCGGCGCGCATGGCCCGTTGCGCGTGCACGTCATTCTGGTGGGCGAAGCCGCCGGCATGGCGGGAGGTGACTGATGGGCTGGTTGCGACGGATCGTGATCGCTCTGGCGGTGGCGGTCCCGGCGTTGTCCGCCGGTGGGTACGCGTGGCTGCATCTCGCCGATCGCTACCAGACCGACGGCACGATGACGTTCCCGGCCCTCGCGCAGCCGGTCCGCGTGCTGCGCGACGAGCAGGGCGTGCCCTACATCTATGCGGCATCGATGGACGACGCGCTGCGCGCGCAGGGCTTCGTCACCGCGCAGGATCACCTGTTCATCATCGAATTCAGCCGCCACCTCGCCAACGGCCGCCTCGCCGAGTTGATCGGCGCGGCGGGGCTGAAATCCGACATCCAGGTGCGCGTGGCCGGCATCCCGCGGCTGGCGAGGCGCCATGCGGCGCTGCTCACGGGGCCGTCGCGTCGTCAGCGGGAACTCTACCTGGAAGGCCTGAACGCCTATATCCGTGAGCACGCCGACGAGCACCCGGTGGCGCTGCAGGTCCTCGGCATCGAACCACAGCCCTGGACGCTCGCCGACTCCATGGCGCTCAGTTACTTCGTGAACTGGGCAAGCTCGACCAATCTCAGCGCAGAACTGATCAGCCTCGCGGTCATCGGGCGGGTCGGGCCACAACGCGCGGCAGAGATCGCCCAGCTCACGGTCAATCCCGACGACGGCTCACGGCAAGCCGGGGCGATGGGGCCGGGCGCCGCGACGGCGCTCGACGCCAGCTCCTGGCTCGCCGCTGAGCCGCGCCCCCTGCAGCTCGGCAGCAACGCCTGGGTGGTGGGGCCCGGCCGCTCTGCGCGCGGCGCAGCGGTGGTCGTGAACAATCCCCATATCGACGCGCGCACTCTTCCCGGGCGCTGGCACCCGATCGCGCTCATTACGCCGGAGCTGCGCGCGGTAGGGCTTGCCGGCCCCGGTCTGCCCGGCCTTGCGGTGGCACGCACGGATCACATTGCCTATGGGGTCACCAACTCCTACGGGGACGTGATCGATCTGTACCTAGAGCGCGAGGATCCTGCGGATCCGGGCGGCTATCTCGAGGGTGACGTTGCACTGAAGTTCGACGTGGTCGAGGAGACCGTGCGGGTTCGCGAGTTCGCGAGCGCCGGGGGATTTCGCGAGGTGCCGCTGCGCATCCGCAGCCCCCGTCGTGGCCCGGTGCTCTCCGATCACGAGATGGGCGCGCCGGCGGGGACCCTGGTCTCGATGCGCTGGAGCGTC
>CAZFWB010000247.1:0-3030 GCA_964522655.1 uncultured Chromatiaceae bacterium | reverse complement strand
AGACGGTGCGAGCTGGCGACATCCTGGGCACGGTCACGGACCCGATCAGCAACGAGCAGAACCTGATCTACGCGCCCTCCGGCGGCCGCGTCATCGGCATGGCGGTAAACCAGGTCGTGATGCCCGGTTTCGCCGCCTTCCACCTGGGGACCGAGTCGCAGCCGGGTCCGCTCGCGCTCGCATCGGCCGAGGACGAGAACGGCAAGGACCGCGATATCGAGGCGAGTGAGAAGGAAGAGCCCGCAGCCGGGCAGGACACCGAGTGAGGCCGGGACCGGCCCGCCGGTCCCGGCCCTGCGGTCAGCCGAATCTCAGCTGCGTGGCAGTGCGCAGCGCGGCGATGCGCTCGTCGAGCGGCGGGTGCGACATGAACAGCCGCGAGATGCCACCGCCGCCGGATATGCCGAACGCCTTCATCGAATCGGGCAACGCGCTCGGCTCGTGCGCGCTTTTCAGCCGCTCAAGCGCCGCAATCATGCCGTCGCGGCCCGCGAGGTTCGCTCCCCCGGCGTCGGCGCGGAACTCCCGCTGCCGGGAAAACCACGCGACGATCATGCTGGCGAGCACGCCGAGCACCAGCTGGGCGACCAGGCTGGTGATGAAGAAGCCCGGGCCATGATCACGCTCCGAGCGGAACACCGCCCGGTCGACCACGTAACCGATCACGCGCGACAGGAACAACACGAAGGTGTTTACGACGCCCTGTATCAGGGTCAGGGTAACCATGTCGCCGTTGGCGACGTGCGAAATCTCGTGGCCCAGCACGGCTTCGACCTCACGGCGGTCCATGCTTCGCAGGAGCCCGGTGCTGACGGCGACCAGCGCGCTGTCGCGCCGCGCTCCCGTCGCAAAAGCGTTCATGTCCGGCGCGTCATAGATCGCGACCTCCGGCATGCCGATGCCGGCCTGCCGCGCCTGGCGTTGTACAGTCTCGAGAAGCCAGGCCTCCGTCGGGTCACGCGGCTGGGTGATGACCCGCGCGCCCGTGCTGCGCTTGGCGATCCACTTGGACATGGCCAGCGAGATCAGCGCGCCGCCGAAACCGAACACGGCGCAGAAAGCCAGTAACGCCTGGAAATTTATCCCGCCCTGCTGATCGAGGACCCGATCCAGGCCGAGCACCCGCGCCACCACGGACAGCACGAGCAGCACCGCGATATTCGTGGCAATCAGCAGCAAGACACGTTTCACGTATGGTCTCCTCACGACGAACGGTTGCGTATTAGGTGGTTGCGGCGGCGGATAATTCAACCCCGGCCGCGGCGGCTTCTCCGCCCGTCGCCCCGCGAGGGGGCGGTATTGAATGGTTCGAGGCGGCCTGTCGAACGGTTTTCCCGCATGCGGCCCTCTTTCGCAGGGCCCACCCTGCACCTAGCATGTGCTGCCTGGCCGCATGAACCACCCCCCGGAACAACACGTATCGCTGCTCAGCTTCTGGCAGCCACGCCATTGGCCGCTGTGGCTCGGCGCCGGGCTGCTGCGCCTGCTCGTCGCCCTGCCCTTCCGCGCGCAGCTGGCGCTGGGCGCCGGCGTGGGCCGGCTGCTCTACGTGCTGTTACCCACACGGCGCCGGATCGCCGCGACCAATCTGCGCCTGTGCTTTCCGGACCTCGACGAACGCGATCGCAACCGGCTGCTGCGCCGGCATTTCGCCTCGCTGGGCATCGGCTTTTTCGAACTGGGCATGGCCTGGTGGGCGAGCGACCGGCGCGTGCGGCGGCTGGTGCGCTTCGACGGGCTCGAGAACCTGACAGACGCATTGCTCAGGGGGCGCGGAGCGCTGGTGATCAGCGGGCACTTTTCCGGAGGCGAACTCACCGGCCGCGCCCTGCGCCTCATCGTGCCGGCCATCGGCGGTCTCTACCGGCCGAATCGCAACCCGCTGCTCGACGAGTTTCTGCGCCGGGCACGGAGCCGAGCCCTGCAAGCGGTCATCCCCAAAGACCGCATGCGCGGGCTGCTGCGGGCCCTGAAACAGGGCCTCGCGGTATGGTACGCACCCGACCAGAGTTACCGGCGCCGATACAGCGTGCTGGTCCCGTTCTTCGGCGAGCCCGCAATGACCAACGGCGCACTCACCCACATCGCCCGCCTGAGCGGTTCACCGGTCGTGCCGTACTTCCCGCGGCGCATGCCCGACGGCAGCGGCTACCGCGTGAGCATCCTGCCGGCGTTGGAATCGTTCCCGAGCGGCGACGTCGCCGCCGACGCGCGACGAGTCATGGCGCTGTTCGAAGCGCGCATCCGGCAGGCGCCCGAGCAGTACTACTGGATTCACCGTCGCTTCAAGGGACGTCCGGAGGGCTTCCCGGACCCGTATCGCTGATCCGCGCCTTAAGGCTCTGCGCAGCCGGCCTCAGGACGTCACGGCGGGCCGCTCGGCGCCGTAGCCGGCGAGAATCGCGGCCCAGTTCGCCGCGGTAAAGCGCACCGAGCCGTTGGCGCTGATCTTCCGTAGCGAGCGGTGCAGCCGCCCGAGGTTGCGCCGCTGCCAGGCGCCGGCAGCGGGCATCGCTCGGCCGCGATCGAAATCGAGCAGGAAAATCTCACCGCGCTCGTTGATCTGCAGGTTGTGCGCGGTGAGGTCGGCGTGAAAGAAACCGGCTCGGTGAAAACGGCCCACACAGGCGCCGACGTTGCGCCACACCTCTTCGTTCACCGCGCCCCTGCCGAGATACGTGGACAAGGGCACGACGCCGGGAATGAGCACCGTAATCAGGTCGGCACGATAGAGCATGCCCTGGCGCCGGTAGCGGGCCGCTACCGGTCTGGGCGCCGGCAGGGCGGCCTCCCGGATACGGGCGAGGAGACGCCACTCGACGAAAGAGCGCGTGCGCTCCTCGCCCAGCCAGAGAAAGCCATCGCTCGCGAAGCGGGCCGCAGTGCCACCCCGGTGATAGTGGCGCAGCACCCAGTCCTGGCCTTCGCAATGAATGAACAGGGTCGCGCCACGCCCGCCGGAGTAACCGGGCGCCGCGCGCGCCGCCGGCCAGTGCGCAGGATCGAACCAGTCCGCGTTCATGTGGTTGA
>CAZFWB010000246.1:0-3045 GCA_964522655.1 uncultured Chromatiaceae bacterium | reverse complement strand
TTCCACTCCGCGTTCTACGGCCCGTTTCGCGCCGCGGCCGATTCCGCGCCGTCGCGCGAGGCGCCTTTGCGCGACCGCGCCAGCTACCAGCTCGATCCGGCACGACCGAAAGACGCCCTTGCCAGCGCCCTGCGCGACGAGGCCGAGGGCGCCGACATCCTCATGGTCAAGCCGGGGCTCCTCTATCTCGACGTGTTGAAGACGTTGTCGGAGCGCATAGCGGGGCCCTGGGCGGTTTACCAGACGAGCGGCGAGCAGGCCGCGCTGGAACTGCTCGCGCGCGAGGGACTCACCGACCTCGACCGCGCGCAGGCGGAAGCCTGGACCGCCTGCCGGCGCGCCGGGGCGGACATGATCATCAGCTACGCGGCGCGCCGCACCGGCGCCATCCTCGGCCGCTGATCGGGCCACGCCCGCCGTGAACCCGGAAGTGGAGTCCGCCGAGGAACTGTTCCGGCGCGCGCTCGCCGTGATCCCCGGCGGCGTGCACTCACCGGTCCGTTCCTTCCGGGAGGTGGGCGGCACGCCCTTTTTCACCCGCCGTGCGGCGGGCGCGTACCTGGAGGACTGCGCCGGCCGGCGGTTGCTCGACTTCTGCATGGCCTTCGGCCCGCTGCCGCTCGGCCACGCCCACCCGAAGGTGATGCAGGCGGCGGCCGCCGCGCTGCGCGACGGCTGGAGCTACGGCACCGCCGAGCCCTACTCGCTCGAACTCGCCGAGCTCATCAGCCGGCACGTCCCGTGGGCGGAGAGCATTCGTTTCGTGAATTCCGGCACCGAGGCGGTGATGGCGGCGATTCGGCTCGCCCGCGGCGCGACCGGCCGGCACAAGGTTCTCAAGTTCGCCGGCTGCTATCACGGCCACTCGGACACGATGCTGATCCGCGCGGGCTCGGGGCTCGCCACCGCGGGCGTTGCCGGGAGCGCCGGCGTGCCGCCCGGCGTCGTGGCCGACACGCTGGTGGCGCGCCTCGACGACGCGGCCGGCCTGGCAGAACTCTTCGGGCGCCACGGTAGGGACATCGCAGCCGCGATCATCGAGCCGCTGCCGGCCAACCACGGGCTGCTTCCGCAGCGCGCGGAATTCATTCGCGGCCTGCGCGAGGCCTGCTGCCGCCACGATGCGCTCCTGATCTTCGACGAGGTGATCAGCGGCTTCCGCCTCGCCTTCGGCGGCTACGCGGAGGTCTCCGGCGTGATCCCCGACCTCGTCGTCTACGGCAAGGTCATCGGCGGGGGCTTCCCGGTCGGCGCCTTCGCCGGACCGCGCGACCTGATGGCACGAATGGCGCCCTCGGGGCCCGTCTACCAGGCGGGAACGTTGAGCGCGAACCCGCTGGCGATGCGCGCCGGACTCGCGACACTGCACGAACTGGCGGCCGGCAACGCCTACGCGGAGCTGGACGAGCGCGGCGCACTGCTCGAATCACTGCTCACCGAGGCAGGAATCCACGTGCAACGCGTCGGCTCGATCTTCTGGGTGCCGGGCGCGCGTGGCCCGCGCGCAACCCTGCGCGCCGCGGACGCAATCGACGGCGAGGTGACCGGGAATTACCCGCGCCTGTTTCACGCCCTGCTCGAGCGCGCCATCTATCTGCCCCCGAGCCCTTATGAGGTTGGCTTCCTCTCCACCGCGCACGAGGAACAGCACCTGCGCCAGCTTGTCGCCGCGGTCGCCGCCGCCCTGCACGGTTGACGGCGCGGCCTGCCGGTCACTGCCGGACCTGACCAGCGGGAACATTACCGGAGCGGCGCTTCGAGGCCGAGGCTCATCTGCATCAGCTGCGGGTCGCTCGGGTCGACGCGCACCTCGAAGCCGAGCGACCGCGCGAGCTTCAGCATGCCGACGTTTTCCACCAGCGCCACCCCCTGCATGTGCTTCAGGCGTCGCGCCCGCGCGACGTCGATGATGGCCTCGAGCAGGTGCCGGCCGAGCCCGCGGCCCTGCCAGTCGTCGGCGACGACGATCGCGAACTCGCACGATTCGCCGTCGTGCAGGGTCGCGTAACGCGCCACACCGATCTCGCGCTCACCGTCAGCGGTCTCCATCACCGCGATCAGCGCCATCTCGCGGTCGTAGTCGATCTGGGTGAACCGAGCCAGCATGGCCGGCGTGATCTCCGCGAGCGCGTACATGAAACGCAGGTAGCGCGTCTGGCCCGACAGGTTGTTGACGAAGTCGCGCTCGATCACTGCGTCCTCGGGACGGATCGGCCGCAGCGTGACCACGGTACCGTCGGCGAGATCGACCGCCCGCACCAGCGCGCTCGGATACGGATGAATCGCCATATGGTCGTACGGCCGCGCCGCGGGCCGCCCCCACTCGACCAGCAGGCGCGCGTCGGCCACGACGGCCCCGCCTTCCGCAGCGAGGACCGGATTGAGGTCCATCTCCACCAGCAACGGCAGCTCGCAGACCATCTCCGACACCCGCAGCAGCAGGTCGCGGACGGCGGCCCGGTCGGCGGCGGGCACGCCACGGAATGCCTCCAGGTACCGGGCCGCTCGGGTGCGCCCGACGAGCTCACCGGCCAGCCGCTGATTGAGTGGCGGCAACGAGACGGCGCTGTCGCCGAGAATCTCGACCAGCGTGCCGCCCAGGCCGCAGCTGATCACCGGCCCGAAGACCTCGTCGCGTGCGATTCCCACCATCAGTTCCCGGACATTGCGACTCGCAGACATCGGCTCGATCACCACGCCCTCGATGCGCGCCTCCGGCTGCAGCCGTGCGACCCGTTCCGTCATCTCCTGGTATGCGGCGCGCACCGCGCGCGCATCGCCGAGGCCGAGGCGCACGCCGCCGACGTCGGTCTTGTGGGTGATGTCAGGCGAGAGAATCTTCATCGCCACCGGGAACCCGAGTTCGGTGGCGACGGTCACCGCCTCGGCCGGCGTGTGCGCCGGCATGCTCGGCACGATCGGGATGCGGAACGCGGACAGTACGGCCTTCGATTCCGGCAGCGTCAGCAGCATGCGGCCGCTGCCGAGCGCCCCCTCGATGATGAGGCGGGCGGTGGCGAGATCCGGCGGCGGCAGGCGCGGGAG
>CAZFWB010000245.1:0-3051 GCA_964522655.1 uncultured Chromatiaceae bacterium | reverse complement strand
ACCCGGGCGAGCCGGAGCTCGCGCCCGCCGGGGCGCGCGCCGCCGGCCTGGATGCGGCAGCCGAGCAGATCGCCGAGCCGCCCACGGCGCCGGCGGGCACGGTCACCGACGACCTGCCGACCGCCGCTCAACTCATGGCCAGCGGCGCCCTGCCGGCCCGGCCGATGCACCTCGACATCCACGTGTTCAGCACCACGCCCGCCGAGCGCTTCGTGTTCATCAACATGCGCAAATACGTCGAGGGAGCGCAGCTGTCCGAAGGCCCGCAGGTCGAGGAGATCACCCCCGAGGGAGTGGTGTTGAGTGAGAACGGCCGGCGCTTCCTGCTGACCCGCGATTGACCATCCAGGACCAGCGCGTCGACGGGGAGCTGCTACGGCTGGCGCTGCGGGCCGGCATCGCCCGCGTTCTGGCCCAGACCGACCTGCTCAACCGCATCAATGTCTTTCCCGTGCCCGATGGCGACACCGGCACCAACCTGTCGCTCACGCTCGGCGCCGTCGATCATGCGCTGCTGGCCACGTCGGCCGGCGGCGCGGGTGGGGTCTTCGCCGCCGCGGCCGACGCGGCGCTCGACGCGGCGCGCGGCAACTCCGGCGCGATCGTCGCGGAACTGCTGCAAGGTCTCGCCGACGCACTGAGTGAGCGCAGCCAGGCGGACCTCGCCGCGCTCGCCGCCGCGTTTGCCAATGCGGACCGCTACGCGCGCGGCGCGCTGGATGCGCCGCAGGAAGGCACGATTCTCAGCGTCATCTCGGCGGTGGCCGGGCGGCTCGCACAGGTCGCTCGCGAACGCCCGGGCGATCTCGCCGGGGCGCTCGAGGCGGCGGTCACCGCGGGCCGTGACGCGGTGGCTGCCACCCGCGACACGCTGCCCGCCCTGCGAAACGCCGGAGTGGAGGACGCCGGAGCGCGCGGTTTCCTGTTGTTCTTGGAGGGGTTCGTCGACGCGATCCTCGGCCGGGCAACCACCGGCGACCAGGCGCCGCGGGAGACCGCTGGACCAACCGATGCACCGGCGCGTGCCTTCAGCGAAGGTGCAGGCCGGACCATCGAGTTTCGCTTCTGCACGGAGTGTATCGTGACCGCCCCCGCGATAGACCGGCGCCGCCTGCATGACCAGCTCGGCGCGCTCGGCACGAGCCTCGTACTCGCCGGCCACCGAAGCAAGGTGCGCATCCACATCCACGCCAACGACCCCGGGGCCGTTTTTGCCGTTGCCGCGCGCTTCGGCGTCGTTGCCGGCGAGAAAGCCGACGACATGCGCAGACAGGCCAGCGCGCGAGCCCACAGCGATCGGGCGATCGCAGTGGTCACGGATTCCGGGGCCGATCTGCCCGAGGAGGTGTGCGAGGAACTCGGCATTCACATGATCCCGCTGCGCGTCCACTTCGCGGACCGGACTTTTCTCGACAAGGTCACAATGACGAGCGAGGAGTTCCTGCGCGAAGTCGGCTCGAGTCGCGTGCATCCGCGAACATCGCAGCCCGCCCCGGCAGATCTGCGCCGCGTATACGAATACCTCGCTAGCCACCACGAGCACGTGGTGGCCATCAGCCTGGACCGGCAGGTCAGCGGCACCTGGCAGGCCTCGCAGACCGCCGCCCGGCGCAGCAGCACGCCTGAGCGGATCACCGTGATCGACAGTCGCAACGCCTCGATCGGCCAGGGCCTGGTCGCGATGCACGCGGCCGAGTGCGCGCGGGCCGGGCTGCCGCTCGGGGAACTGCTGGCATCCGTGCGGCGCGCCGTCGCCGCCACCCGCAGCTTCGCCGTCGTGGCAGATCTCGCCTGGGCGGTACGCGGCGGCCGGCTGCCGGGCGCCCTGCGATGGCTGACGCGCACGATCCCGGTGCGGCCGGTGCTCCACATGGGCCGCGGCGCGGTGGGCGTGAGCGGGCTGTTCCTGCGCGGGCGAGACCCTGTCGCCGCCTTGCTCGCCCGCTCGACCGCGGCGCTCACCCCTCGGCAGAAATACCGCTTCGCGGTGGCGCACGCGGGGCTGCCGGAGGCGGCGACAAGGCTCGCGTCAGCGCTGCGCGAACGCGTGCCGGATAACGCGGGTGTGCTCGTCAGTGAACTCGGCGCGGCAGCGAGCGTACACAGCGGACCGGATACGCTCGCCGTCGCGGTGCAGGCAGTCCGGCCACCGGAGAACGCCTGAGCGCGCACCGTGCCGGCCGACGCAACAGCCATGCGGACCTTTCCGCCGGTCAATTCCGCAAACGGTTACACGCCCGCCCTGCTCACTCGCCTCAGCATCCTCGTGTAGCTGCACGGAGTGGACCCGGCCGGCCGCAAGACCGCGGACGGGTCACTCGCGACTGCCGGGCGGTACGGAGGGCACGCGCCGCGCCCGGGCTCACGAATGGGTAAACTGTGCGCGGTTTCAGTCGCCGGCGACGGCAGAGGCACGAACAGGGACATGAGTACGCCACTTCCCCCGGGCATACAGGACCGGCGCTCGACGATCATGGGCTGGACGCTCGCGGTGCTGTTCGCTGTCCTGCTGATCAACATCGTGATGCTGCCGCGCACGGCGCTCGACCAGCGCTATACGCTGCGGCTCGTACACGACAGTCTCGGGCTGATTGTCGCCGTCGTCGCAGGAGTGCGGCTGTGGTGGTTCGCCCGAGACCCGGCGCCCGCGCCGCCGCCGGGGTTGCCCGAGAATTCCTTCGCGTTCAACCGGTGCATTCTCGTCTTTCTCTGCCTGGTGTTCGCAGTAACCGGAGTGATCGGGTTCTTCTATGCCTGGGGCGAGGGCCGCGACGTGGTGTTGTTCGGAATAACACTCCCACGGCTGGTGGCGAAGAGCGAGGAGATCCGAATCCCGATGGGCTACATGCACAGCACACTCGGTTTCTACTACATCATGCTGTTCTGCATATGGCTCGCGTTCGGTTTCTACCAGCACCTGCGATACCGTGTCGGCCTGCGCAGGCTGCTGCCTGGCAGCCGCGTCTAGGGCGCCGGAGGATTCTCGCGATGAGTGTTTCCGTGTCGACGCGCGTCCTGCAGTCCCTGGTGCTGCTCACCTTCTTCGCGCTT
>CAZFWB010000244.1:0-3058 GCA_964522655.1 uncultured Chromatiaceae bacterium | reverse complement strand
GAGCACGTGGCAGGCGTTGTTGAAGGAGAGAAACGTCCGGGTGGACGGCTGCGGGAAATAGAGCATGGCGCGTGCCTGCGGCAGCAGCATCTGCAGGGCGCGTGCGCCCTCGCCGGTCTTGGCGATGCTGCGCACCTGCGTGGTGATCTCGCATAGCTCATCGAGCAACGGCCGGTCGAGTCCGCTGGTGTCGATGACGTGGAAGAGTTGCCCTGCCATGCCGTTGCCGGGTGTTGCACCCCGGGGCCTCCCGTCGCTGATCCGGCCCGGCGCGCATCATAGCGGCTTTGGGACCGCGCGACACGGCGGCCTTCGGTCCGCGGGCCCACTGCCGTCAGCCCCTTGCCACCCGATTTCAAGGCTCTGCTTCCTCCGATGGCGTGGCAAAGCCGCAAGCGGTTCATCCATTGGCGGGACGCTCGCTGCGGCCATGCATGGCCTCCGTTCGCTCGGGTTCCACTTCGCTTCGCAGCCTGCTGCGCTCGCTTCACACGCCCGCCGATGAATGAACCGACTGCGGCCGACTCCGACACCCGGTGACCGCACCTGTGAAGCCGGCTGCCAGGACGGCAGCAGCCGGCGCAACCCGTAGTGAGCCGGCCATGGACGGCCGGCGCGTGTCGCCCAGCGAAGGAGAGCGGAAATCATATAAATGAGTGGTCGCCATCCGTAATATCGGAGGATTCCGCCCGACCAGAACGCATGCCCGGATCACCCAGAACCAAGCCGCGCCGCGATCCGCCCGCCGCAGGACAGATCGTCATCCGCGGCGCGCGGCAGAACAATCTGCGCGGCATCGACGTCGACCTGCCGCTCGGCGAGATCATCGTGGTGACGGGCGTCAGCGGCTCGGGCAAGTCCTCGCTCGCTTTCGACACGGTGTACGCCGAGGGCCAGCGGCGGTACGTCGAGACCTTCTCGCCCTACGCGCGGCAGTTCCTCGACCGCATGGACAAGCCTGCCGCGGACCGCATCGACGGCATTCCGCCCGCCATCGCCATCGACCAGACCAACCCGGTGCGCACCTCGCGCTCGACGGTCGGCACCATGACCGAGCTGGCTGACCACCTGAAGCTGCTGTTCGCGCGGGCTGCGCGACTGCACTGCCGCAACTGCGGCCGGGCCGTGCAGCGCGACACGCCCGAGACGGTGCTCGCGGAACTCTCCGGGCGGCTGCTCGCCGGCACGCGGCTGCTCGTGACATTCCCGGTCCGGGTGCCGGCGAATTTCCAGAAGGACGAAGTCCTGCAACTGCTCGCCCGCCAGGGCTACACGCGCATCCACCATGACGAAGGCGACCTGCTCGAGGTGGTTCAGGACCGCGTCCCGCTCGTGGCGGCCGAGCGCGGCAGGCTCGCCGAGTCGCTGGAGAAGGCCTTCACGCTCGGCCGCGGTCGCCTGCAGGTGTACCCGCTCGCCGAGGGCGGGGCCGGCGCGCCGCTGCCTTTCTCCGCCGATCTGCATTGCGCGCCCTGCGACATCCACTACCACGAGGCCAGCCCCGGGGCCTTCTCCTTCAACTCCCCGGTCGGCGCCTGCGAGACCTGCCGCGGCTTCGGCCGCACGATGGGCATTGACTACGGCCTGGTCGTCCCGGACACCGAGCGCAGCCTCTCCACCGGCGCCATCAAACCGTTCCAGAGCAAGAGCTACCAGGAATGCCAGTCGGACCTGCTGCGTTTCGCGCGCCGCCGCGGCATCCCCACGCAGACGCCATGGCGGGAGCTCACGGCCGAAGAGCGCCACTGGGTCATCGACGGAGAGGGCCGGCTTGCCGAAGGCAAGTGGTACGGCGTGCGCCGCTTTTTCGACTGGCTCGAGACCAAGGCCTACAAGATGCACGTGCGCGTGCTACTCGCCCGCTACCGGGCCTATACGCAATGCACGGCCTGTCACGGCGCGCGACTCAAGCCGGAGTCGCTGCTCTGGCGTATCGGCTCGCGCGAAGACGCCGCCGCGGTTCTCCCCGACGGGGCCAGGTTCCGGCCCGCCGGCATGAGCTGCCCGGACGAGGTGCTCGCCGCGCTGCCGGGGCTGAATCTGCACGACCTCGTGCTGCTGCCGATCGAGCGCTGCCAGCAGTTCTTCGCGCGGCTGCTCCTGCCCGCGCCGCTCGACGAGGCGGCCGATTTGCTGCTGGCGGAGATCCGCAGCCGCCTCGGTTACCTGGTTGCGGTCGGCCTCGGCTACCTGACGCTCGACCGGCAATCGCGCACCCTCTCCGGCGGCGAAGTGCAGCGGATCAACCTCACGACTGCGCTCGGCACCTCGCTGGTGAACACGCTGTTCGTGCTCGACGAGCCGAGCGTCGGCCTGCACGCGCGCGACATGGACCGGGTCATCGGGGTGCTGCGGGGCCTGCGCGACGCCGGCAATTCGCTGCTGGTGGTCGAGCACGACGCGGCGGTCATCACCGCCGCCGACCGCGTCCTCGACATGGGACCGGGACCCGGCGCGGCCGGCGGGCGCATCACCTTCTGCGGGACGCCACAGGCACTGGCCGCCGAGGGCCGCACGCTGACCGGCGAGTACCTGCGCGGCGAGCGGCGGGTGAGCAGGAACTTGTCCGGCCGGGGTCATCGACCCGATGCCGACGGCTTCTGGCTGGAGGTCCTCGGCGCCAGCGCCCACAATCTCAAGAACCTCGACCTGCGCATCCCGCTGCAGCGGCTGGTGTGCATCACGGGCGTCAGCGGGTCGGGTAAGTCCACCCTGGTCGAGGACGTGCTCTATCCCGCGCTGCGCAAGCTCAAGGGCGAGGCGAGCGAGGCGCCCGGGCCGCACCGCGAAGTCCGCGGCCACGAGCACGTCAACGAGATCATACTCGTGGACCAGTCGCCCCTCGGCCGCACCACTCGCGCGAACCCGGCGAGCTACGTCGGCGTGCTGCCGCCGATCCGCAAGGCATTTGCGGAACTCCCCGCCGCGCAGGTTCGCGGCTACACCACCGGCACTTTCAGTTTCAACTCGGGCGACGGGCGTTGCCCCGCCTGCGGCGGCAACGGCTTCGAGCACGTCGAGATGCAGTTCCTGAGCGACGTCTACCTGCGCTGCCCCG
>CAZFWB010000243.1:0-3099 GCA_964522655.1 uncultured Chromatiaceae bacterium | reverse complement strand
CGAAAATCAGGTCGACACGCATCCTCTTTGCTCCTCGCTGGGGTGACGGAAGGCCGCTTCGGCCGTACCGCGGCAGTATAGGGGGCGCTTCCGGGGAGGGTCCATATCGCG
Organism: uncultured Chromatiaceae bacterium; assembly: GCA_964522655.1. Classification (GTDB taxonomy): domain Bacteria; phylum Pseudomonadota; class Gammaproteobacteria; order Steroidobacterales; genus QUBU01. The sequence goes on along the minus strand of CAZFWB010000243.1, from coordinate 2,988 downwards.
GACCCGGGCGCACCGCGTCGCACGAGGCCGTATCATCCACATCAGGCTGTCAGCGGAAGGATGTTTCGCCGTGACCCAAGATGCCGTCATCTGTCAGGCAGTGCTCGCGCATTTTTCGCCATGGCCGGCGTGCTGATGGCGACGGCCGCGATTCCTGGCGGGATCCTGGTCCAGTGGAGCGCCTGGTTGCCGGTGGCCGTCCTCACCCTCAGGACGTGGCCGGCATGAGCGATGTCACGCATCGCCTGACCAGCATCTGTGCGGCGCTACCGCTGCTGGCAGCGGTGCTGGTCTCGGCCTGCGCCACCCCCGGGCGCGAATCGGATTTCTCGCTGGCTTCCATTCCCGCCGTCGATGACTTCTGCCTTGCGGCGGAGCGCGTCGTCACCCGCACCGCCCTGTTGATGCGGGTGACGGTGCATCCTGACTTCGACGCGTTCGTGAAGTCAAAGGCCGTGATCGAGGGCCCGACCATTCAGCAGTTCAACTGGACGGACGCCGGGGGCCGACTGATCGGCATTTCCTGCAAGCTCAAGAGCGCCGATCATCTCGTGGCGACATTCGGTCCGGGCAGCGCCGGCCCGGATGGCGCTTGCCAGGACTTCAATCGGGCCATTTACGAGCTGCTCGCCCGCGAGTCCCCGGGCGCCTCCCGCCCGCGGGTGGTATTCGACCCCGCCGAGACCGTAGTAAACGACGCATCTCCCGGCATGACCGGACCGGACTGGCTGGCCCCCTTCACGCTGACGAGCAGGGATGCCGACGGCACGCTGCGCATTCACACCAAGGGCTTTGTCGTGGATTTCCACGACCCCCGCTTCGCCGCGATGCCGGTGCGATTCCGGGGCGTGCACTACTGTCATTTCATCGCCCCGGATCACCTGCGCGAGCTGCTGCAAGGCCGTGCGTCGACGGGCGCCGTTATAGGGCGCCGGGTAGACAGTATTCCGGCGTCGATGACGCGTTGAGCGGCCGCTTCCCGCGGGCCGCTCGCAGCCGGATTCCCACTGTCACTCCTCGCCGTCACGTGGTCACTTCGTAGAAGATCCTGCGGGCCTTTTCGGCACCGATCATCTTCGCGATCATGCCCTGCGCCTTGTCCTGCGTACGGATATCGGTGACGAAGCGATCGTGGGCGTCAGCAATGGCGGCAAGCCGTTCAGGCTCGCTGGTTGGCACGTTCTGCACGGCAAGGTCGAGGTAGGCATCGAGGTAATCCATGCCACAACGCATGAAGTCGGCGAACCGGCCCCTGGGGAACATGCCGTAAATGCCCGCTGGCGTGCGCCACTTCAGCATCCACTCCGGATAGCGATCGTCGCATTCGAAAGCCGGGTGTCGGTCCCTCAGCGCAACCAGCGGTGCAACCCAGCGCGCCGCGTACGGCTCGTCGCGAAATGGACAATTCACGTTGACATGGGCGATCAGCTTGCGCCCGGTCAGGAGACAGAAAAACAGGAATATCGGCGTGTCGCAGACCGGCTCCGGATAGATGATCAGGTTCATCTGACTGATCGCCGGCAGCTTCACGTCGAAACGCATACCGAAGATCTTGCGGTAACCCTCCGCGCGCCAGTTCATGTGCCGAGCGCGGAGTATCTTCAGGAAGGAGCGTGGCTGCGCGAGTTCGGGATCGAGCGGAACGGGAACCAGGCCGAGCCTCGCATCCACGGTCGCCACCAGCTCGCGGAAATGCCCTTCCAGGTCGTAATTGTCGTTTTGCTGGCGCGCTTCGACAGGCATATCGCGGCGCGCACTCAGGCCGGGCCGCTCGCGGCCAGTTTCTCGAAGTCGCAGGTGAAGTCGTGGAAGGTGTGATTGGGCTCGAAAGCCAGGGCCCGGTAATTGATGTGGCCGTAACCGCCCGCCAGCGACGTTGGCTTGATGAGCCCGGCCGTCGGAATCAGACCCCCGAAATTCTGGCGCCCGTGGAACATCATCGGGTCCCAACCGTGATACATGAACAGCATGCCCGGCTGCATGGCGGCGCTGACGTTGGCCATTGCCGTGAATTCACCGAAGCCGTTGAACACCCGGATGAGGTCGCCATCGGCAACTTTGCGTGAGCGCGCGTCGTCGGGATTCACATAGACGTCGGGCTCACCACGGCGCAGGTTGAGCAGGAACGCGTCGTCGTTCCACATGCTGTGGATCCCATGGCGAACGTGACCCATGGTGAAACGCAGCGGAAATCCGCTGAGCTGCAGCGGCTCCTTGTACCCGGGCAACGACTCGTCCTCGGCGAGGAACCACTCGTGATCGATATAGTACTGCTGCCGCCCGGTCAGGGTGGGGTACGGGTCCTTGTTCTCTACGGCGCGCAGCATGACGGAGCCGTAGGGCGCCTTCGGCCCGTAGACGACCCGCCCGGTGTCGTCGTTGCGCATCAGGCCGGCGGCGGCCATCTCCTCGAAAGGAACCTTGGGAACGCCCTCGTCCCGGTCGATCAGGAACTGAATCACGTCCAGCGTCGAGCGGATTTTGCCGCCGTGACGATACAGAGAATGTACCTGGCCGAGGTCGCGCGGCAGCGGCTGACCGAAGAGATCGTCCATCACCGGGGCCAGGCCGCGTTCGCGCGCGCGCCTGCTGATGGCATCGGCAAGCCGGTCGAGCGCGGTCCAGTCGTCCACCGCCTCGCCGAGCGGCGGGACCGCGATGTCGAGGACCTGCACGTAGGGCGTCCGCGCCTCCAGCATATAGTCCTGACGCTCGTAATGATGCGCGATCGGCAGCACGTAGTCCGCGTACATCGCGGTCACGCCCATGTCGGGCGTCATGGCGACGATGGAGGCGAGTTGCTCGAATGCCCGTGCCCGCCAGCGGCCTCCCGTGGCACGCCAGTTCGCGGTGTTGCTGCCCGCGAAGAAACCCATGCGCCAGGGCGTGCTCGCGTAATCAGGAAACCAGCCCCGGCGAACGGACTCCTGATAGTAGCGGTCGAAGTGCCCGGCAATCTCCCCGCCGAATACCCGCTCGTTCAGTTCG
>CAZFWB010000242.1:0-3125 GCA_964522655.1 uncultured Chromatiaceae bacterium | reverse complement strand
AACGGGTGGTCTTCAGCGCGCCGAACTCGCTGCTCGTGGCCCATTTCCGCAGCCTGCTCGAGTCCGAGGGAATTCCCTGCCGGATTCGCAACGAGTACCTGGCCGGCGCCGCTGGCGAACTGCCGCCGACGGAGTGCTGGCCGGAACTGTGCGTGGCGCCGCGCTGGGAAGCGGCGGCGCGTGCGGCGATCGATACCGCCCGCCGCGGCTCGAGTGCCGAGCCGCCGTGGACCTGCCCTGGCTGCGGGGAACGGCTCGAGGGCCAGTTCAGCGCCTGCTGGCGCTGCGGGCGCGAGCGCTGACGGGTGGCTCAGGCGCGCACGGACTCGCTGTCATCCACGGGTTGATTGGCGGCAGTGGCCAGCCGCCGCATCAGCTGCGACTGGGACGCCACGCCAAACTTCGGATAGACACTCTTCAGGTGACTGCGCACCGTGTGCTGGGTGAGGCTCAGCAGCCCGGCGGCCGCCTCCACCGAGCCGGCCTGGTAGAGCGCCTCGCAGGTGCGTGCCTCTGCCGGCGTCAGTTGATAGAGCCAGGTGAGCCGCTCTACCGGCAGCGGCGGGCGGCGTTCCTCGTCGACGATCAGCACCATGCAGCCCGCCCCCTCCGGCAGCAATGCGCGGTCCGACCAACTCGTGACCGGGATCACCGACAGCACGAACGGCGGACCTGCGTCGCGGCGGGCCACGCGCAGCCGTCGGGGCACCCGTAATTCCTCACTGCCGCCCGATGCGACCGCGTTGCGGATCGCGTGCTCGAATTCAGCCTGCGTCGCGACGCTGTCGAACAGGAATCGGCCGAGCTTCAGCCGCAGTCCGTCGGCGCGGCTGAGCAGCCGTTCGGCGGTTGCATTGGTATATATGGCGTAGCCGCTGCGATCGAGCACGACGAGCGCCTGCCGTACACGGTCGAAATTCAGGAGCGCCTCGCGCCGTGCCGCGTCGCCCGCCGCAATGCGCCGGGTGACCTGCTGCAGGATCTGCACATGGGGCACGAGCATGGCGAGGCGGTTCTTGTGCTCGTCGTCGAAATCGACCGCACCCTGCATGAAGCAAAGGTTGGCGAAGAACTGCGTGTTGTTCTCGATGACCGCGCCGAGCACGTAATCCAGCCCGGCCGGCACCGCGATCTGCTCGTACAGTGGCCCGGTATGCAGCACGTCGACGGGCACAAGCTCGGTCGAGCGGTAGACACGACCGGCAGGAATACCGAGCACGGCGTGCCAGATATAGTCGTGCTGCAGCTCGCGGGCGCGCAGCAGGTTGACAAACCGCTCCGGCAGTCCGATCACTTCGGTGACGGAATCGCGCGGGTGCGTGCGATCCACGCGGATGAACATCGCCTTGTCGGTTGCGAAGAGCGGCGCGATCGCGCTCATGATTCGCGGCCAGGGCTCCGGCTGCAGCGCTGCCTCATATAGCCCGAGAATGAACGCGGATAGACGCGCAGCCGCATCCGCCTGTCGCGCAACACCCGGCGCTGAATCACCCGGCGGGGCACTCACCGCAAGTTGCTCCCCTGACTGAGTTCGATGCGATCGTGAGTGATTATGCCCCGTGGTACCGTGCCATCAATTGAGATGGGTCAAACCACCGCCACGATTCACCCATTTGGGTGAGGCATAACGCCGCATCCTATTGAGGCAACGGCCAATTTCACCCATTTGAGGGATGCGCCCGGCGATGTTCAGTGAGACGCTTGCTTCCGCTACTGGCTGGTGCCGCTCGCCCGCCAACGCGCTTTGCTCTTGTCGATCTCTATCCTCCAGGACGGGCGTGTGGGCGTGCGGTTTCCAGCCTCCTGCGAGAAGGGCGATGAGCCATTCGCCGGTGTCCGGCCGCGGGCGGTTCCCTGACAGCCGCCGGCAGGCCGGGCACCGGCACGTTTTTTTAGGTCATGGCCGCTCAGGCGGCCGCGGCGTCGTAACCCAGCGCGGCAGCCAGCCAGCGTTCCATAGTCGGCACCGCCACGCCCTTGCGCCGCGCATAGTCCTCGACCTGGTCGCGGCCGATTTTTCCGACCGCGAAGTACTGCGCCCGGGGATGCGCGAAATACCAGCCGCTGACCGAAGCGGCCGGCAACATCGCATAGCCTTCCGTCAACGTGATCCCGGTGTTGCGTTCGACGTCGAGCAGGCGCCAGAGCGTCGCCTTCTCCGTGTGGTCGGGGCAGGCCGGATAGCCGGGCGCCGGACGGATGCCGCGATACGCTTCCCGGATGAGATCCTCTGCGGACAGGCGTTCATCGGCCGCATAACCCCAGTGCACCCGGCGGACCTGCTCGTGGAAGTACTCCGCGCTCGCCTCCGCCAGCCGGTCGGCGAGCGCCTTGAGCAGGATCGCGCTGTAATCGTCGTGGGCGCGCTCGAACGCGGCGACACGGCGCTCGACGCCGATGCCGGCGGTGACCGCGAACGCCCCGATGTAGTCGCGCACTCCTGATTCGCGCGGCGCGACGAAGTCCGCCAGACAAAAATGCGGTTGCCCCGCCGGCTTGCCGCGCTGCTGCCGCAGGTGGTGCAGCAACGCGATTGGTTCATCACGCGACTCGTCCGCGTAGACGGCAATGTCATCGTCGCCGACGCTGTTGGCGGGAAACAGCCCGATCACGGCGCGCGCGGTGAGCCAGCGCTCGGCGATGAGCGTCGCGAGCATCGCGCGGGCGTCGCGGTAGAGGCTGCTGGCCGCCTCGCCCACCGTCGGATCGCTGAGCAGGTCCGGGAAGCGGCCATTGAACTCCCAGGCGTTGAAGAACGGCATCCAGTCGATGTAATCGACCAGCGTGTCGAGCGGCACCGGGTCGAACGCCTGGATCCCGGGACGTTTCGGAGCCGCCGGCGCGCCGTAGTCGAGTTTCGCCTTGTTACGGCGGGCCTCGGCGAGCGTCAGCTGCGGAGCCTGCCGCTCCTTGTGCGAATGGCGCTGGCGGCGCAGCCGGCAGTCCTGCTTCACCTCGGCGGTGAAGCGCTCACGCTCGCCCGCCGTGATCAGCTTCTGCGCGATCCCGACCGAGCGCGAGGCGTCCTTCACGTACACCACCGCCCCGTCGTATTCCGGGTCGATTTTCACGGAGGTGTGCGCAGGCGACGTAGTCGCCCCCCCGATGAGCAGCGGCAACTGCAG
>CAZFWB010000241.1:2928-3139 GCA_964522655.1 uncultured Chromatiaceae bacterium | reverse complement strand
GTCGTCACCGAACTCCTCGTCGGACTTCGGCAGACGCGACGGCCGCAGCGTATCTTCCCAGTCCGGATTCACCCGTCCGAAATCCTGGATGTAGTCGAGCTGGGCGAAGCCGTAGATCTCGAACGAGCGTTCGCCCTCGGCGGCTGCGGCCGTCCCGAAACTAAGGGCGACCAGACTACCGGCCGCAAACCCAGTCAGAAATCGCGCGCTG
>CAZFWB010000241.1:0-2918 GCA_964522655.1 uncultured Chromatiaceae bacterium | reverse complement strand
CAAACCAATGCGAGTCCCGCCGGAAGGGTTTTGGGTGTTCGTCGCGGCGCGGGTGGGTTCATCTCCTCCATGACTGGCCGCGGCGCCATCGGCCGGCCGGATTCATGCCTCATGCCGCGTTCTTGTGAGACATACAACGCTTTCGTAGTTTGCGCCGCGAAAAACTTCCTAGCAAGTGGTTTTCTTGCGTTTCACCCGATCAAACCGGAATATGCGGTGCGTCGCCGGCGGCGCATTACGGGACGGTCATGTTCGAGTTTATCGAGTCACATTTCGCGGCGCCCGGCCGCACACCCAAGGGTCGGCGCGCTCTACAGGCGATCTTCCGGGCCATGCGCGAGACGATTGCCGAGCGCGGATTGACTGAGGCTTCGCTCGACGCGATCGCCAACCAGGCCGGTCTGTCCCAGGCGGCTCTGCGGCATTACTTTCCGACACGCGACGACCTGCTGTTCTCGTTCTTCGCCGCCGCATCCAACTGGTTCCGCGCAGAAGTCGAAAACGTTCTCATGCAGGATGGACTGGCTCCCCGGCACAGACTCGAGCGCTGCATCGCCTGGCACCTCGAGTACATCGACACCGTAGAAACCGTGATCTGGCTCGAATCTGCCGCCGATTGGCTGCGCAGTCCGCACGCACGCCGCTTCCGCGACGCCTTCTGGCACTGGTCGCTGGCACAGTACGACACGTTGATCGGGCAGATGCGGCCCAGGCTCAGTGCGCACGAACGGCAGCGCCGCGCGTATGTCATGCTCACCCTGGTGCTCGGCTCTTGGGTCACTCACGGGCGCGGCAGCGCCTTCATCGCAAGGCATGACATCGCCGAGCGGCGGCAACTGCTGATCGACGCCGCAATGGCCATCGCAAAATCCTGAAGAAAGCGCCGACAAAACCTATTGAGCGCCGTCGAGACCGATCAGTGCGGCGGTGTGACGCGCGATTATCAATTCCTCGTTGGTCGGGATCACCCAAACCGATACGCGGCTGCGCGACGTGGAGATCCGCAAGTCGTACCGCAGGTTTGCATCAAGGTCGAGCTCGATACCGAGCCAGCCCACAAATTCGCAGATGCGACGGCGGATTTCGGGGGAGTTTTCGCCGATACCTGCCGTGAACACCAGTCCGTCGATGCCGCCGAGCACGGCGGCCAGGGCGCCGATCTCTTTGGTTGCGCGGTACACGAAGTAGTCCACGGCGAGCCGTGCCCCTGGTTCCGCCGACCGTAACAGGTCCCGCATGTCGTTGCTGATTCCGGAGATGCCGAGCAGCCCGGAGTCCTTATACAGCAGCGTTTCAACCTCCCCGATGGACATCCCGAGACCCTGGAACAGGTACAGGACTACCCCCGGATCGAGCGCGCCAGGGCGGGTGCCCATACACAGCCCATCGAGAGCCGTGAACCCAAGGGTGTTCTCAATGCTCTTGCAGTTCTGCAGAGCGCAAAGGCTTGCGCCGTTTCCGAGGTGCGCGACGATCACGCGGCCCGCAGCCAACTCCGGCGCCACCTGCGGCAGGACAGACGCGATGTACTCATACGACAGTCCATGGAATCCGTAGCGTTGCACGCCGGCTGCGCGAATCGCCCGGGGCAGGGGCACGAGCTGAGCCACTGCCGGATTGCCGCGATGGAAACTCGTGTCGAAACAGGCGACCTGAGGCACATCCGGCAGCTGCGTGGCGACGGCCTCGATCACCGCAAGATTATGCGGCTGGTGCAGCGGCGCCAGCGGAACCAGGCGCCGCAGGTCTTCGAGTACCTCTTCAGTGACCCGTATCGGACTGCCGTACTGCGACCCGCCATGGACGATACGATGACCGACGCCAGCAATGTTCGGGTCGCCAAAATCGGTCCTGAGCCACGCGGCCACAAACCCGACAGCCGTGCGCGCATCGCGCACCCCAACCTGGAGCCGCTGATCCGCCAGAGTGGCACCAGCGCCATCCTTGACGGCGAACCGCGGGACCGTCCCGATACCCTCGACCTGCCCGCGCATTTGCAGGCGCCAGCTGTCGCCGGCGGGCGGGTAATAAATAGAGAATTTGAGACTGGACGATCCCGCATTCAGCACGAGCAGATAGTCAGTCATGTCGGTGTCGCAGCGCGATCCGCACGGGCCGCGCCGGCCAGATGTCCTCGCAGTACTCGTGAATCGAGCGATCCGAGGAAAACCGGCCGGACCTCGCGGTGTTGAGGATGGACATGCGCGTCCAGCGTTCCCGGTTGCGGAAGGCGCGCTCGACCTCCGCCTGCGCCTCGACGTAGGCGCGGTAATCGGCGAGTAGCATGAAATCGTCGTGATGGAGCAGGTGCTCGATCATCGGCCGGAACAGTCCCGCGTCGCCTGCGGCGAACGTACCGTCCGCGATCATGTCCAGTGCAGCGCGCAGCTCCGCGTCGCGCTCGTAGAACTCCCGCGGCCGATAGCCGTGTGCTTTCGTGGCCGCCACCTCTTCCGCTGTCAGACCGAACAGGAAAAAATTCTCCTTGCCCGCCTCCTCGCGGATCTCGACGTTCGCGCCATCCAGCGTGCCGATGGTCAACGCGCCGTTCATCATGAACTTCATGTTGCCCGTTCCCGAGGCCTCCTTGCCGGCGGTCGAGATCTGCTCGGAGAGGTCCGCGGCCGGGTAGATTCCCTGGGCGCTCTGCACGTTGAAGTTCGGGAAGAACACGACCTTCAGCCGCCCGGCGACGACAGCATCGTCGTTCACCACCCCGGCGACGCCGGTGACGAGGCGGATCATGAGCTTCGCCATGTGGTAACCGGGCGCGGCCTTGCCGCCGAAGACGAAGCAGCGGGGCACGATGTCGAGCCGCGGGTTCGCGCGCAGGCGCCGGTAGAGCGTGATGATGTGCAGCACATTCAGGTGCTGGCGCTTGTACTCGTGGATGCGCTTGACCTGGATGTCGAACAGCG
>CAZFWB010000240.1:0-3372 GCA_964522655.1 uncultured Chromatiaceae bacterium | reverse complement strand
TCACGATATCGACCCGCCCATCGGCGAGGCGCTGGAGGATCTGGCGATGTTCCTGCGCACTCCTGAAGCGTGACAGCACTTCGACGGAAACCGGCCAGTCGGCAAAACGGTCGGTGAACGTTTCGTAATGCTGCTGAGCGAGCAGTGTGGTCGGCACGAGGACGGCTACCTGCCGGCCACTGCTGACCGCGGCGAAAGCCGCCCGCAAAGCGACCTCGGTCTTGCCGAAGCCGACGTCGCCGCAGACCAGCCGGTCCATGGGAGTCGGGCCGGCGAGATCCGCCAGAACGCTGTCGATCGCGTTCGCCTGGTCCTCGGTCAGCGCAAAGGGAAATCGGGCTGCGAAGGCCTCGTAGCTCTGCCGGTCGATGGTCGCGCTCCTGCCGGGGCGGGCGGCGCGGCGCGAGTACAGTTCGAGCAACTCGGCGGCCACGTCGCGAATGCGTTCGGCCGCGCGGCGTCGGGCTTTCTGCCATTGATCGGACCCGAGCCGATGCAATGGCGCCTGTTCCGGTGATGCTCCGGTGTACCGGGAGATCAGGTGCAGTGAGCTGACAGGGACGTGCAGGCGATCACCACCGGCGTACTCCAGCGTGAGGAACTCGGCGCTGGTGCCGTCGATGTCCATTCGGGTGAGCCCGGCGTAGCGGCCGACGCCGTGGTCGATGTGCACCACCGGTGCACCGAGGATCAGGTCGGTCAGGTCGCCGATGATCGCGTCAGGGTCGCGACCGCGCCGGCGGCGTGCCCGGCGGCGCGGCGGCTGCCCGAAAAGTTCCTGCTCGGAGAGCAGCGTGATGCCGGCGGCAGGTAAGGCGACGCCCTGCTCGAGCGGGGCTACCGTCACGCCGAGCCGCTGTTCCCCGGCAAGGTACTCCCCCCAGTTGCCAACGGCGGCAACCGATTGCCCGAAGTGGGTGAGCGATTCCACGAGCCATTCGCGCCGTCCCGGGGATTCAACCGCGAACAGCACACGCCCGGGGCGGGCTTCGAGAAAGTCGTAAAGCCGCCGGCCCGGTTCGGCCTCGCGCGGGTTGATGACGACGAGAGGCGCGGCCGCAGCATCGAGGTTGCGTGGCTCGCCGCCCTCATCGGCAAACGGTGCCGGTCCTGTCTGCATTCGCAACAGCGCGTGCTCCGCAAGCCGTCGCCGGTGCTCGTCGGGCGGGCAATAGAGTTCCGCGGGGCGCAGCAGTGGTCGCGCAATGTCAGAACCGAGTTGCTCGAAGCGCTCCTCGGCCTGCAGCCATGCCTGGCTGAAAGCGGGCTCGACATCGCCGAGCGTGACGACGAGCGCGGGCTGCGGCAGGTAGTCCCAGAACGTGGCCGTGTCTTCGAAAAACAAGGGCAGGTAGTTCTCAACGCCGCCCGGCAGGCGTCGCTCCGAGACGTCGCGGTAAATCTGCGACAGGGCCGGGTTGCCCTCGAAACGGCGGCGGTAGCGCTGGCGGAACTGCTTGACGGCATCCGGGTTGGTAGGGGTCTCACGCGCCGGCAGCGTGTCGACCGCCGATAAGGATCCGACCGAGATCTGACTGTCCGGGTCGAAGCTGCGAATCGACTCGACGCGATCGTCGAGAAAGTCCACGCGCGCCGGCAGCTCGTAGCCCATCGGGAAGAAATCGACGAGCGATCCGCGCACGGCGTAGTCGCCGTGCGTGGCTGCCTGCGTGGTGCGGGTGTAACCCGCGCGATCCAGCGTCGCCTGGAAACTTTCCAGCGTCAGCGTGTCGCCGACGGCGATGCGCACCGCGTTGCGCTGCAGGTACTCGACCGGTGCCAGGCGTGACAGGAGCGTGGGCGCCGCGGTGATGAGCAGCCGCACCACGCCGAGGCGCAGGTCCCGCAGGGTTTGCAGGCGCAGGGACACGAGGTCCTGGTGGGGGCTGAAGCTGTCGTAGGGAAGGACTTCGAGGTCGGGAAACAGCGCAACGGTGGCGGCATCGCCAAGAAAGAAATTCAACTGCGCTTCCAGTGCCTCGGCCTGCGTGACCGTGGCGGTGATGACGACCAGCGGAGTGGTGGAGGCGGCCGCCAGTTCGGCAATGGCGAGCGCCGCGGCGCAGCCGTGCAGGCTGGCCCAGCATCGTGCCTCGCCAGGTCCTGGCAGATCGTCGAGGCGCGCAAGCAACGTGCGGTGAATGGGGCTGGATGGCATCGCGAGGCGCGGGATTATCCCACAGCCGCGACGGGTCTCTCTCGCCCGCTGGCGGTAGAGACCGCGGTCAACGCCCGCCTATCGGAGTTACGTTCGGTTCTTTCCCGTCGCGCGAGGTCGAGGTGGCGCGGGGTGCCGGGCGATCGCGTGAACAGGCCCTAGGACGCCTGCGAGTGCTTCACGACCGCATGGATCACGTGGTTGTACTCGAAGAAGACCACGAAGGTAGGATACTCCCAGCGCGTGATCGGCGGCTGGCCGACCGCCGCACCCTTGCTGATCGGCTCTCCCCAGCCGGAATTGACCCGTTCCATGGTCATGCCGCGCGCAGGCCGTTCGGACATGCTCGGCCGGGCCTGCTCGATACCTTCGAGGATCAGGGTGTCCGCCCGCCCAAGGAGCGGCGCGGCCATGACGAGAGACAGGATCAGAAAAAAAGTGCGCCGCATGCTGTTGACCTCGCTTGGACAACCCAAATTTCACTATAACACCGCCGCGAAACGCAAAAAAACCGCCAGTTTTGTGAACTCCGTTCACAATTCTCCTGGAGTTCCAACCGGCCCCCGCAGCCGGCTTCGGCATCGCGCCGGTGCGAGGCGGGCCAGTACAGCGCAATAACCAGCCTATGGTTCGGGCGGGGCGCCGTATACTGTCACGCTGTCCGGGTTTCCGTCGCATCGCGTATACCGTGTGAGCCAGTCGCCAGTTCCAACGATGCCGCAGATTGGCGGCGGCCACCCGCGGCCGTGAGACGGCCGGTAACCGGCTGGATCGGGTTGCGCTACCTGCGCAGCCAGCGCGCGAACCAGTTCGCGTCTTTCGTTACCCTGGCATCGGCGATCGGCGTGGCGCTCGGGGTTGCGGCACTGATCGTGGTGCTGTCGGTCATGAACGGCTTCGAGAGTGAGCTGCGGTTGCGGCTGACGAGCATTACCGGGCATGCCTGGGTGGGCGGCCGGCAGGGACTCACCAACTGGTCAACGCTGCGGGAGGAATTGCGGCGTTATCCGGGGGTCACCGCAGTCGTGCCGGTCATCGAGCTCGAAGCGGTCATCGCCCGCGGCTCCGACCTCGCCGGCGTGGTGCTCACGGGCACCGACCCGGCCCTGGAGCCCGCATCTTCGCCGTTGCGATCCGGCATGCGGATCGGCTCACTCGAGGATCTGACCGTGAATGGCAGGGCAATCATTCTCGGCGAGGCACTGGCAGCGCGC
>CAZFWB010000239.1:0-3412 GCA_964522655.1 uncultured Chromatiaceae bacterium | reverse complement strand
TTCGACATCGAGAACCGGCCGTTGCCGGAGTTTCTCCGCTGGGTGAGCCGCGAGACCGGGCGCGAGATCGCCTTTGCTTCCGCCGACGCCGAGCAGGTGGCCGGCGCCGTGGTGCTGCGTGGATCGGTGGCCGGCCTCGCGCCGCGCGCAGCGCTCGCGGCCGTGCTCGCGACGACGGATCTCGAATATCGCGATGAGGTTCAGGAGCCGATCACGATCGTGTTGAGGTAAACCGGGGACCGGGCAGCGAATCAGGGCGCGAGATAGGTAGCGATTCCCCAACCCCCCACGGAGCGAAAGCTCCATGTCTATCTACGCCCGACGCGCGGGGCGGCAGTCTTCCCCTGGACTGCCGCCCCGATTTTTTTGGCTTTTCGCCGCCCGGCGGGACGCGGTCGAGCATTGCGCCCCCGCGGAGAGGCAAAGAGCCGATTTTCCCGGGGGCGCCTGGAAACGACGCCGGACTCAGCGGTCGGTCGGAGTCCCCGGCGGCCTGGTCGCCCGTGCCGGGGGCACATCCGGCGACGGGCTCGGGGCGGTCTCGAACAGCAGCGGTTCGTCCACGCAGGTGATCCGGTACTCGGCGCGCGCGCTCGGCCCGTAATTGCCGGGATCGATGATCTCGATGCGCTGCCAGCCGCTGATGCGCGGCAGCGGCTCGTCATCGAGGTTCGCAATTGCGAGCTGCCCTGGTGCCGGTTCCGGCAGGCGCGCCGTGATCGTCCACGCGCGCGTCGGACGAGTGCCGGCAGCGTCGAATTTCAGCTTGAGGGCCGGTGACTTCGCGCCGTCGTGCCCGACGTAGCGGTAGGTCACCTCGCCCGCCCGAGACGCGGTGATGTTGCCGTTGAATTTCACCAGCGCCGGGCAGGTGCCGATGCGACTCGGCGACTCGGCTTCGAGCACGCGCGCCGTGATCAACGGTCCTTTGGCCGGCGGCGGCGCGCCGGGAGCCCCGGTCGTGGCCGTCGGCCGGGCGCGGGATATGGCTTGTGGATTCGACGCGCAATCCACCCAGACGTCCAACGGCGTTTCGTCGCTGCGGACGTGCCCGCGAACTGCGCCCCCGGAACAGTAGGCAGTCGCTTTAGCCTGAAACACGTCCTCGTACCACAGTGCAAAGCCCTGGCTGACCAGTGCGGCCTTGCTCAGGTCGCTCTGCGCGGCGAGTGTGCGCAGTCCGTCATTGCAGGCCTTCACGGCATCGAAGCTCTTCAGTTTCGAGTGCGGCACCGAAAGGCGGAACTGCTGGCCGACGACGGCGCCGCGGCCGAGCTTGGTGCGTTTCGACTCGGAGGCGGACACGCCGGCAATCTCGGCGACGATCTTGCCTTCGCGCCGCGGGCTCGAGCAGTAGGCGGTCGCCGTGACGACGAACTCGAGGTTACGGTTGGTCTCGCCGACAAAGTCGTACCGATCGGGACTCTCGGAGAAGACCTTAAAGACAGGGCCTACGACGGGTGTGGCGTCGCCACGCTCATAGGCCTGTTTCAGCTTGTAGGTGCCCTGCACGATGCTCGCGCTAGAGGCAGCGGCGTCCAGGGCGCACGCAATCAGCAAAACGCCGATTGCGGCCCCGGCAGGTCGAGGTCTGGTCATGGCGACTCCTCTCGCGCAGCCGAGCCCCGATCATAGTCCCCGGATGGCGAGGGCGCGAGCTGCCGGGTCGCTCCTAGCGCCGGGACGCGCCGGTCAGCTCGGTCAGACCTGCAGTGCTGTTTCTTCTGTGGCGCCGGAGTTTATCTTTTCGATGGACGCTCTCACGCGTGCGCGCGTGGTGCTCGTGGCGCTATGGGATGGGATCTCCGGCGACGGGCGTGCCGATCCGCCAGATTGTCAGACGATGGGAACGATACGGGAACCCGGCGATCTCGGTTGCTGAAATGCCGGACGGCAGGGCGTCCTTAAATACGATCACATACGCACCCGGGTGTCGCGCCGCCCAGGCAGGGAACTGTCCGCGGGCGACGACCGGCAGCGGGCGCGGCAGGCGGCCGGGGAATGTGAGCTGGCCCTGGTAACGGTCCATGATGACGACCTCGGCCCCCGCGTTCTGCAGGTCCCGCACTGCACCTGCCGCCGCGCGCAGATCGTGGCCCGCCGCTACCGGGTTGTGCACGAGGCGTGTCAGTACCAGCACGAACACGCCGCCCATGGCGAGCGCGGCGCGGTGCGTGGCAATGGTGATGGCCCCGGTGCGCGCGGCCCACAGGCAGACCGGCACTGCCATGAGCGCCCAGCCGGCGCCGGACTGCGACCAGCCCAGCCCGGATCTGCGTGCCGACCACAGCAGCCACGCGGCGGCGGACACGGCCAGCAGCGCGGGCAGGCCGCCGAGCACGCGGCGATGGGCCGCCGACGCTTCACCGCGCGCCCGGCTGAGGCCGCGCGCGGCGAAGATCGCCAGCGCCGGCAGCACCGGCAGGATGTAGTGCGGCTGTTTGCCGCTGATGAGCGAGAGCGCCGCGGTGACCGTGCCGATCCAGACCAGCAGGAACCTGAAGCCGTCGTCGCGCGGCACGCCGAGCAGCTGCCGCCACGCCGCGGGCAGCCCGACCCATGGCAGGAACAGGGCCGGCAGCACCGGCAGGTAGAACCACCACGGCCGCGCGTGGGCGAAGCTCTCGCCCATGCGACCGGCGGTCTGGTGCCAGAGGATCGCTGCGGCATACTCGGGGCCGCCGCGCCGCGCCGCTGGCACGGCCCACAGCAGCGCGAGCCCGGTGCCGAGCGCCGCGGCGGCGAGCAGCCGCCCGTACCAGTGCCACAAGCGCTGCCGCAGGCCCGGTTGCCACAGCGGCGCCAGCGCGGCCGGCAGCAGCAGATGCACGAAGACTACCGGCCCCTTGGTCAGCAGCCCCGCGCCGACCGCGACACCGATCGCTATCCAGCCAAGCGGCCGGTCGTGGTGCGCGGCGGTCCACAGTCCCCACAGCCCGAGCAGCACGCAAACCGTCAGCAGCACGTCGAACATCACCATCTGGGTGCAGAACAGCCAGCCGATACAGCCGGCGAGCAGCCATGGCGCGAGCGCGGCGGTGGCGGTGTCTTGCGGCCAGAGCGTGGCGGCCAGCCGGCGGGTCAGGCCGGCGCCGGCGAGGCCTGCCAGCACCGGGACCAGCCGCGGCCACCACTCGTTGACGCCGAACAGGGCCCAGCCGGCGTGAATGAGCCAGAACAGGATGGGCGGCTTGTCGCTGTAGGGCACGCCGTTGATGTGCGGCACGAGGAAGTTTCCTTCGCGCCACATCTCCCAGGCGACGGCGAGATAGCGCAGCTCGTCGAGCGGCGCGGCCGGCCGCAGCGCGATGGCGAGGATACCGGGCAGCAGGCAGAGCAGCGCGAGCGCGAGGCCGTCGGGCAGCGGCCGGACATGCGGCCGGGGCACAGACGCGGCTGCGTTTGCGGAACG
>CAZFWB010000238.1:0-3425 GCA_964522655.1 uncultured Chromatiaceae bacterium | reverse complement strand
CGGTTGCGCCGGCGGGCCCTCGTATGGCTCGTACTTGGCGCAACGGCGCTCACGATTGCTGACTCGCGGGCGCAGCCGGCTGCGGAAGCGCTGCCGGCCGACCATCCGCCGTTGATGAAGGCCGGTACCACGGCCGCGCCGCGGCTCGCGCCCGACACGGTGCTGGCGCGGGTCGACGGCGACGGCATCACGGCCGGCGACCTCGATGCCACCATCGGTGCGCTGCGCGGGCCGGATCGCTTCGAGTACAACTCGCCGGAGGCGGTGCGCGACCTTCTCGAGGCGCTGATCGACCAGCGTTTGATGGTGCGCGCCGCAAGAGCGGCGGGCATGGACGGCTCCCGGGCGCCGGACGAGTCCCTGCCGGACCAGATTCCTCCTGCCGGCGCAGCGGCGGATGCAGCACTCGCCGAGGCCTGGCTTGCACGTGAACTCGCGGCCCTGAAGCCGCCCGGCGAGCGAGACGTCGAGCAGTACTACCGCGAGCATGCCGCCGAGTTCACGGTCCCGGCGCGCGTGCAGGTGACGCGGGTGGTGGCAGCGACGCCGGAAGCCGCTGCGAGTGCCCGTGAGGAGCTCGCGCGCGGCGCGAGTGCAGCCGAACTGCGCACCCGCGCGGGCGGGCAATGGCGCGGCGTCGAGGTGCTGTGGCTGCAGGATACGGCGAAGAAGCCGGAGACGGTCGCCGTGGCACTCGGACTGAAAAAGGGGCAGGTGAGCGGCGTGGTTCCGGTCGCCGCGGGCTTTATGGTGCTGCGCGCCGAGCAGAGCGAAGCAGCCCGGCTGAGGCCGCTCGCCGAGGTCCGGACCGGCATTGCCGCCGGACTCGAGGCCGCGTCCCGCCAGCAGGCCGAGGCTGAACTGCGCCGGCGGCTGCGCGCCTCGGCCCGGGTGACGATTCTCGAGGAGCCGCTAATGTCCTATTCCCCACCTCTGTCGCCGGTCGAACAGAACCCCGTTCGATAGCCAGAATCCCCCGATAAATCAGGACGGTTACGCTCATCGCGTGGGGCTGCGGTGAGATGTCCGTACGTATAACTACCTATCGGCATGGGTACCGGGCGATCCGGTACAAGCGGTTTGTCCTGTTGATATGACGTTATACCAGCCCGGTCGAGGTCGCGTTCGCGCCGCCGCCTCCGGGGAATCGATCCGAACAAGGGGGCAACCATGCATTCGGTCCTTGGTACACGTTCGCTCGCGGCCCTGGCTGCGCTGTTTCTGCTGCCTTTGGCCAACGTCGCGCTGGCCGAGTGCCGCGCACCGGCGGCCTGTCTTGCCTGTCACACCGCCATGGGCTATCCGCCGCAGGCGGTGATCGAGGCGATGGCGCCGGCGAGCTGCGAGGTGGGCGACTTCACCCGCGGCTTCAACCTGAGCAACCCGCGGTTCATCCACCGCACGGCGAAAATGCTCGACGGGCGCGTGTTGATCACGGGCGGGCAGAGCCAGAACCAGCCGACTTCGGTGATCACCACCTCCGTGGATGTCTTCGATCCCGCCGACAACAGCATCACGCCGGTGGCGCCGATGACCGTGCCGCGCTGGTCGCACACGGCTACCACGCTCGCCGACGGGCGCGTGCTCGTGACCGGCGGACGCACGGGTTCGACACCGGCCACCGGCGTGGTGCTCGCGACGGCGGAGATCTACGATCCGGCCACCAACACCTGGACCGAGACCGCCGGGCCGATGAACGTCGCGCGGCGCAGCCACACCGCGACTTTGCTCCCGAACGGCAAGATACTCATCGCCGGCGGCGGCAATGGCGTCAGCACGTTCACGCAACAGCCCATCCAGTCGGCGGAACTCTTCGATCCGGCGACCGGGATGTTCACGCTGATCGGCAACATGGTGACGCCGCGCCTCGGCCACAGCGCAAATGATCTCGACGACGGCACGGTCCTGATCTCGGGGGGTTCCGCGGGTACGGGCACCTTCTTCCCGACCAATGCTTCGGAAATCTACGACCCGGTGACGAATACCTTCACCGCCACGGCGCCGATGAACTACTCGCACCTGGCTCAGATTCCCGGCAAGCTGCGGGACGGACGCGTCGTGCAAGGTGCGTCGTATTACAACCCGCCGCACAATTCCACCGGCGGGATCATCACCGACGAGAGCGAGATATTCGACCCGGCGACGGGAACGTGGATGCCGATCAACCCGATGGTCAAGAAGCGCATCGACATCGGCGCGCAGGGGCTGCTCGATGGCACGCTGCTGATCGCAGGCGGCGTTTCCACCAAGGTGGGCCCGGGCAACCTGACCTTCTTCCAGTCGAGTTCGGAGGTTTACGACCCGGAAACCGGCGACTGGCAGCTCTCGGGGATCATGTCCACCGGGCGTGATGAGTTCAGCGGTCTGACGCTGAACGACGGTCGCGTGGTGATCTCCGGCGGCTTCGTCTCGCCGGGCGCCGTGCTGCTGAACTCGGTGGAGATCTATACGCCGGGCCTCGCCCAGCAGATCAAGGGCCTCTTCAACGTCGTCGAAGATCTGCCGAATTCCGCCTTCAAACCGGGCGGGCGCCAGAAGGTCAACGACTTCATCAGTCAGGTGCAGCAGAAGATCCAGGCGCCGAACTACGAACAGGCGCTCGATAAGGCGCTAAAGCTGCAGATCCAGATCACGCAGAAGGTGGCGGACGCCGCAGCACGTGAGCGCCTGCTTGCCATTTCGCAGATCCTGGTGAACTCGCTCATCGACAAGATCTCGCCGAACCTGGCGCCGACCGTTGCGCCGGTTGCGTCACCTGACGCCGGCGTCGAACCGCTGTCGGTGAATTTCACCGGCAATGCGAACGACGCGGACGGCTCGATCGTCTCGGTGCTGTGGAACTTCGGTGACTTCACGACCAGCACGGAGCTTAATCCGACGCATGTCTATAAGTGCGACGGCACCTACAAGGCGACGCTGGAAGTCGCCGACGACCGCGGCGCCGTAGCCTCGGCCACGGTGACGGTCACGGTGGCTTCCGCCGGCGGGCCGGTGAGTTACGACTGCGACGTCCAGCCCGTGTTCAACCGCGTGTGCACCGGTTGCCACGGCGCCGCGCGCGGGCTGAGCCTGACCACCTGCGAGAACCTGCAGCTCGGCAGCTCCCCGCGGCCGCGTCCGGTGGTGACGCCCGGGGTGAAGGAAACCAGCATCCTCTGGCAGCGCATCAACAGCACCACGAACCCGATGCCGCCGGTCGGTGCGATGCTGCCACAAAGTGAACGCGATGCCATCGGCGCCTGGATCGACTCGCTGGATCCGGGTGACCCGAACTACTGCGACTGATCCTCCTGCTGGCATCGCGTATCGGAAGGGCCGGATCGTGTGATCCGGCCCTTTTTTTGGTGGTTGGCGCATAGGGAGGAATGGGGACATTCCTGATTTCATCAGAAATCAGGAATGTCCCCATTTCCCGCGCAGAGGAA
>CAZFWB010000237.1:0-3450 GCA_964522655.1 uncultured Chromatiaceae bacterium | reverse complement strand
GCAGGTCGCCCTGCGCCTGCTGGGCGGGCATGCCGCCGAGGCTCATGCCGCCGATCGTACTGCCGTGATAGGCGTTCCTGCGGCTGATGATGGTCTTTTTTCCCGGCTTGCCCTGGATGTCCCAGAAGCGGCGCACCATGCGGATGATGGTGTCGTTGGCCTCGGACCCGGAATTCGTGAAGAAGACGCGGCCGAACGACGGCGGCGCAACCTCCGAGAGCAGGGTGGCGAGCTCGATCGCCGGCGGATGCGTGCACTGGAAGAAGCTGTTGTAGTACGGCAGCGTTTCGAGCTGGCGGACCGCGGCCTCGATCAGCTCCCGGCGCCCGTAGCCGAGGCTGACGCACCACAGCCCCGACATGCCGTCGAGTATCTTGTGCCCCTCGACGTCATAAATGTAGACACCTTCACCGCGCGCGATGACCCGCGTCCCCTGCGCGCCGATCTGCCGGTGATCGCTGAAGGGGTGCAGGTAATGACGCCGGTCGAGCTCCTGCAGCTCAGAGAGATTCGTTGACTTTTCGCCCATCAGTGCAATTGCCCGATTTTCTTCCGATTCGCTACGTAACGCTGCCGACAAACAGAAAAGTCCATCCGCCACCACCTCGCTGCTGCTGAACGACTCTCACCGTGCTGCAACCTTCCAACCGCCCGGGGGCCGGGGTCCTCGCCCAAAGCGAGTATCGGGGAGCGACGGCGGGGACCCGGGCCGCAAGGGCGGCCGCCACGATCCAGGCACCGTCAGACGTTCAGCAACAGAAACTCCCGCTCCCACGGGCTGATCACCTGGAAGAATCGCTCCTGCTCCTCGCGCTTGATCGCCGCGTACACCTGCACGAATCGTTCGCCCAGCAGCGCTCGCAGCGACTCGCTGCCCTCAAGCAGCTCAAGCGACTCGTTGAGCGTACGCGGCAGGGCGAATGGCAGCCGGTACGCATTGCCGGTCTCGGGCGCTGAGGGCTCGAGTCGCTCCTGCATGCCGAGGTAGCCGCAGGCGAGCGAGGCGGCGATCGCGAGGTAGGGATTCACGTCGGCGCCGGCGACGCGGTTTTCGACCCGGCGGTCCTGTGGCGCGGTTTCCGGCACGCGCAATCCGACCGTGCGGTTGTCGTAGCCCCACTGTAGGTTGATGGGAGCCGCCATGTAGCGGGTGAAGCGGCGGTATGAATTGACGTAGGGCGCGAGCAGCAGCGCCACGTGCGGCAGGTAGGTCTGCAGGCCGCCGATGAAGTGCTGAAACTGCGGGCTCTCGCCGCCGTCGGGCCGCGAGAACAGGTTGTGACCGTCCTGCGCGCTGACGACGCTCAGGTGCCAATGCATGGAACTGCCCGGCTCGTTCTGCATGGGCTTGGCCATGAACGTGGCGTAGATTTCGTGGCGCATCGCCGCCTCGCGCACGATGCGCTTGAACACGAACATCTGGTCGGAGAGCGCCATCGCGTCGCCGTGCAGGAAGTTCACCTCGAGCTGCGCTGTGCCCTCTTCGTGCACCAGGTTGTCCACCTCGATCTGCATCGCCTCGCAATAGTCGTAGATGTCCTCGATCAGCGGCTCGAACTCGTCGATCGCATCCAGGCTGTATGGCTGGCGCACCGTCTCGGCGCGGCCCGAGCGCCCGGTCGGCGGCACGAGCGGGTAATCGGGATCCGTGTTGCGCTTGACGAGGTAGAACTCGATTTCCGGCGCCACGACCGGGCGCAGGCCGCGCGCCGAGTACAGGCCGAGGATGTTGCGCAGCACCTGGCGCGGGGCAATGTCCACCGGCGTTCCGTCCATCAGCTCGCAATCGTGGATGACCAGCGCGGTCGGCTCGTTCGCCCAGGGCACGAGCCTGATAGTCGAGAGGTCCGGCTCGGCGATCATGTCGCGGTCGGTCGGGGAGAAAACCGTCTCCTCCGGATGCTCGCCGGTGACCGTCTGAATGAAGACGGACTCCGGCAGCCGCATCCCGCCCTGGGCAGCGAACGTCTTGGCGGGCATGAACTTGCCGCGTGCGATCCCGGCCTGGTCGGGGATGATCGCCTCGACCTCGGAGATCTTCCGCTCGGTCATCCAGTCGACCAGCTCCTGCCTGTTGTTCATATCTGTACGTTCACGCGCTTTGCGCGCACCTCAACCGGCACGATAACGACGCGCGGCTTCGCCGAACGCCTGGAAGATCGCCATGGACAGCGGGTTCTCCCGTGCCTGCCACTCCGGGTGCCACTGCACGGCCAGGGTGAAACCGGGCGCGTCGCGCACCACGAAGGCCTCGATGAGCCCATCGGGCGCAACCGCCTCCACCGCAAGCGCCTCGGCAAGCACCTCCACGCCCTGCGAGTGTACGGAGTTCACCATTGCGCCCGTCAGCCCGCTGATCCGCTCGAGCAGCCCGCCGGATGTGAAATTCACCTCGTGGCGCGGCGCGTATTGCAACTCCAGCGGATCGGCCGGGTCCTCCTTGTGATTGCCGAACCCAGGCAGCTCGTGGACCGCCTGGTGCAGGGTGCCCCCGAAAGCGACGTTCATCTCCTGGAAGCCGCGGCAGATCGCCATCAGCGGCAATCCGGCGCGCACCGCCGCGGGTATCAGCGCAAGCGCCGCGCGGTCTCTCTCGGGGTCGTGCTTCGTGCCGGGCCTGCTCGGCGGCCCGTCGTACTGGCGCGGCTCTACGTTCGAGGGGCTGCCGGTGAGCATCAGCCCGTCGAGGCGGCCGAGGATCTCCGCGACGTCGAAATCCCCGCCGAGCACCGGCACGGATACCGGATAACCACCGGCTCCCTCTGACACGGCGAGGAGATATTTCTCCCCGGTGACGTGAAACGGGTGATGGCCGAGCTGGCGCCGGTCACAGATGACGCCTATGAGGGGTCGCTGGCTGCGCATGGAAATACGTTGCCAGAGCCCTCCGTGGCCCGCCACCACCCCGCGGCGGCACAAGGACATGCGCACAGCGCCGGGCCCGTTTCTGCACTGCTTCGCGCAGCCGGCGGGATTCTGTCAGGTTGGAAAACCGGGGTCCGCGAAATGGGGTCTGGCCCCAGATCCCGGCTTCAGAACGTGCCGGCGTTCAGCTCGAGATGCGTCCAGATGCTTGCGGCATAGCCGAGCGCGATGGCCCAGCTCCAGCGCAGGTGGCCGAAAAACGTGTAGGCTCCGCGCGCCTGACCCATCAGGGCAACCCCGGCCGCCGAGCCGATCGACAGCAGCGAGCCGCCGACCCCCGCGGTGAGCGTGACCAGCAGCCAGTGACCATGCGACATCTCGGGGTTCATGTTGAGCACCGCGAACATGATCGGGATGTTGTCCACGATGGCCGAGGCGATGCCGACGAGTATGTTCGCCGCCAGAGGGCCCAGATCGTTGTAGGTCACCGTGGCGAGCGCGCGCAGGTAGCCGAGGGCGCCGAGGGCGCCGACGCTGATCACCACGCCGTAAAAGAACATCAGCGTGTCCCACTCGACGCGCTTC
>CAZFWB010000236.1:0-3511 GCA_964522655.1 uncultured Chromatiaceae bacterium | reverse complement strand
CGCGAGCGGCGCAGCAGGTGCAGGTTGCGCGCGTAGATGAACAGCCCTGCTCCCTGACCCAGCACGAAGACCGGGTCGTGCCGGAAGCAGGCATAGAGGAACAGCACCAGGCCGCCGACCACGCTCAGGTGCCAGAATGCATGCGGCACGACGCTGCGCCCGGCGCGCTCGCTGGCGTACCACTGCACGAGAAAGCGGCCCGAGAACAGCGCCTGCCCGAGCAGTCCGACGCCGATGAGCAGGCGCTCGCTACCCGGTGCCATAACGTTTCTCGGTCCAGGCGGCTACCCGCTCGATCGGTTCCTCGCGGGCCACGATGCGGCGGTTGCGCCGGGCGAGCCACCACACGCCGAGCAGGTCCATGATCCCGGCCCAGAGCCGGTTGTTGATGCCGTACTTGGAACGGCCGCTGGTCCGCGGCCGATGGCCGACCGGCACCGAGACGACGCGATAGCCGAGCTGCTGCACCAGCGCCGGCAGGAAGCGGTGCATGTGGTCGAAGTAGGGCAGTTGCAGGAACAGCGAGCGGTCGAAGACCTTGAGCCCGCAGCCAGTGTCCGGCGTGGCGTCGCCGAGCCAGCGGGCCCGGACGCCGTTGGCAATCCGCGAGGCAAGCCGCCGCAATGCGGAGTCCTGCCGGCGCTGGCGGTGACCGATGACGAGGCCGGCACGGTCAGGCCCCGGCCGTGCGGTGCGCGCCGCCAGCAGGCGCGGTATGTCCGCGGGGTCGTTCTGTCCGTCGCCGTCGAGCACCGCGATGCACTCGTAACGGGCGGCGGCGACGCCGTTCCACACCGCCGTGCTCTGGCCCCGGCAGTTCTCGTGGCGGAGCAGACGCACGCCCGACAGCTTCTGGCCGGCGGCGCGCACGCAGGCGGCGGTGTCGTCGCGGCTGCCGTCGTCGACGAAGATGATCTCGTAGGGGACGAGCGGTGCGAGAGCGCGGCCGATCTCCGCCGCCAAAGGCGCCACGTTGCCGGCCTCGTCGTGGACCGGTATGACCACGGAGATGCCGTCGGCCATGAATGCTGCTGCCTGCTGGTGAACTCTTCCCGTACGTTTGGACGTCGGCAGGCAGCACAATCAACCGGCATCCGCAGGCGCCTCGCAGGAACGCTCGGTCTGCCCGAGGTTGCGATTGATCGGGGGAGGCCAGGACGTCTAAATTGGGGATTTTGTGCGCGGCGCTGCCGGCGGCGCGGCCTGTTCAGTTAGACTGGCGCCGCCGTCCCCGCTGCGACGCCGGGATTCATCGTTTCGATGCCTGCATTGATTCGCGCGCTTGCGGCGCTCGTTCGCCTTGTCGTGCTTCTCGCCTGCCTGGCACCGTCGGCGCAGGCCGCGCCACCCTATGCGGGCCGCACGGTCGACGAAGTGCTGCGTGAACTTGCAGGTTCCGGCACGAGCTTCATCTACAACACCCAGCTCGTGCCGCCCGAGCTGAGGGTGACGGCAGAACCCGCGGGCGAGACGGCGGTGGCGATCGCCCGCGAGATCCTCGCGACGCACGGGCTGGCGCTGCTGCCGGCCGGCGATAACGCGTATTCGGTGGTGCGCGCCGGTGCCGGTGGCACCGGCACGATCGCCGGGCGTGTGACGGACGACAGGGGCGCGGCGCTCGCTGGCGCGCGGGTGCAGCTGCCGGCGCTCGGCCGCTCAGCATCGACGGATGCGCGCGGCGAGTTTCGCCTCGCCGGCGTGCCCGCCGGGCGCTACCTGCTCGAGGTGAGCGCCGAAGGGTTCGCGGCTGCGAGCGTGGCGCGGTTCACCGTGCGCGCCGGCCGCATAGCCGAAGCGCGCTTTACGCTGCCGCCGCTCGAGCCCGAACTCGCCGAAATCGTGGTCACCACCAGCCGTTATGCGCTGGCCTACAACCAGCCGCAGGCGCACACGTTCCTGACTCAGGCCGACGTGCAGGCGCTGCCGAAGCTCGCCGACGAGCCGCTGCGCTCCGTGCAGCGGCTGCCGGGCAGCGCGGCGGCGGGCATCTCTGCCCAGTCGCACATCCGCGGCGGCGAGTACAACGAGACGCTCATGGTGCTCGACGGCCTGCCGCTCGACGAGCCGTTCCACCTGAAGAACCTGCTGACGCCGGTGACGGTGTTCGACGCCGCGGCGATCGAATCCATGGACGTATACTCGGGCGGTTTCACCGCCGAGTACGGCGGCGCAATGAGCGGCGTGATCGACATCGCGACCCTCACGCCGCCGGCCGATCGTTACTCCGAGCTCGGCCTGTCGCTGTTCCACACGAGCGCGCTCTCGGCCGGCGAGTTCGCCGGCGAGCGGGGCCAGTGGCTCGCCTCAGCCCGGCGCAGCAACCTCGATCTCATCGCCGAACTCGCCGAGTCCGACGTCGGCAAGCCGGAATATTTCGACGCCATCGCCCGCGTCAGTTTTGCGCTGACCGACAGCAGCACGCTGTTCGCGACCGCGCTCACCTCGCGTGACGAGATCGAGGCCAACACGAAGGACGAGACCGAACGCTCCGACGCGGACTACCGCAACACCTACGTCTGGGCCGGCTGGCAGCAGCAGTGGGCGGGCAACGTCACGAGCCGGCTGATCCTCGGGCTGACCGATCTCGACAACGACCGCAATGGCAGCATCGACGACCCGGGGCGACAGACGGCGAGCGTGGATGACCGGCGCACGCTGCGCACCGGGGTCGCGCGGCTCGATGTCGAGCATCGGGCCGAGCGCGTGTACACGCGCTTCGGCGTGGAGGGCCGGGAGGTGGAGGCGAAGTACCGTTATGCGAGTACCAACAGTTTCGCGCCGGACTACCCGCTGCCGGGCGACGCCGCCAGCACGACGACACGCAATCTCGACCCGGAGCCGGACGGACACCAGAGCGCGGCCTACCTCACCAGCCGCGTGCGGCTGAGCGAGCAACTGAGCGCGGAGGCGGGACTGCGCTGGGACCACCAGACCTACGACGACGTGGAGTCGCCCGAGCAGTTCGCGCCCCGTTTCAACCTGCTGTACGACGTAAGCCCCGCAACCCGGCTGCGAGCCGCCTGGGGCCGGTTCTGGCAGGCGCAGGGTCCGAACGAACTGCAGGTCGAAGACGGTGTCGACACCTTCTACGAACCGCAACGCGCCGATCACCTGATCTTCAGCGTGGAGCAGCAGCTGCCACGCGACCATGAGCTGCGCCTCGAGGCGTACCAGAAAGACTACGACCGCGTGCGGCCGCACTTCGAGAACCTGTTCGACGCGGTGAAGCTGCTGCCGGAACTCGAACCGGACCGGGTGCGGGTGGCCCCGGCGGGCTCGCGCGCCCGCGGCGTGGAGATTCTGCTCTCGCGCCGCGCGCAGGATCAGTGGTCGTGGTGGTTCGGCTACGGCTGGTCGCGGGTTACCGACCGCATAGACGGCTCCGACGTGGTGCGCAGCTGGGACCAGCGTCACACCGTCAACGCCGGCGTCCGCTACACCGGTCCCCGCTGGGAGTTCACGCTCACGGACAGCTACCACACGGGCTGGCCGACGACCGAGCTCGTTCTCG
>CAZFWB010000235.1:0-3593 GCA_964522655.1 uncultured Chromatiaceae bacterium | reverse complement strand
CAGCGACCAATCGGTTAACAGCCGATCGCTCTACCACTGAGCTACCGGGGAGTGGAGGTTACATCTGCAAGCAGGGTTAACCCGTTGAGAAGCATCGCAATTCTGTTGCAAGCGCACATGCAAGTCAAGGTACTGGTTCGCGGCCTTCTCTCGCAGGTCAACTTAATATGCGACGCATGCGCGACACAGCTTCTTTGAGCGTGTCAATGCTGCAGGCGAAAGACAAGCGAATGTAGCCCGCCGCACCAAACGCGGACCCGGGCACCACCGCGACATCTGCCTCTTTTAGCAACAACTCCGCAAACGCGGTATCGTCCGCCGTCCCGGTCTTACGCATCGCCTCGCTCACGTCCGGAAAGGCATAAAAAGCGCCGTCGGCGCGGATGCAATGAAATCCCGGCACCTCGTTCAATGCCCCGGTTATGTACTCGTGGCGTTGTCTGAACGCTTCATTCATCTGCCGTACACAAGCCTGATCACCGGCAAGTGCGGCCGCGCTGGCCGCCTGGGAAATACTGCAAGGGTTTGAGGTGCTCTGCCCCTGGAGTTTTTTCATGGCCGCAACAATGCTCTTTGGGCCGCCGGCATAGCCGATTCGCCACCCAGTCATGGCGTAACATTTCGAAACACCATTGATCGTCACGACCCTGTCATACAGTTCGGGACAGGCGGCGGCTATGCTGCAAAACGGTTCCTTGCCCCAGAAAATGTGCTCATACATGTCATCGGCTGCAATCACCACGTTCGGGTAGTGCTGCAGAACCGCCCCGAGCGCGCGCCATTCTGCCCGAGTGTATGCGGCGCCCGTCGGATTGGATGGGCTGTTCAGGAAGAGGAGACGGGTCTTGTCAGTAATGGCGGCCTGCAATGCCTTCGGAGTGATCTTGAAACCCTGTTCGATGCCGGCTGCGACGATGACCGGTTCGGCGTCGGCCAGCTTGATCATGTCGGGATAGGAAACCCAGTACGGCGCAGGTACGATGGCTTCATCACCGGGGTTCAGGACGGCCATCGCGACGTTATAACAGCTCTGCTTTGCGCCACTCGAAACAACGATCTGATCGGGGCCGTATTCGAGCCCGTTCTCCCGTCTGAACTTTTCGATAATCGCGGCCTTCAGCGACGCGGTGCCCTCGACTGGCGTGTATTTCGTCTGCCCTTTGCGAATTGCCTCGATCGCAGCGGATTTGATGTGTTCAGGAGTATCGAAGTCCGGCTCTCCGGCCCCAAGATCAATTACCGGGCGACCCTTGGCACGCAGTTCGCTCGCGAGCGCGCTTACGGCCATGGTTGGGGACGGCTTGACGCGCTGTAAGCGCTGGGAGACTGTAAGGCTCACTGAAAAATCCTCGGAGAGATGCAGTTCGCGGGCGGGTCGACATACTACGTGATCCGCTTATTCCAACCAATAGAGACCATGAGCAATTTCCAGCTATCGACCTCATTCAACGCGGCTGGTGATCAGCCAGCCGCGATTGCGGCGCTGGTGGACGGACTCAAAGCCGGACTGGCCCGCCAGACTCTTCTCGGCGTCACCGGCTCGGGCAAGACATTCACCATGGCCAGCGTCATCAATGCAGTGCAGCGACCGGCAATGATTCTCGCCCCGAACAAGACGCTGGCGGCGCAACTGTATGGAGAAATGCGGGACTTTTTTCCGCGTAACCGCGTTGAGTACTTCGTCTCCTATTACGACTACTACCAGCCGGAGGCCTATGTACCGTCGACCGACACCTACATCGAGAAGGACGCATCCATCAATGCTCACATCGAGCAGATGCGGCTCTCGGCAACCAAGGCGCTGCTCGAGCGCGACGATTCGATCATCGTGGTGACCGTGTCCTCGATCTACGGCCTGGGTGACCCGGAAGCCTACTTCAGCATGGTGTTACACCTTTCACACGGGCACCGGCTGGGGCAACGTGATCTGCTGCGCCGACTTGCCGAGATGCAGTACACCCGCAACGATCTGGACCTGTCACAGGGCACGTACCGCGTCAGGGGGGAGATCGTAGATATATTTCCCGCCGATTCCGAGCAGGAGGCGGTGCGGGTCAGCCTGTTCGACGATGAAATCGAGTCATTGACATGGTTTGATCCTCTGACCGGCGAGCAGGGCAATTCAGTCCAGCGTCTCACCATTTTCCCGAAGACTCATTACGTCACTCCACGCGAGGTCATGCTCCGGGCTGTCGATCAGATTCGAGAGGAACTGAAGCATCGGCTGGCGGCACTGCGCGCAGCGGGCAGGCTGCTGGAGGCTCAGCGCCTGGAGCAACGCACTCTTTTCGACCTGGAGATGATTGTCGAAGTGGGCTATTGCACCGGCATCGAGAACTACAGTCGTTATCTTTCGGGGCGGCGAGAGGGAGAGCCGCCGCCGTGTCTGTTTGATTATCTGCCGGAAAACGCCCTGCTGTTCGTCGACGAAAGCCACGTGACCATACCCCAGCTCGGTGGCATGTATCGCGGCGACCGCTCTCGTAAGGAGACTCTGGTTGAATACGGCTTCCGTCTGCCCTCGGCGCTGGATAATCGCCCGCTCCGATTCGATGAGTTCGAGCGAATCTCGCCCCAGACGATTTTCGTCTCAGCCACACCGGGGCCGTACGAACTGAGCCACTCCGGGGCGGTAGTGGAGCAGGTCGTCCGTCCCACCGGACTCGTGGATCCCCGGGTCGTCGTGCGCCCTGCGAGTACGCAGGTCGGTGATGTCTTGTCGGAAATAAACGAGCGAGTCAGAGCCGGCGAGCGTGTGCTCATCACCACGCTCACCAAGCGCATGGCCGAAGATCTGACGGATTTCCTTCAGGAGCACGGAGTCCGGGTTCGTTACCTGCACTCCGACATCGAGACCGTCGAGCGTACCGAGATCATTCGGGATCTGCGACTGGGCGTTTTCGATGTGCTGGTGGGAATCAACCTGCTGCGTGAGGGGCTCGACATGCCCGAGGTGTCACTGGTGGCCATCCTCGATGCGGATAAGGAGGGATTCCTGCGATCCGAGGGCTCACTGATCCAGACCATCGGCCGGGCCGCGCGCAACGCGAACGGGCTCGCAATCATGTATGCGGACCGGGTTACGGGCTCGATGCAGCGCGCAATCGCTGAAACAGAGAGGCGGCGGGCAAAACAGACCGCCTACAACGCCGCGCACGGGATCGAGCCGCGTACGGTTCGCAAGGAAGTACGGGACATCCTGGAAGGCGCGAGGCCCGAAGTTCGTCCTCGCGGACGACGGCGCGTAGCGGAGCCCAGCCCGGCCTATGCGGCAATCGACGCGGACAAAGCAGCTATCCAGCTTCGCAGGCTGGAGAAACGTATGCGCGAGCATGCGAGGAATCTGGAATTCGAGGAAGCAGCAAGACTGCGCGACGAGATCCAGGCGCTTCGGGAACGGGGTCTTGGCCTGCCGCCACACAGCCGACGGGCGGGTTAACAGCCGCCTTGCGATGTGGCGGCTACCTTCGGTATCGTTTGCTCCGCCGTTGTCCGAGTTCGGCATTTATCGGCAGGCGCGTAGCTCAGCGGTTAGAGCACTTGCTTGACATGCAAGGGGTCGGTGGTTCGATTCCACTCGCGCCTACCATTCC
>CAZFWB010000234.1:0-3657 GCA_964522655.1 uncultured Chromatiaceae bacterium | reverse complement strand
TCCGATTGCATACAACAGGAACGCCAGCACATCGGCGGCTTCGGCTGTCGAGACGACAGCGGGCTCGTCGGGCGGCATGTTCTCGATCTGCTCCAGGAGGTCGCGCAGCGGCTTGCCTTTCCAGGCGTCGAGGAACTGACCGCCCACCAGCGCCGGGGCGCGCTCGATGCCCCTGAGGTCGTCGCCGTGACATTCGGCGCAACGGTCGTAGTAGATCGCCTCTCCGGCGGCTGCCTGTTCCGTCGTATAGACGCCCGACAAGACCGACTGCGGTCGAGCTGCGAGCAGCGTGCCCGAAGTCAGCAGCAGGCATCCGGCGACTATGGCACCAGTCGGCCACAGCCTCATCGGCGTCGCGCTCCGGTGATCGTCATGGTGTATGGAACCGGTATCCTAGCACGGCTCCTGCACGCTTCCTCGATTCTCGATTAATCGGAAATCCAGATTGCGCGTGTGGTATTCTCCCGCTCCCCGTGTGGCAGCAGAGCTACCTGTTCGCTGGTGACAGCCTGGCGCTCTCGGCACTCGTCGCCGCCGCGCCGCTCCTGGTGCTCTTCTACCTGCTCGGCATCAGGCGCAGGCCGGGGTGGATTGCCGCGCTCTCGGCGCTCGCCGTGACATGGCTCGTCGCGCTCGGCGCCGTCGGCATGCCGTTCACGCAGGCCGCGGCGGCCACCATCTACGGCGCGCTCTTCGGACTGTTTCCGATCAGCTGGATCGTCTTCTCGTCGATCCTGCTCTATCGGGTCGCCGTCGAAACGGGCAAGTTCGAGATCATCAAGGACTCGCTCGCCGTCCTGAGCGACGACCGTCGACTCCAGCTCCTGCTCATCGGATTTGCGTTCAGCGCGTTCATCGAAGGCGCCGCCGGGTTCGGCAGTCCTGTCGCGATTTCGGCTGCGATGCTTGCCGGCCTGGGCTTCCCTGCGTACTACGCCGCGATGCTCTGCCTGCTGGGCAACACGGCGCCAGTCGCCTTCGGCTCGATCGGCATTCCAATCGTCACGCTCGCCCAGCTGACGGGCCTGCCGGCCGACGCCCTGAGCGCCATGACCGGGCGCCTGCTCGCGCCGATCGGCGTCCTGATCCCGCTCTATATCGTCGTCATGGCGGCGGGCGTGCGGCAGACCGTGGCTGTCTGGCCGGCCGTGCTCGCCTGCGGGGGGATGTTCGCGAGCGTGCAGCTGTTCGTCTCGAACGCGGTGGGGCCGGAACTGGCTGACATCCTCGGCGCCATGGCGGCAATTGCGGCGCTCGTTGTCCTCACGAAGGTGTGGCAACCCGCTCACGTGTTCCGCCTCGACGGTGACGCACCCGTCGTTGCGCACCAGCGGCACAGCGCGGCCACGGCGCTGCTCGCCTGGACGCCCTACATCCTCCTCGTGATCTTCGTGCTCGCCTGGGGCTACCAGCCGTTCAAGGTGTGGCTCGACCAGTGGACGATGCGGATCGACGTGCCCGGGCTCCACATGCTCATCGAGCGCGTGCCGCCGGTGACCACCGAGCCATCGCCCTACGCCGCCGTGTTCGTGCTGAACTGGCTGAGCGCGGCGGGCACGGCGTGCCTGCTGGCGGCGACCGGCGCCGCGGCGGCGCTTGGTCTCGGCCCGGCGCGGTTCGGGCGTCTGTATCTCGCGACGCTCTATCAGCTGCGGCTGCCGATCGTCACGATTTCTGCCGTGCTCGCCATGGCGTTCCTGATGAACTACGCCGGGCTCACGTCCACGCTCGGCCTCGCTTTCGCGGCGACCGGCGTCGCGTTCCCCTTCTTCAGCGCCCTGCTCGGCTGGCTCGGCGTCGTCCTCACCGGCAGCGTGACATCATCGAATGCCCTCTTCGGCAACCTGCAGGTGGTGACGGCCGACACGCTCGGCACCAGCCCGATCCTGACGGCGTCGACCAATGCCGCCGGCGGAGTGATGGGCAAGATGATCTCGCTGACGAGCATTGCCGTTGCCATTGCAGCCACGGGCCTGGCGGCGGCCGATGAGGGCCGGCTGTTCCGCGCGATGCTCAAGCACAGCCTGATTCTGGTCAGCGTGATCGGTCTGCTGGCCCTCATGTTCGCTTACGCGGTGCCGGCGCTTATCGCCGAGTAGGCGTCTGCACCTGTTCCTGCGCGGCACCTGGTCCGCGCAGCACGGAGGGGACGACCATGCAGCGATTGATCTGGATAGCGGCCGGGTGCGCAATGGCCGTGATGGCCGGTGTCTGGCCGCAGGCGGAGGTGGTAGCCGGCGATGCGCCGACGGCCGAGGTGGCGCCCCAGCGGGGTCGCGGGCGCGGTGGCCCACCGGCCTGGGAATACGGATCGGTGACGCCGCTCGAGCCGGACGCACGCGGGTGGGGCTGGCAGTCGAAGAGCTACGTGAGCGCGGAGGCGCGCCGTCCGTTCTACAACATCGCGAAGGAACGACTCTTCAACGACGAGCAGATCACGAGCTACACGATCTCGAGTTTCGACCCGGAGCTCTACTGCGAAGTCGGCAAACATTTCGACTACGTCTGGTTCGAGATGCAGCACAGCACGATGTCGTTCGACGAGGTCCGGCGGATGATCCAGACGTGCCCACGGGTTGGCGCAGCGCCGCTCATCCGCATGCCGGATGCAATCGAGGCCAACGTCCAGAAGGCCATGGACCTCGGCGCGCTCGGCATCATCGTCCCGACGGTCGATGACGCGCTCGAGGCGCGGGACGCGGCGAGATTCACGCGGTACCCGCCATGCGGCCGGCGCAGCGCCGGCGGCGGCGCCGCCTATTCGCTGTGGTCGCAGCCGGGCATCAACTACCGCGAGACGATCAACGACAACGCGCTGGTCATCGTGATGATCGAGACGCTCGAAGGGGTCGCCAACGCCGACGAAATCGCCGCCGTCCATGGCGTGGATGCCGTGATCATCGGGAACAACGACCTGTCGAACTTCTCGGGCTGGTCACAGACCGATCCGCGCTACCAGGACGCTGTCACGCTGGTCCACAACGCGGCACTGCGCGCCGGGAAGTACTTCGGCAACGCCGGCGCCCAGTACCTGAACGGACACCGGCTCAGTGCGGCAACGCGGATCGTGCAGAACGGCCCGGCGCGCGACGGCTGGACGCGGCCCGGCCGCGGGCGCGGGCCCGGCCCCGAAGAAGAACCTGTCATCGGTCTTCCTGGTGCCGAAGCGCCGGCAGGGCGCGGGCGCGGCGGCGCCTAGTGGTGGGAACCCGGGGGCTGAAGCCCCCGGGCTACATTGCTAGCCCCCGGGCTACATTGCACCCAGGCGGAGCTTCGAGGCCATTGCGCATTCGGCCATCACGGTGAAGTACCGCTGCACCGCGTCGGCGCCGACGATGAATGGGTGGTCTTCGCCAACCTGACGAGGCGCCGCAATGAGCCGGGCCTTCGTATAGGCCCCGTCGTACTCGCTGTGATTGGAGAGCAGCACGGTGGCGCCTGCGTCTGCAGCGGCTGCGGCGATTCGCCGCTGCGACGCGACGTACTCGTCCCACCGCGCGCCGTCAGCGCCGAACGCGCCTGTCAACGTTCCACCGGAGTAGGCGACCATCACCGTCTCCCCTTCGTGCCTGACGGGAAAGACGTGCGACAACGTCCCGGGCGAATGACCGGGTGTGTGAACGATCTGCACGGTCGTGTCACCCAGGGTCAACTCGT
>CAZFWB010000233.1:0-3769 GCA_964522655.1 uncultured Chromatiaceae bacterium | reverse complement strand
CTGTCATTTTATGTGGCGGCGCGGGCACCCGCCTGTGGCCACTGTCGCGGGCGCTGATGCCCAAGCAACTGCTGGCGCTCATTGGTGACCGCTCGCTTCTGCAGGATACCTGGATCCGGGCCCGTGAGGCGGTGCCGGGCACGATGAAGCCGCTGGTCGTGTGTAATGAAGCGCAGCGTTTTATCGTCCGGTCTCAGCTGCGCGACGTCGGCGCCGAACCAACGGTGGTGTTGGAGCCCGCGGGTCGCAACACCGCGCCAGCTGTAGCCGTTGCGGCACTGCTTGCGATCAGGGATAAGGGCGAAGCGGCGATGCTGCTTGTATTACCGTCGGATCACGTGATCCGGGAGGTCAGCGCGTTCCAGGGGGCCGTAATGGCGGGGCTGGCGTCAGCAGACGCCGGCGACCTTGTCACGTTTGGAGTCGTGCCCGACAGACCCGAGACAGGCTATGGGTATATTCGGGCCGGCGACGGCGCAGGTCCGCGGCCGATCATGCAGTTTGTCGAGAAGCCGGACCTGGAGACTGCGAAGGCATACGTAGCGTCGGGACATTATTTCTGGAACAGCGGCATGTTTCTGTTCAAGGCCGAGAGTTACCTGCAGGAACTCAGGCAACAGGCACCTGCCATATATGCGGCTTGCGAACGAGCGGTCGCCGACGCGCGCACCGAGCAGGAGGCTGTTTATCCTGAGCGGCAGGCGTTTCTGGGCTCGCCGGCTCTGTCCATTGACTATGCAGTCATGGAGAAGACCAGCCGGGGAACGGTTGTGCCCCTGGATGCGGACTGGAGCGACGTCGGTACCTGGGGAGCCCTGCTCGACGCGTCGCCGCTCGATCGAGATGGTAATGCAATCAAGGGGGACGTCGTCGCCATAGGCTGCACGGACTCGCTCATACGCGCCGAGAGTCGTTTGGTTGGCGCAGTAGGACTTGAGGGATGTATCGTCGTGGAGACCAGGGACGCGGTTCTGGTCGCGCCCAGAACGCGAGCGCAGGACGTCAAGGCGCTGGTCGATGAACTGTCGGCCCGGCGGCGGCCGGAGACCATGCACGGTCGGGAGGTGTTCAGGCCGTGGGGCAGTTACGACAGCCTCGAGTCACGCCCGGGGTTTCAGGTCAAGCGACTCGCGGTTCTGCCGGGGGCCGTTCTTTCCCTCCAGCTGCACCACCGACGCGCCGAGCATTGGGTGGTGGTGTCCGGCTGTGCCCGTATCACTCGCGACGACCAGGTATTTGACCTGAAGCGTAACGAGTACACATACATTCCCCTCGGGGCGCGGCACCGTATCGAGAACCCGGGGAGCGAGCTGCTGGAAATCATCGAGGTTCAGGTTGGCGACTATCTCGGTGAGGATGACATTGTTCGCCTGGAGGACCGATATGGCCGGCAGGGACGCACCGACTGAGTTCGAGAGGCCGCGGGCAAAAAATGATGGGGAAGGGTGTGCGGCATGACGGCGCCACTTCCCTGCTTCAAGGCCTACGATATCCGCGGACGAATTCCGGACGAGATCAACGACGACGTTGCCTATCGCATCGGCCGCGCCTACGCGCGGTTCATACAGCCGCGTTCCGTGGTAGTTGGTCACGACATCCGGGCCTCCGGGCCAGGTCTTTGCCAGGCCTTGATCAGCGGCCTGACTGACGAGGGCGTTGACGTGCTCGACATCGGTCTGTGCGGGACGGAGGAGGTGTACTTCGCGACCTGGAACCTTCGCGCCAGCGGTGGGATCATGGTGACGGCCAGTCACAATCCGGCCGACTACAACGGAATGAAACTGGTCCGGCATGAGGCCCAGCCGATCAGCGGAGACACCGGCCTCGATGAAATCCGGCGCCTGGTGCAGGATGGGCCTGCGCTGACCGTCAGCGCGTCTGCCCGCCGTGGTTGCAGGCGCGTGGTGGAAAACCGCGAAGCGTACATACGCCATCTGCTCGGTTACGTCGATCAGTCGCGGCTCAAACCGCTCAAGCTGGTGGTAAACGCTGGCAATGGTTGTGCCGGCCCGGTGATCGATCGGCTGGAACCCCACCTTCCTTTCCGCATGGTGAAGATCAACCATCAGCCGGACGGGACGTTTCCGAATGGGGTGCCCAATCCCCTCCTTGAAGAAAACAGGCCTGTCACCCGCGAGACCGTGCGCCGCACGGCTGCAGACTTTGGCATCGCGTGGGACGGGGACTTCGACCGGTGCTTTTTCTTCGACGAGAAAGGCGACTTCATCGAGGGCTATTACATTGTCGGCTTACTTGCCGAGGCGATGCTGAAAAAAACGCCACGCAGCCGGATCGTGCATGATCCCCGGCTCGTCTGGAACACCCGCGATGTCGTGCAGACGAACGGCGGCATACCGGTTCAGTGCAAGACCGGTCATGCATTCATCAAGGAGCGAATGCGCCAGGAAGACGCAGTGTACGGCGGTGAAATGAGCGCCCACCATTATTTTCGGGATTTTGCATACTGCGACAGCGGAATGATTCCCTGGCTCCTGGTGGCGGCACTCGTCGGCGCCAGCGGCAGACGTCTGTCGGATCTGGTTGCGGAGCGAATCGCGAAGTTCCCCTGTAGCGGCGAGATAAACCGGCGACTGGCAGACCCGGCCGCCGCGTTGGGTCGTGTCCGGGATCATTTTGCCCCCTCGGCGACTGCGATCGATACGACCGATGGCCTGGGCCTGGAATTCGACCGATGGCGGTTCAACCTGCGAATGTCCAACACGGAGCCGGTTCTCAGATTGAACGTGGAAACACGCGCCGACGCGCAGCTTCTGGCCGAACGGACGCAGTTGATCCTGTCATTGATTGACGAAAACTGAGAGCGTCTCATGGCTTCTATATTCTCGCCTTGTTCGCTTTCCGGATCTCGTGTTGGCGGGACCGGCTTGTATGTTGTGATGTGAATCCGTGTTCCGCTGCGAACGCGTTAGTACAATTCTCCGCGGTCGGTGGTGCTGACCAATCCTGGAGTCCGGGCTCATCAGCTGCGGGGGCAGCGGACGTGCGGGACGAGAGCGGTCGTTTTCGAGGCAGGGCTGATCAGCGGACTGGTCATGGTGACGCGGCAGGCCGCCCTGCAGTGAACAAGTTCGGTTGCAACGGCAGGGGATCACAATGCTCCACGGCGCCGCGCGTTCAAGGAACAAGCAGTGGCAACGAGCCTTTCCTTTGAAACAGAGGCCGGAATCAATGAACGTCAGTGAGTTGACCCGAAAGGAGGATTACGAGGCCTGGGACAGGTTCGTGATGGGGCATGCCGAGGGAACGTTCTTTCACCGGGCCGGCTGGAGGGATGTCATCGAGAAGGCCTTCGGGCACAGGACGTTTTTCCTGTTTACGCGCTCGGGTGACCGGGTGACCGGAGTATTGCCACTGGCCGAGATCCGGAGTCGGCTGTTTGGCCATAAGCTCATCTCGCTGCCCTTTTGTGTGTACGGTGGACCAGTAGCATCCGACGCAGATATCGGGCAGGCGTTGATCGGACACGCCGCCACACTCGCCCGCCGCATGGAGGTCGACTACCTCGAGTTACGCAGCCAGAGAGCCCTGCCTGGATTGCAGACCACGGATCGTTACGTGACCTTTCGTAAGCAGATGGAGTCGGACCCAGACCGGAATATGAGCGCCATTCCGCGCAAGCAGCGGGCGATGATACGTAAGGGGGCTGCGAAGGGTCTGAAACCGCGCTTCGACGTCGGTGTGCGCGAGTTTTATCAGGCCTATGCAGAAAGTCTGAGAAACCTCGGCACTCCGGTGCTGCCGCTGCGTT
>CAZFWB010000232.1:0-3811 GCA_964522655.1 uncultured Chromatiaceae bacterium | reverse complement strand
TCGGCAGGAAACGGCAGCGGGCCCCCAGCCACGGTGACAGGAAAAGCTGGTAGCCGCGGATGACGCGCAAAGCGCCACGGGCCGCAAGGCCCGGTCGAGGTTGGTCGCCGCCGGCGCTCATCCCGTTCACGTCGCGGCGGGAACGGCCGCCGCCGCATCGCGTATCGCTGCGATCATTGCCCGCAGACCGTTACTGCGCGTCGGCGAAAGGTGCTCATCGAGGCCGATCGCCTGAATGAACGTCGGCGGGGAGGCCAGGATTTCTGCCGCACGCCGCCCGTTGTACACCCGCATCAGCAGCGCAATCAGCCCGGAAACGATCGCCGAGTCGCTCACCGCCTGGAATGCCAGCCGGTCGCCGCGCGGCTCGGTCCTCAGCCACACCTGCGATTGGCAGCCGTGCAGGCGGTAGTCCTCCGTCCGCCATCCTTCGGGGAACGGTGGCAGCTTCCGGCCGAGATCGATCAGGTACTGATAGCGGTCCATCCAGTTGTCGAAGAACTGAAACTCTTCGATCAATTCCCTCTCGGCCTGCTTGATCTCGTTCACGAACGCACTACCGTCAGCCGACGCGCCGCCAGCGCGTGCCCTCGGGGCCATCCTCAATGGCGATACCGGCATCGGCGAGCTGCGAGCGGATACGGTCGGCCGCAGCAAAATCACGCCGTCCGCGCGCCTCCCGTCGCTCTCCGATCAGCCGTTCCACGTCATCGTTGCTGAGCGAGGTCGCAGTCTCGGCCGTGAACCATGCCTCTGGCTCGGCATCCAGGATGCCGAGAATCCCGGCGCTCGCACGCAGCCGCGCGGCGAGCTGCGCGCGCTCGCCTGCGTCCGCGCTGCGGTTTGCATCGCGCGCGAGGTCGAACAGGACGGCAAGCGCCTTCGGGGTGTTGAGGTCATCCTTGAGTGCCACCAGAAACTCCTCATCCGGGCTCGCCGCCGGCCACTCCTCCCGCCATCCCGAGACGTCGCGAAGCGTGCCGTAGAGCCGATCGAGCTTGCGCCGCGCCTCCGTGAGGACGTCTTCCGTCCAGTCGAGAGGCTGGCGATAGTGTGCGGAAAGCAACGCCAACCGTATCGCCTCGCCCGGCGAGCGTTCGAGCAGATCGCGCACCAGCACGATGTTGCCGACTGATTTTGACATCTTGGCGTGATCAACGTTCACGAATCCGTTGTGAACCCAGTGCCGGCAGAATGTGGCGCCGTGATGCGCACAGGTGCTCTGGGCAATCTCGTTTTCGTGGTGCGGGAATATCAGGTCGTTGCCACCACCGTGAATGTCGATGGTCTCGCCGAGGTGTCGCGCGGACATGGCTGAGCACTCGATGTGCCAGCCAGGTCGGCCCCGGCCCCAGGGGCTGTCCCATCCGGGAAGATCCGGACCGGAGGGTTTCCAGAGCACGAAGTCGCCGGGGGCTTCTTTGTACGGCGAAACTTCCACGCGGGCGCCCGCGATCAGCTCACGCTGATCTCGCCGCGACAGCTGCCCGTATGCCGGGAAAGACTTCACCCGGAACAAGACGTGGCCCTCGGCTGCGTAGGCGTGTCCGGTTGCGATCAGCTCCCTGATCATCGCGATCATTTCTGCGATGTGCTCGGTGGCACGCGGCTCCACGTCCGGTGGCAGCACGGCGAGCGAGCGCATGTCGTCGTGATAGGCGTCGGCGAACCTGGCTGCTATGACACCGATAGGCACTCCTTCGTCCTGGGCCGCCTTGTTGATCTTGTCGTCCACGTCCGTGATGTTGCGTGCGTAAATCAACCGGTAGTCCCGCCGCAACAGCCGTGCCAGTACATCGAAGACCACCGCCGGGCGCGCATTGCCGATGTGCGGGTAGCTGTACACGGTCGGGCCGCACACATACATGGTTACCCTGTCGGGATCGATCGGGATGAATTCCTGCTTGCGGCGGGTGAGCGTGTTGTAGAGCTGTAGGGCCATGAATCGGGTGCCTGATAAAGGCTCGGTATAATAATAAAGGAGGCTGGCAGGGCCATGGGGCCGGTCCTGCCGGCGGTTATCCCGCCAATGCGCTTAGCTGGCGCCTGACGACGGAGAACGAGTGGTGGACCCAAGGAAGATATTCGGCCCGCGCCGCAGTGTCGCTCAGGTCGAAGAAGGGCGTGAACTCGCACCTAAGTTCGACGAGCACGGACTCATCCCGGCGGTGACAACCGACTTCGCGTCCGGTGAGCTGCTGATGGTCGGCTACATGAACGCCGAGGCGCTTGCAAAGACGATCGAGACCGGCGAGGCGCATTACTTCAGCCGCAGCCGCCAGGCGCTCTGGCACAAGGGCGCTACCAGCGGGCTGGTGCAGAAAATCAGGGAGCTGCTCGTCGACGACGACCAGGACTGCATATGGCTGCGGGTGGACGTCACTGGCGGAGCAAGCTGCCACGTCGGCTACCGCTCGTGCTTCTACCGCGCGATTCCGACCGGCGAGGCCGCTGCCCGGGTTGCCGACCAGGGCCCGCTACCGCTCGAGTTCACGACGACGGAAAAAGTCTTCGATCCGGAACAGGTCTACGGCGACGCGCCGAACCCTACAAAACTTTAGGCTCGTCGCCGATCTGCAGCGACGCGGTCCCGATCGTCGGCGGCCGGGGCAGCGGTCGGAGCGTCTGGCCTACTGAACTGAACTCAGGCGCCGAGTCACCAGCCCCACCAGGTCGCCGGCGAGCGCCTGGCGGATCACCTCTGATTCCGCGCCCTTTCCGAGCACGAGGGTCTCGTCGTAGGTGTAGTCGCGGTTGAGGACCAGCTGCTGGGACGGCAGGGCCTCGCTGCCGCCGATCTCGAGCGAGTACCGGACGAGATAGTAAACGTCGTATTCGACAGGGGTGTTGCGCGCGGACACTGATAACACCCGCTGGCCGGATTCGTCATTATGGATGCGCAGGACCGCGCCTGCATCGGCAGGATTGGCGGTCACCCGCACGCCGCCCTGGCGCAGTGCCGACTTAAGCCTCTGGTAGAAGGGGGTGTAGCGGTCCGTGGCCTCGATATACGTCACCGCCATGCCGGGCGGATAGCCGACGTCGCCGCGCAGATGGAAACCGCAGGCCGACGTCAACAGCCCCAGCGCGATCGCCGCGGCAACGGCTGCCGGGCGCATTCTGTCGAGAGCAATGGCCATGGCGCCATTCTCGCACCACGGGGGGCAGCCCGGAACCCACCGTGGGACCCCGTCATGCGCAGAAACCACGATTGCCGGCGACCGCCGTAACGCCTGAACATGTCTCTCAATATTACATTCCGGCGTCGGGCGTGACGGCCCGGCGCGGGCTTTCCCCGTAACATGCACGCGGGAGTCACCATGCCAACCCTGATCCTGCTCTCCGTCGGTTTCATCACCCTGGCGCTGATCCTGTACTCCACCGCCGTGTGGCTCAACTGGCGAGCGAAGACACTCGTGCCGGCCTACATCGCCATTTTCTGGTGCGCGCTTGCGGCCGACGCGCTCGCCACGCGGATGATGGGCGCCCGGGTCGAGACCATTCGGTGGGATCTGCATACCATCAGCGGCTACGCGGCTCTGGGCCTGATGGCGCTCCTGACCAGCTACGGAACGATCGCGCTGGTCCAGCGCCGCAGGGAGTGGCTTGCCGGGTTCCACAAGCTGGCCCTGCCGGTCTGGATATTCTGGGTTGCTTCTTACGTCACCGGCGTGGTGCTCGGCATCCACGAGGGACCCGAGCGCGGCTGGGCCGATCCCCTCACGATGATCGGCCTCGACGTGGCGGTGCTCGCGCTCGCCGGGTTCGTCGTGGCCGAACGGCGCGCCTACCACCCGCTGCTCGACCTGCG
>CAZFWB010000231.1:0-3885 GCA_964522655.1 uncultured Chromatiaceae bacterium | reverse complement strand
CTCGTACGCCTCCGTATCGGCCGTACCGGTCATGCCGGCCAGCTTCTCGTACATGCGGAAATAATTCTGGAATGTTACCGAGGCGACGGTCTGGTTCTCCGCCTTGACGGGCACGCCCTCCTTCGCCTCGATCGCCTGGTGCAGCCCATCGGACCAGCGCCGGCCCGGCATCGTCCGGCCGGTGAACTCATCCACGATCACGATCTCGCCGTTCCTGACGATGTACTCGACATCGCGCTTGTACAGCGTATGGGCCCGCAGTGCCGCCGTGAGGTGATGCATCAGCCGGATGTTGGCCGCATCGTAAAGGCTGTCGCCTTCCGCCAGCAGGCCGTCACGCGCCAGGAGATCCTCGACCTTCTGATGGCCCTCTTCCGTGAGATAGGCCTGGCGGGCCTTCTCGTCGAGCGTGTAATCGCCGGGGCCGTCTTCGGTCTCCTGTCGCTCCAGGTGCGGTATGAGCTTGTTGATCCGCACGTAGAGGTCGCTGCTGTCGTCGGATGGGCCGGAAATGATCAGCGGCGTGCGCGCCTCGTCGATCAGGATGGAGTCGACCTCGTCGACGATCGCGAAGACGAGCCCGCGCTGCATCTGGTCCTCGGCGCGAAACGCCAGGTTGTCGCGCAGGTAATCGAAGCCGAATTCGTTGTTGGTGCCGTAGGTGATATCCGCCCCGTAGGCAATCTTCTTTTCCGCGTGGCTCTGGCCGCTGCGAATGACGCCGACCGTCATCCCGAGGAACTCGTAGATCGGGCCCATCCAGCCCGCGTCGCGCTGGGCCAGGTATTCGTTGACGGTGACGATGTGCACGCCTTTTCCCGCCAGCGCATTCAGATAGGCCGGCAGCGTCGCAACCAGCGTCTTGCCCTCACCGGTGCGCATCTCGGCGATCTTGCCCGCGTGCAGCGCAATCCCCCCGATCAGCTGCACGTCGAAGTGGCGCATGCCGAGCGTCCGGCGGGACGCTTCGCGTACGACGGCAAAGGCCTCGGGAACCAGCTCATCGAGCGTCGCGCCCTCTGCCAGCCGGCGACGGAGTTCCCCGGTCCTGGCGCGCAGGGCGTCATCGGGAAGCGCCTGCAACCCCTCCTCCAGAGCGTTGGCCTGCTCCACGATGGCGGCGTAGCGGCGCAGCTGCCGCTGGTTGCGGCTGCCGAAGATGCGGGTCAGGAAACTGGCGAACAAGTTCTGAAATCTCCAGGCAGCAGCCGTCCCGGGCCGCTCGCCATTGTGCTCGATCGGATGACTCGGCGGCTTCTGCAGCAGCGCGTACCGCCCCGGCGGTCGCCTATTCTAAGTCGGTTGAGGCCCCTTCGCGAAAACCGGTGGCCGGACAGGCGCGGCGGGCGCTGCTGCAGCGGGATCCGGGCGAATCAGCCCCATGCGCCGGGGCACGAAAAGTCCCGGTACATCAGCGCGGTGGTCGGCAGCCGCGCGCGCGCCGCCGCAGGGGCCGTGGCGCGAGAACCGTGGGGCGTCTCAGGTGGTCTGGCGGATGAAGCGGCCGGGATCCACCGGGCGGCCGCGATACCACACCTCGAAGTGCAGATTGGACCCGGTGGCGCGCCCCGTGGCGCCCATCAGCGCAATCGTCTGGCCCTGGCGGACCTGGTCCCCGACGGCGACGAGGTTCTGCGCGTTGTGTGCGTAACGCGTCAGGTAGCCATTGCCGTGGGTAATCTCGACCATACGGCCGTACCCCGCGCGGAAGCCGGTCCAGGTCACCACGCCGGTTGCCACCGCAACGATCTCCACCCCGGTCCTGGCCGCGAAATCAATGCCGCGGTGGTATCGCGGCTGCCCGGTGAACGGGTCGATGCGGCGCCCGAAGTGGCTCGATATGTAGCCCGCCTTCACCGGCCGGCCACGCGGCTGCACCGCCGCGCTGAGCCTGCGATCAACCAGCAGGGCGGAGAGCAGCGAGAGCTGGCGATCCTGCTGCTCGAGCCGCTCGCCGAGCGCGTCGAATTCCTCCGTCAGACTGGATGCCGCGGTCGAATCGGCCAGCGGTTCCTCGGGACCGCCGATTCCGGGCGGCGCGGAGAAGTCGAACTCCCCGTCGTCGAGCTTGGCCATCTTGGCGAGCCGCCCGCCGAGCGCATTGAGCCTGATGACATGGGCGTTCAGGCTTCCCAGCCTGATCGCGAGAGCGGCAATGTGATCGCGCGCCTTCGCCTCGGCACGCAGCAGCGCCTCCCGCTGGTCGGCCAGCGCCTGGCGCAGTTCGCCAATGCGTTCCTCGCCGGGAATGAAGCCCTGGCTGCGGGCGAGCCCGTATCCGAGGCCGAAACTCGCCGTCAGGATGGCGGTGGCAGACAGCATGAGCGTGCCGAGCAGGGGTGCGGAAAGCGCAACGTGGCGCGTGCCGCGGGTGCCGCGGCAAAGCACGATGAGGTTCATTCGGTACACCCTCCGCGGGCCAGAGGCCCGTTGCTTGTTCTTGTTTTTGCGGTGGCCCCGACGGCATCCCGCCGCCGGGCCGAACGTCGCTGGTTGGCGTGCCGCGGCGGCCGTTCGCCGGCCCCGGCCTTCGGCAACCCCGCTATCATAGGAATGCTCCCGTAGACCGGTGGCTTTGCGTCCCCGCCTTTCAGCGGGTTTGCCGTTTCGCTTTCGAGACTATGCCCAGCATTCTGAAATAACTCAAGAAAAGCGCTTCACATTCCTGCGGCTGCGGACCGTGATCGATGTCGGAAAAATCCCTTAAGTCGCTGTCGGACCTGCTGCACCGGCCCACCGGCCCGCTGGCGGACCTGGCCCGCCGGGCAGCGGGCGCCGAGGAGCTCGCCGCGGCATTACGCGCCTCACTCGGCCCGGAGCTCGCGGCAGAATTACGCGCGGCACATCTGCGTCCGGACGGCACGCTGGTGATTCTCGCTGCCAGCCCGGCCTGGGCGGCGCGGCTGCGCTTCGAGGCGCAGGCCCTGCTGGCCCGCTGCCGCGAGCGGCACCCGCAGGCAGCGCGGGTCAGGGTCAGGGTTGCCGGGGCGGTGGAGAGCGTCTGACGGGCCGGCCCGGGAGAGCCGCATCAACGCCTGGCGGCGGGAGACGACGCACGCCGGGAAGCGCAACCGCGATGCATCGCGGGG
The DNA here is from genome assembly GCA_964522655.1 of uncultured Chromatiaceae bacterium. GTDB lineage: Bacteria > Pseudomonadota > Gammaproteobacteria > Steroidobacterales > QUBU01. The sequence continues at coordinate 796 of CAZFWB010000231.1, read as the reverse complement.
CGCGCCAAACGCTGTTGGAGGGGTGTCGCTGTCAGGCGGTGGCAGCAGGCGCCAGGAACGAGATCGGCGCTTTCGTCCCGCTGTCGAAGCTCGCCAGTTCCCAGGCATCCGGCGTCTCGCGCAACGCGCGCAACAAGCGGTTGTTCAGCGAGTGCCCCGATTTGTAGCCCGTGTACTCGCCCAGCAGGGGATGACCGAGAAGGTAAAGGTCGCCGATTGCGTCGAGGATCTTGTGCTTGACGAACTCGTCCTCGAAGCGCAGCCCGTCCTCGTTGAGCACTCTGAAGTCATCGACCACGACGGCATTACCCATGTTGCCGCCAAGCGTGAGATTGCGTGCGCGCAACGCCTCGATCTCGCGAGCAAAACCAAAAGTACGCGCGCGGCTGACCTCCTTGAGGAACGACGTCGAAGAGAAATCCACGGAGGCCGCCTGCGTATGGCGCTTGAATACCGCATGATCGAAGTCGATGCGGAAGTTGACCCGGAAACCGGAATAGGGCCGGAACTCCGCCCATTTGTCGGCCTCCTCCACCCGCACGGGCCGGCGAATGCGGACGAACCGCTTGGGCGCGTTCTGCTCGGCGATCCCTGCCGACTGCAGCAGGAATACGAAGGGTGCCGCACTGCCGTCCATGATCGGCACTTCCGGAGCGGTCAGATCGACATAAGCGTTGTCGATGCCGAGGCCGGCCATCGCGGCCAGCAGGTGCTCAACCGTGGCGACTTTGACGTCGCCTTCGACCAGCGTGGTGCCGAGCATCGTCTCGCCGACCTTCATGGCGTCGGCGGGAAT
>CAZFWB010000230.1:0-3910 GCA_964522655.1 uncultured Chromatiaceae bacterium | reverse complement strand
ACCGCGCCCGACGTGCAGCTGCCAGGATCGCTCCGCGATTACTGCCGGATTGCGCAGGGGATCGTCGGCAGTAACCCGGCCCTGGATGGCGAGGTAATGTACCTTTATCGCCGTTCCGTGCAGCGATTTGGCGAGGCCGTGAGCGAGGTTGCGCAAGCCGGCTTTGCCGATCGACAGCGAGCCGAATGCCGGGACGGGATTTTCCGCGAACATCGAGCCGGTAAATAGGATCGTGCCCTTGTTCGCGGCCCGCAGTGCGGGCAACACGGCCCGTACGGCGGTGAGAGCCCCGGCCACGTTCACCTCGAAATCGGCCGTGAGTCCGGCAGCGGTCTCGTCCAGCAGGTTCTTCCACTTGATATTCGCCGCGTTGTAAAGCAAGGCTTCGGGTGCGCCGGCCTCGGCCTGCATGTTCTGCAGCGCTGCGTCAAGTTCGGTCTCGCGGGCGCAGTCGGCGACTCGGTAGAGTGCATGCACGCCGGCACCCGCCAGCTCGTCCTGGTACTTGCGCAGCGTCTGCTCGTGGCGCGCGACCAGCCCCACGGTGAGGCCCTCGGAGCCGAAACGCCGGGCTGCCGCCAGGCTGATCCCTGGGCCGGCGCCGACGATTATGAGCAATCCACTCGCCATTAGGCCACCGCACCGGCTGTCTGCGCCGGCGCACCTTCATCTTGCCGACCACGCACGCGGTCAACGATGGTATTGACCCATCGCCTCCGGCTGGGCCACGACATCGAGAACGCGGAGCTGCAATTTGCGGCCGCCTGGAACCTGCCAGAAGATTGACTGCCCGACTGAAAGCCCGAGCAGTCCGCTCCCCACCGGAGCCAAGACAGATACCTTGCCTGACGAGCCCGCAGCTTCGGGGTAGACTAACGTCAGCTCGAATTTCGAACCGGTTGAGTCGTCGACAAATTGTACCGTAGAGTTCATCGTGACGACTCCTGGGGGAATCTTAGTGGGCTCGACAATCGTCGCTCGTTCAAGTTCGTTCCGAAAAGCATCGATACCTGGGAGCTGCTTGTATGCTGTTGAATCCAGCAGGCGCTCCAATCGCTCCAGGTCCAGGCTAGAGATGACGATAGGTGGTTGGTTTTCTTCCATCGGTCTAACCCTCAGATTTGTCTCGCGGAACGAAACCTTCGGCTATGCCGCGGTCGATGTCTAGTATAGGCACTATAAAGCCCTTGCATACAGAACGTGGCTGAGTCGCGGCCCGCGGACCGGCCATGGGTTATTCCCGACGCACTAGCATGGTCACCAAAACTGAAGAGTCCTCGATGGCCTTGAGCGCGTGCGGCTCTCCGCCGGCGAGATATGCCATTCGACCCGCATGCATAACCTGAGATCGTCCATGTACTTCGAATTCGACTGCGCCCTCCAGACACTGAATCGTAATCACGCTGGGCACTTGGCACGTTCTTGGCAATTTGTGATCAGGCACCCGCTCACCAGCCGGTAGCACGAGCCGAAAAACTTCAAGGTGATCCGATCTAACCAGAGTTGTCGAGATCGACCGCCGCAAAGTCGCTCCCAATGGGCGAATGTCAATTAAGTCGCCGGATGCTGCATGAGGAATGGCCATAACAACTCCTTACGAGGGTATCCAGGTAGTCGATGGTGGTAATGAGCCCAAGGCGCAGCTCCAGGATTCTCTGCGTGCGTGCCCTAAGGAGTCTTAGATCGGGTACTGAGACCAGTTGTCGTAGGCTTTTTTCTCGTCGATAAGTGTCCGTTGCACCAGTTGGCCGTCCCTGAACCACTGCCACACTCGCGACCGGTAGTGCCCGCAATCGCTGAGCTGGATCATCTCATAGACATGGGTATCCGGTTCGTCGCGTCGAACCCAATACAACATGCTGGTTCGCCCGAAAGCGTCCAGCGGCACCTCGGCGGCCCAACCTCGGATCAGGTCGCCCTGCCAGATCAGGCGGCCGTCCCGAATCAGGGCAGGAAAATCCCGTATTTCTGTCCGCCCGTCAGCCCACGTGTAATAGTTCGTCTGGTGATAGGGGAAGGGGCCGCTGAGTGGAAATCGGCATATGAGGCGCGAGCGATGTTCATCCACCTGTCGGCCCGCAGCGTCGTAGTACCGGTAGACACCGTCCCACACGCCTTCGTGACGCGCGATGTGCGGCACCTCCGCACGCACGTCTGTGAACATTCTCAGGCTCTTCATTTTCGTATGTCATTTACAACCAGTTGATGGCGTTATTGGAGCACGGGAGCGCAAGGGGAGTGCTGACAAACGTCACTGGGTAACTGCTTCTCAGCCATTGGATCACATGGATCATGATACCCCGCGCAATATCCTTGCTTCCGTTGAGCTTTGGGGATCGAAACGCTATTACAGATTCGAAGGAGGGTGACCGTTCGCTTTTCTTCAAGCGCGCGATATTTGTCCCGAGAACTGAGAGAAGTAAGCGTCGTCGCTTGTCCCGACACTTGCAGAGCGTCTGCTCGCGGCGCGCCATCAGGCCGACAGTAAAGTCCTGGGAGCCAAACGCCGGGAAACCGCCAGGCTGGTCCCTGGGCCGGTGCCGACGCCGATGAGCAATGCCTTCAGGCTATCGCCGCCAGGGACCGCACCAGGTCACGCGCGGGGCGGATATCCTGGATCCGGGCTACGCTATGCCCGGCGTAAAGCGCCATCGCCTCCAGGTTCCCCGTCATCTTTTTGGTTGGCAGCGCAAATGCATAGCGCTCGATGGGCATGCCCCTTTCGGTGTGGGCGACGATTTCCGTGGCAATGGACGTTGCAATAGTGTCCTTGCCGTTCTCCTCCGAGGCTCGCAGCGTGCTGTTGCGGAGCACGCGATGCGGCGCATTGGGCCAACCGCGGGAGAACAGGGTGGTAACGACGGTGTCGGCGACATCTGCCTCGATGATCATTTGCTGATAGATCTCGGCAGCATTGGCTTCAACGGAGCAGACGAAGCGCGTGCCGAGCCACGCGCCCGCAGCGCCGGCTGCGAGTACCGCCGCGACGTCACGGGCATCCGCGAGGCCCCCAGCGGCAATGAGGGGGGTGTTCGGAAATGCGGCCCTAATTTGTCGAAGCAGCTGTTGCACCGGCGTCACTCCGTGAACGTGACCGCCGGCCTCGACTCCTTGCGCAACGATAATATCCACCCCAGCGGCGACAGCAGTCGCTGCGTCGTCCAGTGACCCGACGGTATGGATCAGAACACCGCCTGCGGCGTGGACCATGCCGACGTAGCCGGCGGGACTGCCCCAGAAGGTAGAAATAATCCTGATTCCTTCGCTCAGCGCGACGCGCAGTCGTTCCTGCTGGGGCCACTCCAGGACAAAATTGACCCCGAAGGGACGCGGCGAGCCGGCTCGGGTGGCGTGGATCAGCCGGCGGATCTGCGCCGCGTCGGACCAACTGAGGGACAGCATGCCGAGGCCGCCCGCATTGGACACTGCCGCCGCCAGGGCCGGAGTCGCGGCATTGCCGATGGGTGCCTGAATGATCGGCACCTCAATCCCCAGTAAGGCGAGCAGATCGCCTGTCATGCTGTGCTCGTCTCCGTGATTTTTGGCTGAACGGATGGCCGGCAGCGGTCTACCAGGGCAGTATCTGACCGTCATAGTTCAGAAAGATACCGGTGTTGGCCGGTGTCAGCGTGTCGATGTTGCGTATCACATCGCGCACCGCATCCGCGGCCGGCCGCAACATACTCTTCGGCACGCCTTTCATGAAATCCGTATCTACCAAGCCAGGGTTCATCAGGCCGACGCTGATCCCTTTGGATTTGAGCGCATAGGCCAAATTTTTCATTTCCATATTCAGAGCAGCCTTGCTCGCGCGCATGAAGTATAGGCGCGACGAATTGACCATGCCGATAGAGCCCTCGCTGCTCGATACCGCGACGATGCGTTTGTCGCGACTGGCCAATACATTGGG
>CAZFWB010000229.1:0-4100 GCA_964522655.1 uncultured Chromatiaceae bacterium | reverse complement strand
CGCGGCGGGCGACCCACACCGAGGCCGCCAGCATCGCCAGCAGTCCGGCGAGGATCGCGACGAACGGCGCGCGCGGTCCGAGCGCGCTCACCGTGAAACCGGCCAGCGGCGGACCGGCGACGCGACCGACCAGGCCCGCGCCGTTGATCATCCCCATCATCAGGCCCTGGTGCGCTTGCGAAGTCTCGCGCGAGATCAGTCCGACAATCGTCGTACCCCAGAAGCCACCGCCGAGCGAGGAGAGGAACAGCCCGGCGACCGCCCATTGCCAGTGCTCGGCCATGGCCATGAACAGCGTCATTCCCGCGAGGTCCACCAGCACGCCGAGCGGCACGACCCGCGCCGCCGAAAGCCGGCGCAGCAGCGGACGCAACAGCACGCCGCTCGCGATCACGAAGCCGAGTCCCGGCACGGCGAGCGACAGCGCAATCTCCCGCGCCGTCCACTGCAGGATCGCGTCGGCCCAGAGCGTGAAGGCGAACTGCAGAGTGCCCTGGATGAGTCCCGCGACCACGTACTGCAGGATCAGCATCACCGCAACCGCGGTGAGCAGGCTCCTCGGCCCACCCGGCTCACGGCCCGCCGCAGCCTCGCCCGCCGCCATCGCCGGGTGCGGCCGCCAGGTCTCACGGAAGCCGAACAGCACGATCGCGAAGGCTGCTGCGTTCAGCGACGCGCCGAACAGCGCAGGCAGCAGGTAGTCGAAGCCCTGCGCCGGCACGCCGAGCGCGGTGCGGATCGCGCGCGCCCAGGGTGACGGATCCTCGTCCATGAAGGCCGCGCCGAGTAACGGACCGAGCATGAAAGCGAGTGCCATCGCCGCGGAAACTCGCCCCATGGCGGCCGCGCGCTCCTCGCCCTCGGTGGTGTCGCCCATGACGGCGAAGCCGATGCCGCGCGCGCTGCCGGACAGTCCCTGCAGGGCGCGGGCGAAGAGCAGGCCCGCGTAGCTGCCGGACAGGCCGAAGACGAGGAAGGCCACGGCCGCTCCGGCCAGCGTGGCAAGCAGGGCCGGCTTTCTGCCGAAGCGATCGGAGATGCGGCCCCATACCGGGGCGGCGATGACGCTGGTCAGCGGGTAGATGCCGAACAGCAGACCGAGTGCCGCGCCGCCGACTCCGAGTTGCTCGCCGATGCTCGGCATCATCGGCAGGATGAGCGTGGCGGGCATCGTGCTCACGAAGATCGCAGGCAAGAGGCCGCGCCGCGCGCGAGCGGCCTCCGCGGGCGAACTCATGAGTGGTTCCGCTGAGGAGTTCGCCGTCGCGGGCGCACCCGGACACGTACGGCGAGCGTCAGATCGCGCACAGGATCTCCGCGGCCCGTTCCAGCGTGCTGCTCTCCTTGGCGAAACAGAAGCGCAGCCAGCGCTGCGCCGGTGGGTCCTGGCAGAAGACCGACACCGGGATGCAGGCCACGCCGGCCTCGCGCGTGAGCCTGCGGGCGTAGGCGACGTCGCTCTCTTCCGAGATCGCGCCGTAGTCGAGCGCCTGGAAGTAGGTGCCCTGCGCGGGAGTGAAACGGAATCGCGAGGGCCGCAGCAATTCGCAAAAGCGATCGCGCTTGGCCTGGTAGAAGGCCGGCAGACCGAGGTAATGCTGCGGAGCGCTCTCGAGGAAGTCGGCCAACGCGAGCTGCATCGGCGTCACCACGCAGAACTGCACGAACTGGTGCACCTTGCGGAACTCCTCCATCAGCGCTGCAGGCGCCACGCAATAGCCGATCTTCCATCCGGTGGCGTGATAAGTCTTGCCGAACGACGAGACGACGATTGCGCGAGCGGCGAGTTCCGGGTGGCGCAGCAGGCTCTCGTGGCGGCGGCCGTCGAAGACGATGTGCTCGTAGACCTCGTCGGAGACGAGCACGATCGGCCGGTCGCGCACGATTTCGGCGAGCGCCTCGAGGTCTTCCGCCGACAGCACCGCGCCGGTCGGGTTGTGCGGCGAGTTCAGCACGATCAGGCGGGTGCGCGCGCTGAGCGCGTCGCGCACGCGCTGCCAGTCCACGGTGAATGCGGGCGGGGTGAGCGGCACGTGAACGGCGCGGGCGCCGGCGAGCCGCGCTGCCGGTTCGTAGCAGTCGTAGGCGGGATCGAAGACGATCACTTCGTCGCCGGGATGCGCGAACGCCTGGATCGCGCAGTACAGTGCCTCGGTGGCGCCGGACGTGACCGTAATCTCGGTGTCGGGATCGACGCGGCGGCCGTAGAGCCGCGCGGTCTTCAGCGCGATCTGCTCGCGCAGCGCGGGCACGCCCGGCATCGGCGCGTACTGGTTGTGGCCTGCGCGCAGGTGCGCTGTCACGCGCTCGAGCAGCTCCGGCGGCGCCGAAAAGTCCGGGAAGCCCTGCGAGAGGTTGATGGCACCGCACTCGGCGGCGAGCTGCGACATCACCGTGAAGATCGTGGTGCCGACGTCGGGCAGCTTGCTGGAGGGTCGTGACATGGGCGGTGCGCTGTGCCGGTATGGGGCAGATCCTTAGGATGCAAGCTGGTCAGCCGCCGCCGGTAGCCGCGCCCCGATCTTCCGCGCGCCAACGGTTTGACACTCCGCGCGGGCTCGCGGATCATAGCAGTTGCGCTCGGTTTTTTGTGCGCTTTATCAAGGAGCAGGGACGACCCCACAGCCGGACCGCGGCGCGGGTTGTGCTGCGCACGGCAGGTATCCATGACTGAGGCCAGCAAGTCCCCCGACTACGGCGTCGAAGAGCCTCTGCAGCAGCTCATCGAGACCAACATCAGCGGCAGCGACGGTGGGCGCGAGGAAACCCGGCTCGCCAAGGCGCGCGCGCTGTATTTCCCGACCGGACAGAGCCCGCGCATGGCGGGCGTGCGCCGGCTGATCGAGCAGGTCGCGCCATTCAACACCAACGTGCTGATCACCGGCGAGTCGGGCACCGGGAAGGAGTGGGTGGCGCGCTATATCCACGCGCTTTCGCCCCGCCACGACAAAGCGTTCGTGCCGGTGAACTGCGGGGCGATTCCCGCGGACCTGCTCGAGAGCGAATTGTTCGGCCACGAGAAGGGCGCCTTCACCGGCGCGATCGCCACGCGCGTCGGCCGCTTCGAGGCGGCCGAGGGAGGGACGCTGTTCCTCGACGAGATCGGCGACATGAGCCTGCCGATGCAGGTGAAGCTGCTGCGAGTGCTGCAGGAGCGGGTGTACGAGCGGGTCGGCAGCAACCGGAGCCGCAGCTGCGACGTGCGCATCATCGCCGCCACCCACCGGAATCTCGAGGAGGCGATCCGCGAGGGAAAATTCCGGGAGGATCTCTTCTACCGCCTCAACGTTTTCCCGATCGAGCTGCCGCCGCTGCGTGAGCGCAAGGAGGACCTGGCCGAGCTCGCGGCGAACATCCTCGACCGCTGCCGCCGCCTCGGGCAGGACCCGGTGAAGCTCTCCGGCGGCGCGCTGCGCATCCTGCGCTGCTACGACTGGCCGGGCAACATCCGCGAACTGGCCAACCTCATGGAGCGCCTGTGCGTGCTCTACCCGGGGCAGGAGGTGGACATTCCCAACCTGCCGAGCCGCTACACGGTCAACGCCCCGTTGCGCGAGACCGACCGCGAGATCGTCGCCAGGCGCGTGGCCGCCGGTCCGCAGCCCCAGGATTTCGACCTGCCGACCGAGGGCGTGCCGCTGAAGGCCTATATCGAGAATATCGAGATCGCGCTCATCCGCCGCGCGCTGGCCGAGACCGACGGCGTGGTGGCGCACGCCGCCCAGCGCCTGCAGGTCCGCCGCACGACGCTCGCCGAGAAGATGAAGCGTTACGGCATCAACGCCGAGCAGGGGGCCGCAGCCGGCCAGGGTTGAACTCTCGATCCGGTGGCGGGGAGGGTGCCGTGACCACGGTTCTCCCGTTCGACATAACACCTCGGCCGTGCGCCGAATGGCAGCCCGCCATCCCGGTGAGGCGCCGGCACGGCGGCGGTTCCGTTGGCCGGTCCCTGCTTCGCGGCGCTATGCTGGGAGGCAACAAGAACCACAAGCACCACCGCCCCCTATGACGAAAGCCCTCCTGTTCTGGGTCGCACTTGCGCTCACCCTGCCCGCCGGCGCCGCCAGCGTCACGTACAACATCAACGGCTCGATGGGGAA
>CAZFWB010000228.1:0-4151 GCA_964522655.1 uncultured Chromatiaceae bacterium | reverse complement strand
ACCCGAGGCCGCGATTCCGAAGCGCTCGATGTGCTCCAGCGGCTCGGCAATGTACAGCCGGGCGAGAAAGATGAAGATCGCAAGTGCGTACAGCGTGACGATCCGCGCGAACCACAAACGGGCGACGTGCATCCCGGCCACCGATGCGCATTGAATCCGGCGACAGTTTACTTCTTACGGTGCCAGGCCGGACTTTTCAGGACCTTTTGACGGCTCCCGAAATCCCAGAGAAGCCCGAAAAGCCCGGTTCGGCACCGTATAATTTCGCCATGCCGATCACCAGTCACGTCGCCCAGGCGCTCGGCGCCGCGCTCGGTTACGCGCCGGAGCACCTGCCCGACATCGAGCGCGCACTGACCGAGCCGCCAAACCTGGCGATGGGCGACCTGGCGTTTCCATGCTTCCAGCTCGCGCAGAAACTGCGCGCAGCGCCGCCGAAAATCGCCGCAGATCTCGCCGGCCGCATCCGCAGCGACGCGCTGATTGCGCGCGTCGCGGCCGCCGGTCCCTATGTCAACGTCTATCTCGACCGCCCCGAGGGGGCGCGGCGCGTGCTCGGCGCGATCCTCGCCGACCCGGATCGCTACGGCAGCCGCAACATCGGCGGCGGCCAGGTGATCGTGCTCGATTTCTCCGCGCCCAACATCGCCAAGCCCTTTCACTTCGGGCACCTTCGCTCGACGAACATCGGCGCCGGCCTCGCCCGCATCTTTTCGTTCATCGGCTACCGCGTCGTGCGCAAGAACTACATCGGCGACTGGGGCACGCAGTTCGGCTTCGTGATCTACGCCTGGCAGCGCTGGGGCGATCTGCACGTGCTGCGCGAGCGGGCCATCGAGTACCTGGTGGAACTCTACGTCCGTGCCCACCGCGAGAGCGAATCCGACCCCTCGGTCCGCGACCAGGCCCGGCACCTGTTCCTGCGCCTGGAAGAGGGCGACCCGGAGATCGCCGCACTCTGGCAGCAGTTCCGCGAACTGTCGCTGGAAGGCTTCATGAAGACCTACGAGCGGCTCGGCATCACCTTCGACAGCTACGAGGGCGAGGCCTCCGTCAACCACCTCGTCGAGTCGGTGATCGAGCGCTTCGTCAAGGCAGGGGTGGCCGAGGAGTCCGAGGGCGCCCTCGTGGTGCGCGTCAGCGACGCGCTCGGCAGGGAGATCGCCCCGCTGATGCTGCGCAAGTCCGACGGCGCCTCGACCTATGCCGCCCGGGACTGCGCCGAGGCGATCGACCGCTGGGAGCGCTACGGCTTCTCCGCGAACATCTACGTGGTGTCCCGGCAGGAGGATCACTTCGCGCAGGTGTTTGCCGCGCTCGGCAAGCTCGCCGCCGCCGAGAACTGGAACAGCCGCTGGCCGCAGACCTGCGAGAACGTCAGCTTCGGCTATGTGCGCGGCATGTCGACCCGCAAGGGCGAGGCGGTATGGCTGGAGGACGTGCTCGACGAGGCGCGCGAGCGCGCCCGGCGGGTGCGTGAGCAGAAGTCTGCGGCCAATCCGCGTGCGTTCCCGCACCTGCCGGAGTCCGAGCTCGCGGAGGTGAGCGAGAGTGTCGGCCAGGCGGCGCTGCTGTACTTCGACGTCTCGTCGCGGCGAACCTCCGACATCACCTTCGACTGGGACGCGGTGCTGCAGTTCGAGGGTAATACCGGGCCGTATCTGCAGTACTGCCACGCACGAATGTGCGGCATCTTTCGCAAGGCCGCGGAACAGGGAGTGCTCGCGACCGCCGCCGGCGTTGCAAGCCCGCAGGTTCCCGCAACACTCGCCGGCGAGGAGTGGGCGCTGGTGTTGAAGCTGCGCGGCTTCGCCGAGACCGTGGAGCGGGCCGCCGCCGACCGCGAACCGCACGAGATCGCCCGGTACCTGCATGCGCTTGCGAGCACTTTCAACGCCTTCTACAACCAGCACACGGTCATCGACCCGGCCGATCCCGCCACCACGGGCTTCCGCCTCGCGCTGGTGCGCTCTGCCCGGACGGTGCTCGCGGCGGGGCTGCGCCTGCTCGGCATCAGACCACTGGAGTACATGTGAGCGCTGGGGCGGGCCCGTGACCGGCGGCAGCAGGCGTAACCGCCGGCGGCGCACCGCCGCCCCGGCCCATCGGCGCGGCAACGGCACCGCGGGCTGGGTCCTGGTGCTGACCGGGCTGGTCGCGGGCGCGCTGGCGGTGGCGGCGGCGCTCTATATCCGCGAGAAGCTGCGCTCGCCGCCCGTGCCGGCCGGGGAGAGCGCGGCAATTCCCGCGCCGCGGCCGCAGGCGAGGCCTCCCAGCGCACCGCCGGAAAAGCGTTTCGAGTTCTACGAGATGCTGCCGAATTTCGAGGTCGTCATCCCCGAGGAAGACCGCGACGTGCGGCCGGGAAAGACGCCTGCGCCGGTCGACGCACCCGGTGTTTACGTGCTGCAGGCGGGTTCCTACGCCTCGTTCGCCGACGCCGATCGCGTGAAGGCACGGCTCGCGCTGCTCGGGATTCGTTCGCAGATCCAGAAGATCACGGTGGATGAGCGCCAGTATCACCGCGTGCGCATCGGCCCCATCGAGGATCTCGCCGAGCTCAACCGCAACCGCATGCGAGTGCGCGAGTGCGTAATCGACTTGCTCGTGATCCGGGTCGGGGAGTGAGCACGGACGCGCTGGAAACCGCCTTTCCCGCGCTCGCCGGAGCGTTGCCTCGCATTGCGCTCGGCGAACTGCCGACGCCCCTCGAGGACCTGCCGCCCCTCGGGCGTGAGCTCGGTCTCGCCACGCTCATCGTCAAGCGCGACGACCTGACCTCGCCGATATACGGTGGCAACAAGGTGCGCAAGCTCGAGCACCTGCTTGCCGATGCGCTCGCCAGCGGCTGCGATGCAATCGTCACCTTCGGCACCACAGGCTCGAATCACGCGCTGGCGGCCTCCGTGTTCGCCAACCGCCTCGGGCTTGCCTGCCACGCGGTGCTGCTCGATCAGGTCATGACGCCCTACGTCGGCGCGACGCTGCGCTATCACCTCCGGCTCGGCACGCAATTGCACCGGGCGACGAGCTACAACCACAGCTTGCAGGTCGCCTCGCAGATCCGCGAGCGCCACCCGGGCGGGACGCGCCGCCTTTACGAGATTCCCTGGGGCGGGTCGAACTGGCGCGGCGCTGCCGGCTTCGTCGGCGCGGGGCTGGAGTTCGCCGGCCAGCTCAGCGCGGGCGAGGAACCGGAATATCTCTATGTCGCCGGGGGCACGATGGGCACCGCGATCGGCCTCAGCCTGGGCCTGCGGGTGGCGGGTCTTCGGACGCGAGTCATCGCGCCGCGCGTGGTGCCCTTCGGGGAAGGGTCGGCGGCAAGGGTCGCGGAGCTGCTCGCCGAGACCAACCGGGAGTTGCACGACCGCGACCCGCGCTTCCCGCTGGTCGAAGAGCCGATGCGCAACCTGGAGCTGCGCGGGGAGTTTCTCGGTGACGGCTACGCGGAGGCCACCGCCGCCGCGCGCGAGGCGCTCGAACTGATGCGCGACCTCGGCGGCATCCGCCTGGAAACCACCTACACCGCCAAGGCCTTCGCCGCCCTCGTCAGCGATGCCCGTTCGGGCCGGCTCGCCGGCCGACGCGTGGCATTCTGGAACACCTACAGCTCCGCGCCGTATCCGGCGGATCTCGACGCCGCCGACACGACGGCGCTGCCGGCGCAGTTTGCCCATTACCTGCAGGGAGAAACGCGGTGAATCTCGCTATTTTCGGGGCCTCGGGCAAGACCGGACGGCACCTGGTCGCGCAGGCGCTCGCTGCCGGCCACAACGTCCGCGCCCTGGTGCGTGACCCGGACAAGCTGCAAGTGCGCGACCCGCGCCTCACGGTCGTGACCGGCAACGCGCTCGATGCGCGGAGCGTCACCGAGATCGTGCGTGGCGCCGACGTCGTGCTCTCAGCGCTCGGCATCGGCAAGGGCAACCCGCCGGACGCGATCACGCGCGCGGTCGGCAACATCGCGCAGGCGATGAAGGAGCACGGCGTGCGCCGGCTGATCGCGATGTCCTCGCTCGGCGTCGGCGACAGCAGGAAACAGATCCCGCTGAGTTTCAAGCTGGCGATTTTTGCGATTCCGATCCTGCGCCGTACCATGGCCGATCTCGGCCGGATGGAGCAGTTCCTGCGCAGCATCGATCTCGACT
>CAZFWB010000227.1:0-4259 GCA_964522655.1 uncultured Chromatiaceae bacterium | reverse complement strand
GCGGCGAGCGACATCGTCCTGTAGAGGTTCGCGATGGCGACGACCGCGAGCACCACCAGCGTCGTGACCGCGACTGCGCGGGGGTGGCGCGCCATCCAGGCGGTATCGGCGAGCTCACCGGTATCGAACAACGCGAACAGCGTGAGCACCACGACGTTGACCGCGATGACGATCAGGAGCACCGCCGCCACGAACAGCACGATCAGCCAGCGGCTGCGCTCGCGGGCCTCCGCCTGGCGCGCCCAGAAATCCATGCCGCCGGACCCGGCCCGCCCTGAGCCTTCAGCCGAAGCTGATCCTCGGCACTTCCGCTTTCGCGGCGCTCTCGATCTCGAGCATCTGCATGGGTGCGAAGCTGAAGTTCGAGGCGATGAAGTTGTTCGGGAATACCTCGCGGGCGTTGTTGTAGCCGAGCACGGCGTCGTTGTATGCCTGCCGCGCAAAGGCGACCTTGTTCTCGGTGGCGGTCAGCTCCTCGGACAACTGCATCATCGTGCGGTCCGCCTTGAGGTCCGGGTAAGCCTCGGCGAGCGCGAACAGGCGCCCGAGCGCGCTCGCCAGCTGGTTCTCGGCGCCGGTGAGCGCCCCCACCGCCGCCGCATCGGCGGGGTTGGCGGCGGCGGCCTTGAGCCCGCTCACCGCCGCGTTGCGCGCCTCGATCACCGCCTCGAGCGTCTGGCGCTCGTGCTGCAGGTAACCCTTGGCGACCTCCACGAGGTTCGGCACCAGGTCGTGGCGGCGCGTGAGCTGCACGTCGATCTGCGCGAAGGCGTTCTTCGCCGCGTTGCGCGCCGTGATCAGGCGGTTGTAGACGCTGATCAGGTACAGGACCAGCACCACCAGCAGCACGATGATGATGAGACTCACGCCGCCCTCCCGCATTCGCCCGCCACGACCGCGGGGCAGTATCGCATAGCCGCGGCGGGCGGTGCGGCGGCCGGCCGCCGCGCCACACCCCGGGAGCAAGCCCGGCGCGGCGCCGCTCAGGACTTCCGGCGCCGGACCGATCGTGGTTTGTGCCGATTGCCCGTCCCGTGGCCGTTCTGATAGATGCTCAATGGGAACAAATTCGGCGCTGCGGGGCCCGGGAGCGGCCCGGCCCGCGCCGCCAGGAAACAGACATGCACACACTGAAGAGCGAGAACAGCCGGCCTATCCAGATGTTCTTCGACATGTTCGGGGAGCAGCTGGCGAAGGACGACTACATGGAGTTTTTCTCCAACCGCCGCAAGGGCGCCACCGACACGTTTCTTCGCCTCGACATCTACAAGGCACCGAAACTCGCCACCATCGTGCTCGAGGAGTACGGCGTGCGCGGCAGGCTCTCCGGGCACGTCATCACGATCTTCCCGCAGCCCGCCTATGCGATTCCGATCTTCATGTTCCAGCTCGGCGGCAACGCCACGGAATCGATCGCCCTGCTCGACATCAGCCCGACGCTCGAGGAAATCGACTATGGACCGGTCAAGCCGGCCTACGAGCGGTATCGGGCCATCCTCGACCCCGAGAAACCGACCGTGGACTGGGTGCGCAGCATTTCCTCGCCGTACCTGCTCGACTGCCAGTACGGCAGGCTCGATGAGGATCTGTTCATGGCGGCCGCACGCGAGTATCTGCGCATCTGGATCGAGTCGTATTACAGGCCTGCGGCGCCGCTCACCGATCCGGCGCAGGTCGAGCGTTGCACCGAGGCGATCCTGCGTTACAAGAAGGTGTTACACGCCGGCGACCCGGCCCACGGCATCTTCTCGAAGGCCTGGGGCCGGCAGGTGGCCGACGCCATGATGTACCTCGAGACCCGCGATCATCCGGCGCTGGAGTTCGCCTGAGGACCGCGTCGCGGCTCGCACCGTTCCTACAGCGGTTCTTCGGCTATCACCGTGTTTCGCAGCACGCCGATGCCGCTGACCTCGACCTCCAGGGTGTCGCCGGGGGTGAGCCACACCGGCGGCTGGCGGGCAAAGCCCACGCCGCTCGGCGTGCCGGTGGTGATGACGTCGCCGGGCTCGAGCTGCGTGAAGGTGGAGCAGTAGGCGAGAAGCTCGGGCACGCCGAACCGCAGATCCGCAACCGGCGCCTGCTGCATCACCTGCCCGTTCAGCCGCGTGGTGAGCTGCAGCGCCTTCGGATCCGGGATCTCATCCGCGGTGACCAGGTGCGGGCCGAAGGCGCCGCTGGCGGGGAAGTTCTTGCCGGCGGTGAACTGCGAGGTCTGGCGCTGGAAGTCGCGCACTGAGCCGTCCATGAAACAGGCGTAGCCCGCGACGTGCCCGAGGGCGCGCTCCTTCGTCAGGTAACGGGCACGGCGGCCGATGACGACGGCGAGTTCGCCTTCGAAGTCGTACTGCGTCGACACGGACGGGCGCACGATCGGCTGGCCGTCGCCGACCAGGCTGCCGGGATAGCGCGTGAAGATCACCGGGTAGTCGGGCGGCTCGCGCCCCATCTCGCGGATGTGCTCGAGATAATTCACGCCCACGCAGAGGATCTTGCCCGGGTTCGGGATGACCGGCTCCATCGCAAGCCACGCGGGATCGGGGCGCTGCGGATTGGCCAGTGCGGAGGCGCTGGCGGCCTGCAGCGCGCCTGCAGCGATCACGGCGCGCAGGTCCGGGTAGCGTGCGGCGAACGGGCTGCCCACTGGCCGCAGCCCGTCGGGCGTCACCAGGCCGTAGCAGGGCACGCCGCGCACGCGGAAACTGGCGAATTTCACGATGAACGGCTCCTCGGGAGGAACGGGGACATTCCTGATTTTGGGGGGAAAGGGGACATTCCTGATTTTCCTCCGGTCTAGCCGGGATCGGGCTGACGGCGCGGATGCAAAATCAGGAATGTCCCCTTTTCCCGTGGCTATTATAGGGGGGCAGCGAAGCTGCGCTTTGCCCGGACACGCAGAGAGAAAACCCGCTGCGAGGAAGGCCACCGGAAATGCGTCTTGCCGACCCGAACCTCCTGCGCCAGCGCTGTTACGTGAATGGCGCCTGGATCGCGGCCGCCGCGGGCCGCAGCGTGCCGGTGCGCAATCCGGCCACCGGCGAGACCATCGGCCAGGTGCCGTCCATGGACGCGGCCGACACCCGCCGCGCGATCGAGGCGGCGCACGCGGCCTTTCCGGCCTGGCGCGCGCGTACCGCGCCCGAGCGCGCGGCGGTGCTCAAGCGCATGCATGCCCTCATGCTCGAGTACCGCGACGACCTCGCGGTCATCATGACGGCAGAGCAGGGCAAGCCGCTCGCGGAAGCCCGCGGGGAGATTGGCTATGCCGCCGCCTTCATCGAGTGGTTCGCCGAGGAAGCGCGGCGCGTCTACGGCGACGTCATTCCCGGCCATGTCCCGGACCGGCGCATCCTGGTGCTGAAGCAGCCGGTCGGTGTGGTTGCAGCCATCACGCCCTGGAACTTCCCCTCGGCCATGATCGCGCGCAAGCTCGGTCCGGCACTTGCCGCCGGTTGCACGGTCGTCGCGAAACCGGCGATGGAGACGCCGCTCTCCGCGCTGGCGCTCGCCGAGCTCGCCGAGCGTGCCGGACTGCCGGCAGGCGTGTTCAACGTGATCACCGGGCCGGGGCCGGAGATCGGCGGCGAGTTCACCGCCAGCCCGCTGGTGCGCAAGCTCACCTTTACCGGTTCGACGGCGACCGGCAAACTGCTGCTCTCGCAGTGCGCGGGCACGGTCAAGAATGTCTCGATGGAGCTCGGCGGCAACGCGCCGTTCATCGTGTTCGACGACGCCGACATCGACGCCGCCGTAGCCGGCGCGATGACGAGCAAGTACCGCAACTCGGGCCAGACCTGCGTGTGCGCGAACCGGCTGCTGGTGCAAGCGGGAGTTTACGACGAGTTCGCGACGCGGCTCGCGGCCGCGGTCGGCCGGCTGCGGGTCGGCGACGGTCTGAAGGGCGAAACCGACCAGGGACCGCTGATCAGCGCGCCTGCCGTCGAAAAGGTCGAAGCGCACATCGCGGATGCGGTCGCCGGCGGAGCGAAAGTCGTGACCGGTGGCCGCCGCCACGCGCTCGGCGGCACGTTCTTCGAGCCGACCGTGCTCACCGGCGTCACGCCGGCGATGAAGATCGCTCGCGAGGAGACTTTCGGCCCGGTCGCGCCGCTGTTCCGCTTCGAGACCGAGGACGAGGCGATCCGCATGGCCAACGACACCGAGTTCGGACTGGCGGCGTATCTCTACACGCGCGACCTCGGCCGCAGCTTTCGCGTTGCCGAGGCGCTCGAGTACGGCATGGTCGGCCTGAACACCGGGCT
>CAZFWB010000226.1:0-4319 GCA_964522655.1 uncultured Chromatiaceae bacterium | reverse complement strand
GTGGCGGCCACGTCCAGGCCCTCGAGCGCGCGCAGCAGGAAGGCTTGCCGCTGGCGCCCGGGAAGCGCCCCAAGTGCCGCTTCCAGCGCCCCCATCGCGTCGTTCATCGCCGAGCGCTGCTCCGGTCCGTCGGCAGCCGGGCCCGGCACGGATGCGAGCGGGTCATCGGGCTGGTCGTCTCGCGCGCCGGGCCGGGAGAAAAACGCCATGATGCGGAGGAGCACCGCGCCGCGGCGCTGGTGATCGCGGATGCGGTTCTGCAGGATGCGGAAGAACAGCAGCGGCCACTCCTCCGCGGGTGATCGCGCATAGCTGCGAGCCAGGCTCAGCATCGCGTCCTGCACGATGTCGAGTGCGTCGTCGCGATCGCGCACGCTGAGCTGCGCGATCCGAAACGCGCGTCGCTGCACGCCGGCCAGGAATTTGTCGAGCGCCGCCCGCTCCTGCAGAAGGGTGACTCCAGGCTGCTCATTCGGCACCGCGTCCGGCAAGGAGGCGGCGAGTGTCATGTCTGCAACGCGCATGCCATGGTTCCCGCTGCCGGACTGCTTCACTCTGAGGCCATTCCGTGCGTGTTTCCTGCCGCATCAGGCCAGGGATCACCGGCAAATCCTGTCAGCTCCGGCAACATCGGCGCGGGCCATTTCTCCCGATGCACTCGTGCAATATAACGCCCTGCCCGGTCATTCGTTGACGCGGCGCCGCCCGCCGCCCCGGGGTTGTGCACATTGGGCAAGTACGCTCAGCCGTTACAGCGACAAGACCGTAGTCCATAACATAAAGTCTGCACAACAGAATGATTTAGAAAGTAATAATTGAAACGCTCAAATTTTGACCAGCGCGCATTTCCGGCCCAACGGTGCCGCAATGGACTTGTTGGCAAAGCGCAATCCACAGACTTGTCCACAGTATTTGTGGATAAATGACGCAACGCGCCACCAGCAGCGCAGCCCCGGGCGACGCTGCATGCAGCGACGAGGTGTTGCGGGTCGCAATCGACGCGCCGGTCATGGCGCTGTTCGACTACCTGCCACCGGCTGGCGCGGCCGTCCCGTGTCCCGGTCAGCGGGTCCTGGTGCCGTTTCGCAAGGGCCGGCGCATCGGCGTGGTAGTGGCGATCGCCGGCGCATCGTCGCTACCGGCCGATCGGTTGCGCCGCGCGCTGGAGGTGCTCGACGACGAGCCCTTGCTGAATGCACCCCTGATGCGGCTGCTCGACTGGGCGAGCGGTTACTACCAGCATCCGCCCGGTGAGGTCTACGCGACCGCGCTGCCGGGGCTGTTGCGTCGCGGGCGCGCCAGCGACACCGCAATCGCGATCTGGCGGATCACGCCGGCCGGGCGCGAGGCCCTCGCGGCCGGCGAGCCGAAGCGTGCGCCGGTGCAGGCGCGTCTGCTCCGCGCCCTCGGCGCGCAGGACGGCGCCGGCCTGACCGCCGAACGGCTCGCCGCCTGCGCGGCCGGCTGGAGCGATGCGACCCGGGCGCTCGAGCGCAAGGGCTGGGTAGCTCAAACGCGGGGCGAGGCGTCCGTGGAACCGGCGACGGGCGAGGCCGAGGCGCCACCGGAGCCGACGGCAGCGCAGGCACAGGCGCTGGCGGCCATCGGTGCCGCCCGCGGGTTCGAGGCATTCCTGCTGGAAGGTGTCACCGGCAGCGGCAAGACCGAAGTGTACCTGCGCGCCATCGCGGAGCAGGTTGCCGCCGGACGGCAGAGCCTGGTGCTGGTCCCGGAAATCGGCCTCACCCCGCAGCTCGTCGAGCGTTTCCGGCGCCGTTTTCGCGCAGCGGGCATCGCGCTCCTGCATTCGGGTCTGACCGATCGCCAGCGGCTCGAGGCCTGGCTGCGCGCGCGTGACGGCCGGGCCCAGATCATCATCGGCACGCGCTCGGCAGTGTTCGCCCCGCTGCCGTGCCCGGGCCTGGTCGTGGTCGACGAGGAACACGATCTCTCGCTCAAGCAGCAGGACGGCTTTCGCTACTCCGCACGCGACATCGCCGTGTGGCGCGCGCGCCAGCTGGGCGTGCCGGTGGTACTCGGCTCGGCAACGCCGTCGCTCGAGAGCCTTGCCAATGCGCGCGCCGGGCGTTACCGCTGCCTGCGGCTGCCCGAGCGCACGGGTGCGGCCAGCGCGCCGCGCTTTCACCTCGTGGACCTGCGCCGGCAGGTGGCGACCGACGGTCTCTCGCCACCGCTGCTGGCGGCCATCAGCCGCCATCTTGAGGCCGGGGGGCAGGTGCTGCTCTACCTCAACCGGCGCGGATTCGCGCCGACGCTGCTCTGTCCGGCCTGCGGCCATTGCCTGGAGTGCCGCCGTTGCGACGCGCGGCTCGTGCTCCATCGGCGCGAGCACCGGGTGGCCTGCCACCATTGCGGCGCTTCCCGCACCGTGCCGGAGCATTGTCCGGACTGCGGGGGAGAGCTGGTCGCCGTCGGACAGGGAACGGAACGGCTGGAAGCGGTGGTCGCCGAACAGTTCCCACAGCATCCGCTGATCCGCATCGACCGCGACACCACCCGCGGCCGCGGCGAGATCGAGTGGCGCCTCGGCGAAGTGGCGGCCGGTCGCGCGCGCATCCTGCTCGGTACGCAGATGCTGACCAAGGGCCACGATTTTCCCGACGTCACACTGGTCGGCATCGTTGACGCCGACCAGGGACTGTTCGGCACCGACTTCCGCGCCAGCGAGCGTCTCGCCCAGACCATCGTGCAGGTGGCGGGCCGTGCCGGCCGCGGCGAAAAGCCGGGCGAGGTGTACATCCAGACCCTGTTTCCGGATCACCCGCTGCTGCAGCTGCTGGTCCGCGAGGGCTACGAGCGCTTCGGCGAGGCCGCCCTCGCGGAGCGGCGCGCCGCCGGCTGGCCACCATTCAGCTACCTCGCGCTGCTGCGGGCCGAGGCGCCGAGCCTCGAGCCCCCCATGCGATTCCTCGCGAAGGCGCGCGAGGCCGGCGAGCGGCTCGAGTGTGCGCAACTCCGGCTGCTCGGCCCGGCGAGCGCGCCGATGGAAAAACGCGCCGGCCGTTACCGCGCCCAGCTGCTGGTCGAAACCGAAAGCCGCGCGAGACTGCAGCAGTTCCTGGGCGACTGGCGCGCGCTGATAGCGGCCCTGCCGGAGGCGGCCCGCACGCGCTGGTCGCTCGATGTCGATCCGGTGGAGCTGTTCTGACGGCGCCGGTCACGCCCCGCGGGGTGCCTGCGGCCCGCCGTGGCTCATGTCGTGCAGCAGCGCGCGCAGGCTGACCGCGATGTGCTCCTGCACGCTCCGCCAGCCCTTGGCGCCGACCAGCGCCTGGTTGATTTCGAGCTCCACGCCGAGGTACCGCGTCTGCGCGTGGCGCCTGCGCAGCCAGGTGGTCAGGCCATCGTCCACGCCACGGTACGGGTAGTTGTAACGCACCCGCAGGGCGGGATCGATCCCGGAGAGCAGCGCGCCCCAACGCCGGCAGAACTGCATCTCTCGGCGGCGGGCGCTGTCATAGAGGAACGTGACGTCGGCGTTGCGAACCTCGCCATCCAGCTCGGGTACGAAGCTGTGCACCGCGACGTGCACCACCCGGCGACCGCGCCTGACGGCGGCCGCGACCGCCTCTTCGACACGCTGCCGGTGCGGCCGCCACCAGCGCGCGAGGATGCGCGCCCGTTCCTGCCGCGGGAGAGGTTTCGTGAAGGAGGACCAGATGCGCGGATTGGTCGGGGAGCGGTTGGCGTCGACCAGAAGCCGGCTGCATGTCACCGCCAGCAGGGGACTCGCCAGGCGGCGCGAGAGCAGGCGCGCCAGCGGCAATGCGCCCTCGTCGAAGCCACGGTGCGACGCAAGCGCCTCGCCGGCACCCCGAAACAACGGCGCATAGGCGCGCGGCACGCGATTGCCGCCGTGTTCGCAGGTCAACAACAGGCAGTCGCGGCGCGCGGGACTCAAGGCCGCTCGATCACCGCGGTGGCCGCGCCGGCCGGCGGTCTCGGTGCGCAATCGGTCACGGTCGACACGCTCTCAGACGTTTCGAGGATGAGCGGCGAGCGCCGCGACGAAGAACAGCCAGGAGATGCCCTCGTCGCGGAGTTCCGAGAGTTGCAGCGGCGTGACACCGTCGACCGCGATGCCGAACAGCCGCACCGCGACGACGCAGCCATTGAACAGCACCAGCACCCACAGGCAGGCGAGGAGCCGGCCGGGGCGGGCGAGCCCGTAGCCCGCGGTGATGGCCATGCCGGCAAACAGCGCGCCGGGGCCGGCGCGCAGGAAGTTGATGGACTCGGGCACACCCGAGGCCGCGATTCCGAAGCGCTCGATGTGCTCCAGCGGCTCGGCAATGTAC
>CAZFWB010000225.1:0-4337 GCA_964522655.1 uncultured Chromatiaceae bacterium | reverse complement strand
AAGGATCACGAGAATGGCCTCGCGGTTGTGGAAGCGGCCGTCGCCGCCGAGCACCAGGGTCTGGCCGTCGCGGTCGGGCAGGGTGTCGAACAGGGCCTGGACGAAGTTCTCCAGGTAATGCGGCTGGCGGAACACCCGGACCTTCTTGCGCAATCCGGCGGTTCCCATGCGCTGGTCCGGAAAAGCGGCGCACGCCACGGAGCGAATTACCGGAGCCTGATTGTCCATGTCAACTGGGCCGGGTGTGACGGTTCTTTGTGACGTCGGTCCTATCGCAGGACAGCGAAAAGAGCTGTGCTATAGTCGAATCGATGCTTGCAGACAGCTACATCGTACCTGAATGTATCCTGCGACCGGGAACCCTCGGTGGTCTGATCTCCCTTTACGAGGGAAATTTTCTCAAGCTCGCCTCGCTGCTCGGCGACCCTGCGCGGAGCAATTGCCAGTTGGTTTCGCGCAGCCGGCGGGACTGTGACCTGCACCTGTCCGTCGAGGAAGGTTCCCGCTATACGCGGCTCCTGCGTCTGACTTACCTGTTCGACGAGCCCCATGGCCGCGTTGCAGACCCGGACCTGACCGTGCGCCTTTACCTCGACGCCCGCGTTGCCGAGGTCATGGCCTGGGCCGAGCTGCACCGCCATCCGGCATTGCTCGACATCGCGCACCGCTACGCCCGGGAAATCAACCGCCGCTGGGCCCGAAACATGGTGTTGAGCAAATGGCTGGATTTCCTGCTCGACAATGGGCATTCGTACGCCCGGGCCACCGGCTGACCGGACGGGGCCGAACTGTCGATTGCTTCAAGGTTTGCCGGCGGCCCGCCGGTTAAACTTAATTAATTGTTGTGTTTCTGGCGCCGTGGCCCCGGGGCGGCCCGCGCCCCCATGCCTATGGCGAGCATCGCGACTCCATTACTCCAGCGCAGGAAGGACCCTGAAGAGGAGCAACTCCTCAAGCTGTTCTGGAACAGGGCCGAGCTCAAAAAGGAGCTGGCGCAACTGCGGCGCGACAGGGAGCGGCTGATGGACCAGCTGCGCCAGCAGGAGAGCGTCAACCTGCGCTCGCAGCAACGCCTCGAGCAACTGGAGAACCTGCTGGTCGATCCCCTGCAGGCGAGCAATGCACTGGTTTACTACCAGCTGCGCGGCGTCTGGCAGCAATGTCACAAGCGACTCGCGCGCGTGGCCCGGGAGCTGACCGAGCGGCAGCAGCAGCGCGAGGAGCAGCACGCCCGGGATCTGTTCGAGCGGCGTCGGGGCGGCGAGATCGCGGCACTCGACGCCAGGATTGCCGATCTCGATCGGAGCCTGCGGGCCGCAGCGGACGATCACGACGCACTCGTGAAGCGCTTACGCGAGCTGCAGGGATTCTGGAACTACTTTCGCCGGCGCGCGGTAGACGAGCGTGCGCAAGCCGCGCGGGCGGCTCTCGATGGCCTGCAGTCGCAGCTGGATCGCCTGCAGGCGACGCGGCGGGAGCATGAAACCGAGCCGGTGCCGCCGAAATCCGGGATCAGTGTCGCCGGGCAGCGCAACATCAATCTCGCGATCATCGCCATGGCGCAGCAGTTGCTGGTGCACTTCGCCGAGCATAACGTGGCCGGACTTGCGCGCGAGGCTGCGTTGCGCGAACTGGCTGACGTCAGTTACGGCAGCATCGCCGAGTGCCAGGTGCTCGGGCGCACCATCGACGGCGTGGTGCGAAAGCTCGACGCGCCCGAACGGCTGAACGCGCTGGTACGAAGGCGAGCTGAGTTCCTGAACCGGACCGCGCAGTACCGGCGCGATGGCGACACCGTGCCGGTTGCGGGTTCCTTCGCGGTCGTGCCGCTGGTGATCACGGAGGCCGGCGAACCGCGCCCGGTCGACGACCGGGTCATTCCCGTCAATGTGCTCGCCGACGAGTACTGGGATATTTACCCGATATTGCTCGGCTGATCGCCGCCAGGCGATGGCTCACGGCGCCTCGCGTTCGAGGGTGTTGGCGGCCGCCCTTGCGGTGCGATCGAGCGAAATATAGTCCGTCAGGACCTGGGTGGCCTGATTGAGCAGCACGTCGGGCCGTTCCTCGGGGTCAAGTTCATCGAGTGAGGCGAGCGCTTCAAGTCCCTGCGCGCGGCGGCGCGCGTTTTCCCGCTCCAGCTGCTCGTTACGCTGCTGTTCACGCTCGGCCAGCCGCTTCCCGATGTTCAACGACACCGTGGTCTTTGCCCGTGCCTGCGTTGCTGCTTCGATGCCGGAGAGCAGGTAACGGACGTCGGGGTCGTCCTGCATCCGCTCGGTTTCGTGCTGGGTGAGATAGGCGATGGAAGCATCGAGCGGGCCGCTGGCGCGGTATCGCGTCGCGTCGATCTGGTCCCAGGGCAGGGCGCCTTCACGGATATTCTCACCCACCTCGGCGGGATCGACGCCCGAGGGCAGCATGATGTCGGGCATGACGCCGCGGTTCTGCGTGCTGCCGCCGGTGACCCGATAGTACTTGCCAATGGTCAGCGTCAGCTGTCCGAGGCCCGGCTCGGGTGAGCGACGCGTGTACTGATCGAGAGGGTAGAGGTTCTGCACCGTGCCCTTGCCGAAGGTCTGCTGGCCAATCACGATTCCCCGGCGATAGTCCTGAATTGCCGCCGTGAAGATCTCTGAGGCCGAGGCGCTGAAACGGTCCACGAGCACCACCAGCGGTCCGTTGTAGGCCACCGACGGCTCCGGGTCGGCAAGGACTTCGACCCGCCCGCTGGTGTCGCGCAACTGCACGATCGGGCCGGTATCTATGAACAGCCCCGTGAGCGAGGTTGCCTCCGACAGGTGACCACCGCCGTTGCCGCGCAGGTCCATGACGAGGCCCTCGATGCCCTGCTCGGTGAGTTCGTCCAGCAGGCGGCGCACGTCGCGCGTTGTGCTGATGTAGTCGTCATCGCCGTTGTTGCGCGCGTCGTAGTCCTGGTAGAAGCTCGGCACGGTGATGATCCCGACCTTGACGGTGCGGCCGTCACGGTGGATCTCGCGCACCTCGCCCTGCGCCGCCTGTTCCTCGAGCTTGACCTTGTCGCGTGTCAGGTCCAGTACCTGCTCGGCGGCTCCGGGCAGCGCGCCCGCGGGAAGCACCTGCAGCCGCACGACCGTTCCCTCGGGGCCGCGGATCAGGCGGACCACGTCGTCGAGTTCCCATCCCACGACGTCGACCATTTCCCCGTCGCTGCCCTGGCCGACCGCCGTGATGCGGTCGTTGGCCTTGAGGCGGCCGTCGATGGCCGCAGGCCCGCCCGGGATGATGTTGAGTACCTTGACGACCTCGTCGTCGAGCTGCAGCGAGGCGCCTATGCCCTGGTAGGACAGGCTCATCTGAATGCGATACTCCTCCGACTGACGCGGAGAGAGGTAGCTCGAGTGCGGATCGAGGGTCCGTGCGAACGCGTTCATGAAAGTCTCGAAGACCTCGTCACTGTCGAGGCCATTGATCCGCTTGAGCACCCGCTCGTAACGCTTGCGGAGGATTTCAGCCGCCTCGGGCCAGGTCTTGTCGGCGAGCAGGAGTCCAAGCACGTCGTTTTTCACGCGCCTGCGCCAGTTTTCCTGCATGGCCCGCGGAGTCGCGATCCATGGCTCTTTTTCACGGTCGAAGACGAACTCTTCGTCGAGCGTGAAGTCGGGCTCCGTCTTCAACTGCGACAGCGCGAACGTCAGGTTCTGCTGGGCGCGCAGCCGGTAGAGGCGAAAGACGTCGAACACAGGCTCGACATTGCCCGCATCCAGGACGTCGTCCAGCGCGTGGCGGTAGCGGGAGAAATAGACGATATCCGGCTCGAGAAAGTACTGGCGGTTGCCGTCCAGCGCTTCGATATAGTTCTTCAGGATCTGCTCGGACATCCTATCGTCGATGTCCTGGCGGGAATAATGGAATCGTTCCACGAAGCGGGTCGTCATCCGCGCGACCTGCTGCTGGCGCGGCGTCGATTCGAGCGGTTCCGGTACTGCGGTTCGCTCAGCCTCGACAGTCGCGCGTGCCGGCCCCGATGCGGCCGGAACCGCGAGGATCACCAGCATCTGAATGAGGATGACCAGTGCCCGGCCGAGGCCGGGTCCGGCGGTTTCGCTCATTGCGCGGCGCACTTCGTTCCTGTTCAATTTCAACATGTTCGCTGCCACGATCATACCAAGCATCGGCGGGCAAGGCAGTGGCGGTAAGCCGCGGCGGTCCTGACCATGCGCCCGTTCACGGCAATACTCGGCATCGTGGCGGGCAGCCTCGTCTCGCTTGCCTTCGGCCTGGCCGTGGTCCTGCTGGTGTTCTGGTTGCTGCAGAACGACCATCCGCGTTTTGCCGCGGAATTGCCGGAACTG
>CAZFWB010000224.1:0-4344 GCA_964522655.1 uncultured Chromatiaceae bacterium | reverse complement strand
GTCGCAATGCCGTTGACCCGGATGCCGTCCAGAGCGAGCTCGGCCGCCGCGCCCCGCACGCGGCCCGCCACACCGGCTTTCGCGGCGGAATAGGGAATGTGCTCGGCCCAACCGTAGCGCGTGCCGACGACCGACGCGACGCATATGACGTTACCGCGCTTCGCCGCGCGCATGCCGGGTGCCGCGGCACGCAGCACGCGCATCATGCCCTTCAGATCCACGTTGATGGTGTGGTCCCACTCCGCGTCGGACATCGTTGCCAGCGGGATCCTGTGCGCGATACCGGCGTTGAGGACCAGCGTGCCGACCGGGCCGTGCCGCGACTCGACCGACCCGACCACTGCGTTGCAGGCCGTCGTGTCCGTGACGTCGAGCGCCAGGAACTCGGCCGAACCGCCCGTGCCGCGGATCGCCCGCACGGTGTCCTCGCCTTCCGCGGCGAGCACGTCGGTGACCACCGCGTGGTATCCGGCGCGAGCGAACGCGACCGCTGTCGCCCGCCCGATGCCGATGCCCGCGCCCGTGATGATGACCGCACCCTTGTTCACGCGCCTCTCCCCCGTCGTTTCAAGTTCCAGTTTCCCCGGACACGTTACGTGGGTCGCCGCCGACCGGCACCTGGCGCGGCGGCAGCCGGGTCGACCTCAGCAGTACATCCGGTCGAGGACGCCGAGCGCGCCATCGAAGGCCGCGATGCCCAGGTCGATCTCCTCGCGAGTGACCGTGAACGGCGGTGCGACCTTGATGGTGTTGGGCACGAAGCCGCCGAGAAAAACGCCGCGCCTGGCGCATTCCCGGCCGATGACGTTGTTCGGCTGATCGGAGAGGGTTCCCCTGAAGGCCGTCCAGCGGTCCTCGCCCACGATCGGCTCGCCGTGGCCATCCACGAGGTCGACCGCGAAATACAGCCCCGCGCCGCCGAAGCGGCCGAAGCTGGCATGTCGCGCCTGCAGTTCCACGAGCCGCTCGCGGAGGTACGCGCCCTGTGTGCGCACGCGGTCGACCAGCTTTTCTTCCAGCATCGCCTCGATGGCGCCAACGATGCTGGCGCACACGATCGGATGGCCATCCCAGGTGCTGCCGCTCCACCAGCGCGCGCGCTCGAAGTGGTCGGCGATGGGCTTTGATGCGATCACTCCGCCGGCCGGCAGCGCGCAACCATTGATGGATTTGCCCACCGCCATCAGGTCGGGGTGCACGCCGGCGTGGTGCTGGTAGCCGAACCACTCTCCCAGCCTGCCGAAGCCGCACAGGATCTCGTCGTCGATCCACAGGAAGCCGTACTTGCGCGCGAGCGAGACCAGCCCCGGCAGGTAGTCGCGGTGGGCCGGAAGTCCTGCGGCACCGAACATCGGCTCCGTGATGACCGCAGCGATGTTCTCCGGCCCGACGGCGCGGATGATCGACTCCGTGGCCGCGAGTGACGGCAGTGGCGATGAGGCGGCCTCCGCCTCGTGTTCCGGCGCCGGGATCGGGATGTATCCCGCGACTGGAAAGCCCGGCACGTCGCGGACGCGCTGCGGCTCGGCCTCCGGGGTGAGGTTGTTGCGATAGCCGCGCAGCATCGACGCGCCAACGGCCATGCCGTGGAAGGAGTGAGCCTGAGTCAGGATCACCTGCCGGCCGGTGTAGAGGCGCGCCATGGCAATGCAGCTCTCCACCGCCTCGGTGCCCGAGGCGAGGACGCGCAGGCGGCCGGCCCAGCCGGAAGCGCCGCCCAGGATGTCCTCGACGACGAGCTTGGCCGCGCGCGCGCGATAGTCGGTGGCCATGCCGAAGAACACGTGGCCGTAGCGCTGCATGGCGCGCTGGATCTCGTCGTAGATCCGCGGATGCCGGTGGCCGAGGCTGTCCGAGATCAGCTGGCTCTGGAAGTCGAGCAGTCGCGTGCCGTCCGCGAGCGTGAGCCAGTTGCCGTCCTGGCGGGCGACCGCGAGGAACGCGTACTCGGCCTGGGATTGCGTAGAATGCAGGTAATAGGCGCGATCCCAGGCCTCCACCTCCGGCCAGGCGATCTCAGGCGCGACGTCTTTCACGGGTCCCCCTCGCACGCGCTTGCACAAGCAAGGCCAGTGGCCAATATTGCACATTCCGCCCATGCAAGCACCGAGGAGCCGCCGTGGCCGCCGATGCAGATGCCGTCCAGGTCCGCACCCACCCGGATCCCTATGAGCCTTACCTGATTTCGCAGGCGATCCGCGCCGGCAACCTCGTGTTCGTTTCCGGCCAGGCGGCCATCAACCTGCAGGGCGAGCTGGTGGGCGTGGGCGATTTCGACGCCCAGGCGGCGCAGGCCTTCGACAACCTGCGGCGCGTGCTCGAGGCCGGCGGCTCGGGGCTCGACCGCGTGGTGAAGGTTACGATCTTCCTCACCGACATGGCGAACTTCCCGAAGGTCGTCGAGCTGCGCCGGCGTTACTTCGGCAAGCCGTATCCCGCCGACACGATCGTCGAGGTCCGCTCGCTCGCCCTGCCCGAGCTCATGATCGAGATCGAGGCCGTGGGTCTCGCCGGCGGCCGGATCCGAGCCGCGTGAGAGCAGGCCCGGCGCGACGCGGTATCAGCGCCAGTAGTCCTTGCGGAGTTCCCGCTTCAGCAGCTTGCCGTTCGGGTTGCGCGGCAGCCCGGCACGGAGCTCGATGCGCGACAGCCGCTGCTGCCTGCCGAGCCGCTCGTTGGCCCACGCGCGCAGGGCCTCGGGCTCGAGGTCCTCGTGGCCGGGCCGGCGGGCCACGAGGCCGAGCGGCGTCTCGCCCCACTTCTCGTGGGGAATGCCAATGACGCCGCAGTCGAACACGGCGGGGTGGTCCTTGAGCACGGCCTCGATGTCGGCGGGATGGATGTTCCGGCCACCCGGGAGGATCATGTCCTTCTTGCGGTCCACGATGTAGAGGCAACCGTCCTCGTCGAGCCGGCCGACGTCGCCGGTGCGAAGCGACGGCCGGCCCTGCTCGTCGTGCCACAGCGCCTCGGCCGTCGCATCGCGGCGGTTGTGGTCGCCGCTCATCACGAAGCGCGACCAGCCGACGATCTCGCCGCTCTCACCCACGGGCAGCACGCGGCCATCGTCGTCGATGATCTTCAGGTCCGAGCCGGGAATCGGCTTGCCGACGGAGGCGGCCTTCGCTTCCACGTCCTCGGGGTCGAACGTGGTGATGATGCCCTCCGTCAGGCCGTAGAGCTCGGTGAGCTCGCAGTCGAACTCCCGCGCCACGCGGCGCTTCAGGTCCACCTGCATGGGCGAGCCGACCGTGCACATGTGCTTCATCGAGAAGAGCCCGACCGGGCAGATGGCGACGGCGTCCGAGCCGCAGCGCAGCGCGATGCACGAACTCGTCGGCAGCACCGAGTTCGTGGAGCCGCGCCAGGCACCGCGCGTGCTGCAGTGGCTGCTCGACGGCTGAGTGGTCGTCGTCTGCGGCGTGCTGATCGGCCTCTACTGGATGGGCACCGCGGGCGGGTGACCCGGCGGACCCGACCTGACATCGGTCGGCGGATCCCGCCACCCGCATGGCCCGCGCCCACCCTTACCCGATTCTTCACCGAACCTTCATGCACCGCGGCGCCGCCTCCGCGACCCTTTCCCTCGAATCGCCACTCGCGAAGCGACTGTCGTCGAAGGAGCCCCGCCGTGAACCCGAGAACCTGCGCAGCGACGTTCTGCCTGGCCCTGCTGGTCGCCTGCGGCGGCGGCGGTGGCGGTAGCGGCACGCCACAGAACGGCGGTGGCGGGGGCACGCCCGGCCCGACCCCCGCGACCTGCACGACGCCCCCCACCGGGTCTCCCGCCGACGAGGCCGTACCGTCGGGCGACGGCGGCCTGCAGGTCACGACCACCAACGGGCCCATCGAGGGCACGCTCGACAACGGCGTGCGTGCGTTCACCGGCGTGCGTTACGCTGCGCCACCGACAGGTTGCCTGCGGTTCAAGGCACCGGCACAGCCGGTGTTCGTTGCCAAATTGACGCCGGCCACCGGTGCCAGCCCCCGCTGCATCCAGATCTTCAACGGCAATCTGCTCGGTGACGAGGACTGCCTGTTCCTGAACGTCTGGGCGCCTGCTGACAACGCCGTGCACCCGGTGATGGTCTGGCTGCACGGCGGCAACGTCAACGGGCTCAATGGCAGCAAGCTCGCCGCCGACACGGGCATGGTGATCGTCACGCCGAACCGCCGCGTCAGCATCTTCGGCACGATGGCGCTGCAGGAGCTCGCCGACGAAACCCCCGACCACGCCACCGGCACCTACGCCGTGCAGGACACGCTCGCAGCGTTGCGCTGGGTGCAGCGGAACATCGGCGCCTTCGGCGGCGACAACCGGGCCGGCATCGAGCGCACCCTGCA
>CAZFWB010000223.1:0-4384 GCA_964522655.1 uncultured Chromatiaceae bacterium | reverse complement strand
AGTCCTCGTAGGGCTTGCCGAGATCGTAATAGAGACCGGCGTAGTACTCGTTGAGGGTGTCCACGACGGCGTACTCGCGCTCCCGCACCGCGCGCATGCGCGTGAGCATCGGGTCATCGCTGGCCGGGAGGCGCTGCACGCTCCATTGGCCCTTGCGGTCCGTGGCGAGATAGCCTTCGAAGGCCGCTGGAGCGAGATCCGCCGCGAAGCGCAGTTCGGCAACCTCTCGAATCCGCTGCGTCTCGTCCGCGGAGAGCCGCTCCCGAACTTTCAGCAGGTCGTTGGCCACTTCGTTGTAGATGTTCTGATACGGGTCCTGGCCCGGATCGCGGTAGCGCGAGTAGGCCTTCTCCGGCACCCGCGTCTCGTAGGTCCGGTTCAGCCACTCGCGCCCGGTCGCGTCCCAGGCGCCGACCCGCACCTCCACCTGCAGACCGTCGGAGTGATCGATCCGCCCCCATACCAGCAGGTCGACGGAAGCTGATTTTTCGGGCAACACCCAGATCGACCCCCACTGCCCGCTTGCCTCCAGCGTGGTCTTCAGGTGATAGGGCATGTAGCGCGACTCGGCACGGCGCACTTCCGGGAAAACGAGGCTATCCGGTTCGGAATCGCCCTCCTCGATCCCGGGATCGAACAGCACGATCCCGACATCGAGCAGCTGCCCGGCGGGAATCTCGCGGTCCGAGCGCACGAGCTCGACCGACTCGTATTTCACGCTGCGCGCGCTAGAACAGCCGGCGAGCGCCGCCGCGACCAGCAGCGCCAGCAGCAGCCGCTGCTCTCGGCGCAGCGTCATTTGCGAATGCCCGTGTGGCGGCGGTACTGCTCCCACAGCGCCTCGCGCACCACCGGGTCCTTCTCGGCCATCGCGGCTTCGCGCAGCTGCTTGGCGACCTGGTCCTCGCCGGTGCCGTCGGCCGGGATGTCATCGGGGATGTCCGGCGCGCCCGTGCCCTGCTGCTCCTCGCCCCGGCCCGCGCTGCCCTCCGCGCCGCTCCTGACCTCGGTCTGCCCGGCGCCGGCGTTTTCGCTGCCGGTACCGGCCGGCGACTCAGACCCCGTGTCAGCCGGCTCGCCGCCGCCCTCGTCGGCCGACGCGCCCGACATGCCGCCACCGCGGCCGCCGGCGCCGCCGCTGCCGGCCGTCTTCACCGCGCGGGCATCACCGGCCTCGCGCCCCTCCGCGGCACGGCCCGAGCCCTTGCCCGCGGACGCCATGGCCTCGCGTTCGCGGGCGATCTCGCCGTCGAAATCCCCGAGCGATTTGTCGAACACGCCCTCCGGGTCCTCGCCGCCGATGCCGCCGGCCGCACCGCCCGCGGCTGCGCCACCCGCGGCGGACGTATCCGGCAGGCCGCCCTTCGCACCGGCGCCGGCGCCGTTGGTGCCGGATTGTTCCGCACCCTTGCCGGAGGCCTGCTGCTCGCCGGAATCGCCGCTCTTTCCGCCCGCCTTCTGGCCGCCGGCCGGGCCGCTGCCGGGCGAACCCGCAGTCGGGCTGCCACCCGGAGCCTTACCGGCGCCCGGCATGCCGCCCGACTGTCCGGCTCCGGGCATCCCGCCCGGCAGGCCCGCGCCACCGGCAGAAGGCGAACCCCCGGTCGAGCCGCTACCGGCGGATGGCGTCCCGGCACCGCCACCGCCCGAAGCAGGCTGCGTACCGCCGCCGGGCATGCCCGGCGGCGTACCGCTGGCCGAACCACCGGGGCTGCTGACGCTCGTGCTGCTGCACGATGCAGCAAGGAAGGCGGCGACCGCCAGGCTGGTGAGGAGAGACAGCTTTGCCGCGGCGAAACGCATGGTCGGGCGATTCCGGGACATGACGAGGATTATAAGCGGCCCCTGCGGCTATTCGGCCGGACCGGGGGCCCGGATGAAACGGCGCAGGATCAGGTTTTTTTGAGCGCCCCCATTGGCGCTTGGTTCCGTATCGTCCGGGATCAGATCACGATCTCGCCTGCGCCCGGCGATTTTTGTAAACCCGGCCGCGGCGAGCCGCGGCCTGACGCTCAGCGACGGGCGCCGGGCAACTCCTTGTACAGGCGCCGCGCGGCGAGCTGGGCCGCCTCGGTGAACGGCGAGGGTTTCTCCGCCGCCGTATCGTAGGCGTAGTTCAGCTCGACGCTGCCTTCCCAGGCGACAGCGCCGGCCTGGCTGTCCCAGATCTGCATGAACACCCGCATGCTGGAGAGCTTGGTGTCGAACAGGCGCAGGCCGAGAAAACTGAACCGCCCGCGCGACTGCTGCTGGAAATCGGCGAGACTGAGTTGCGCCAGATAGCGGACCGCGCCCTGCGCGCCGATTCGCTCCAGCACCGAGCCTTCGAGGATGCCGGTCTCGAGGTAGTCGCGATACATGCGCTTGTACTGCTGATCGAGGTCGGCCGCGTTGACCGCGCTCAGGATCACCGGCAGCGGCACGACCTTGGCCCCCGGGCGCGCCGCTTCGAGTTCCTTCGCGAAGGAATGGGCCAGCGACTGCTTGTCCGCCTCGCGCCCGGTGCCCGCCGCCGGCGTGAGGAAGCCGATGCCGCGTTGCTCGAGATCGCTCGGGCCCAGACTGAATGCGTCGGCCTCCACCTCGTAGCGCGTCTGCTCGGTCACGGCGCAACCGCCGGTGAGCAGCGCGAACGCGAGCGACGCGGCAGTGATAACGTGCCGGCCCGTGCCAGGCTGATGCTGCATTTTCGATCGGCTGATCATGGACGGCATTCTGCCAAAAAATGTCGGTGCGGGGGCGCGGTTTTCCTGCGGCATCACGCTCTGTTAGCATCCGCCAGCCCGAATCAGACGCAGGACAGCTACATGGCGCTGGCGGAAACACTCGCGGACCTCTCCCGGAAAGTCGGCACCGAGGTGCACGTGAGCGACTGGCTCGAGATCACCCAGGCGATGGTCGATGACTTTGGCCGCGCGACGCGCGACCAGCAATGGATTCACGTCGACGCGAAACGCGCTGCGGCCGAGTCGCCCTACAAGAAGACCATTGCGCACGGGTTTTTCACGCTCTCCCTCTACCCCTATCTGCGCGGCCTCGTGGACGAGAGCAGGCCGCTCTTTCCCGGCGTGCGCAACATCATCAACTACGGCATCAACAAGCTGCGCTTTCCGAACGCGGTGCCGGTGGGCAGCCGTATCCGCGCGCGCTGCAGGATCGTCGCGGTCGAGCAGGTGAAGGACAGTCTGCAGCTCACCGAGGAGTACACCGTCGAGGTCGAAGGCCAGTCCCGCCCGGCCTGCGTGGCCGAATGCGTGATGCGCCTGTACTTCTGACCGGGAAGTTGCCATGGCTGCCGCGCAGTTGCTCGTCGAACGCCAGCACCAGGTGCTGCGCCTGACCATCAATCGGCCGGAGAAGAGCAACGCCCTGTCGCTGGCGCTGCTCGACGAGATTCGCGCAACCCTCGCCCAACATGCGGGCGATGCGGGCATCCTCTGCGCCGTGATCACCGCGGCGGGCGATCGCTGCTTCGCCGCCGGAGGCGACCTGCAGGAACTCTCGGCAATCCGCTCCGCGGAAGACACCCGCGCGATGAGCCGGCGTGGCCGTGCCGCGCTCGACCAGGTGCGCGCTTTTCCCGTGCCCGTCATCGCCGCGCTGAACGGCCATGCGCTCGGCGGCGGCGCGGAACTCGCGCTGGCCTGCGACCTGCGCGTCAGCGCGCCGCATGCCGAGATCGGCTTCCTGCAGGCGCAGCTCGGGGTTACCACGGCCTGGGGCGGAGGCATCGACCTCGCGCTGACCATCGGCGACCGGCGGGCGCTGCGCATACTCTCGACCAGCGCCCGTATCGAGGCGGCGCGCGCACTCGACCTCGGGATGATCGACTGGATCTGCGCACCCGGGCAGACACTCGATGCCTGTCTCGCCACGTTCCTCGAGCCCTACCTCGCGCGCACCCGCGAAGTGCTCGCCGGGTGCAAGGCGCCGCTCGCGGCCGAGCGCCGGCGCGTGCACGCGGAACTCGCGCCGGTCGAGGAGGAGCATTTCGTGCGCACCTGGACCCATCCGGAGCACTGGGCCGCGGTCGAGCGTGCCACCGCGGGCAGGGGGCAGTCCTAGGACTTAGGGTGCCCTGAGTTGCCGAACGGTATGAGATCAGGGGGAAATAGGTGCGGCCGTCTCACTCCGCAGACCCCAACCACGACTCTTGAGGTGCGCGATGGCAGATTCGATTGACTGTGACTTCGTCTCGCTAAGCCTCGATTGTAGCCGCATCGTTTTCTCAAAAACCTCCTTCCAGACAGCCGCCTGTTCCTCGTCCGCTAATACCGAATAGTCAGTCTGGCCAGAGTAAATCGCATAAAGAAGCGCTTGGGCCAAATGATTACCTTTTGAGGCTGCTTTCTCGTACAACTCTATGGCCTTTTGATCATCTTTG
>CAZFWB010000222.1:0-4495 GCA_964522655.1 uncultured Chromatiaceae bacterium | reverse complement strand
GCCTTGCTGGCGCGCACCGCCACCTGCGCGTTGATGATTACGAACAGCAGCACGACGGCGCCGAAACCGCAGGAAATGCAGTCCAGAAACGACAGGCTGAAGACCTCGATCTTGCGCTTACGCGCCACGGGCGACCTCCGCGATGAGCGCGAACTGCCGGGGCGGCTGACCCAGCGAGAGCACGTCACCGGCCTGCAGCGCCGCTGCGCCCTCGATGCGGTGCCCGTTGAGCAGGGTGCCGTAGCGGCTCTGGTCATGAACGATCACCCGCCCGGCCTCGACCCGGATGGTGCAATGCCGGCGCGACACGCCGACCGCGTCCGCATCGAGCCGAATGCCGTACTCGTCCCCGGCGAGCCCGGTGCCGATGTGCAGCGGGCCGTCGGCGAGCCGCCAGGCCCGCCCCTCGAACACGACGTGGCTGGGCGCCTGGGCGGCGGCAGGCGCATCGCTCGACGCAAGCTCGGCAGGCGGCTGGTCGAAGGGCAACGTGGTCGTCAGCCGCAGCAGCTCGCCGTTGCCGGCGCCGAGCCGCAGCGCACCCCTCGCCGCAGCGCCCGGCTCGAGCAGCACGGGGGTGCAGGCGGGCAGGCGCGACAGCATGTCGAGCAGTCCGGGAAAATCGGCGAGCCGGTGATGCACCAGCAGGACGGAGGGCTCGCGGGGCGAGAGCCGCGAGCGCAGTTTCTGCGTCACCGGTTCCCACAGACGCGCCACGCGCTGGCGCAGCGCGGCCGCGTCGAGGCGCGCATCGAAACGCTGGTCCGCGTAATCCAGCGACGCCGCAGCCTGCGCCGCGCGCGAGAGCGAGAGCAGCCAGCCTGGAAGCTGATCGTAGAGCCGCTGCTCGCTCGCGGCGTCGTGCAGCGGGTCGAAACGCGAACACTCGACGAATCGCCGGGCGATGAACTCCGCGCAGCCGCGCTCCAGCGCCTCGATACCGCAGCGCTCGATGCGCTCGCGGGAGACGAGCCGCGCCGCACCGCCCTCCTGGCCGATCCGGGTCACGAATGCGTTCTCCAGTGTTGCCTGCACGTGCCAGATCGCACGCCCCGGGTACGGGCAGCGGCTCGCGGCCACGGCCGCGTCGGCCAGTCCCACCACCGGCATGCCGATGTCGCTGGCGATCCCGAGCAACAGTCCGAGCTGCGCCGCCGACCATTCGGGCATCCCGGCGAAGACGACGCCGTCGGCCTCTGTGCAGAGCGCCCACAGGTGAGCCAGGTGCTCGTGCACGAGGTCCGCGGAACTGCGGCAGCGCCCGAGCGGCTGCGGCAGCGGCGTCTCGGCGAGCTCGGCCCAGTAACGCCGCTGCGCCAGCCGCGGCCGTGCCCGCACCAGCGCCCGCGCATCCTCGCCGAAGCGCAGGGCGCCGTCGTGTATTGCTGCGTATCCGGGGCCGAGGAGCGAGACCTCACCGGACCGGGCGATCGCCAGGCTAGCGTCGTTCAGTTCCAGGGCCGCATGGGGCATCGCGCGATAGCCATCGTCAGTTGGTGTGCAGGTGCCGGATCAGGTGATCGTCCGTGTAACTGCCGGCGTCGAACACGAGCCGCTCCTGCATCAGCTGCAGCTGGTGCACGAGGAACATCAACGGGATGCTGATCAGCAGCGCGATGAGGGTGGAATTGAACGCCGTGCCGAGGTTCTCGGTGACCCCGCTGACGTCGCCCTCCACCGCCAGGTGCGCCATGTTGAGCGCCAGCCCGATGCCACGCACCGTGCCGATGAAACCGATCGCCGGGATCGCCCACAGTATGTAGCGCACCATAGAGAGTTCCGACTCGAGACGCTCCGCCTCGGAACTGACGAGCTGGTGGGTGGACGAAGCCACGTCCTGCACGTTGCGGGTAGCGCCGAAACGGATCAGCGCATTCAGCAGCGCGCGCGGCAGCAGGCAGGCGCGATCGGCCTCCGGCAGGGCCTGCAGCTGGCGCGCGTACTCGCGCGTGTCCTCCGGCAGCACGCGCACGCCCTCGGCGATCGGGATCAACTGCTGCTCGAGCAGCCGCCGCTCGCGCAGCGTCGCATAGCCCTTGTAGCCGATGATCGCGATGCACCACAGCGCCAGTACGAAGCAGGCCTCCTGCTCGTAGTCCTTGACGATGACGAACAGCGAGGACTCGGGCACGTACTCCGGGTCCTGCGCCGCCAGCGCCCGCTGTTCGCTGAGCATCGCCTCGGCGTTGGGCCAGACCACCGTGACATAGATTCCGTGGACCAGGATCACGGCGATGATCAGGGCGAAAAGCTGGAAGACGAACTCGCGGGTAAATGTGCTGTTCATGCGCTGACTCTTCGCTGTGCCGGGCCGTCGTGCGGGCTCATATGTCCGAGGGCAGCGCGATCGGCAGGTCGGCGGGCAGCGGCCTGGTCGGGCGAAACTCCCGCAGCTCGGCCTCCTTCCCGCCGCCGCCCATCTGCGCCTGCGCCTCGCGGAACTCCTTGTCCATCTCCTCGCGGCTCATCTCCGGTACCGCGGGCGTCGTCTGCTCTGCTCCTCCCGCGGCACCGTCCTCCTGCGCCTGCAGGTACTGGCGTGGCGCGGACACGCCGAACAGCGCCTCGGTCGTCTCGCGCGCCATCCAGGTGGAGCCCAACCCCGCCGCGATCACCAGCCCGACCTTGATGATTTCCATCGACTCACCTCGTCCCGCGCGATACTTCAATCCGCATATCGTGCAATCCTGAAACCCACGTCGAGCCGACCCTGATTGCCGAAGTCGCGATACGCCAGGCGCAGCTCGCTGATGCTCGCGTGCCGCCAGCTCGAGCCGCGGATCACGTGATACTGCCCGCTCGCCGGCCCGGCCGGGTCCACCAGCGGCTCTGAACCTGCCGGATACACCGTATAGATGTCATTCACCCATTCCGCCGCATTGCCGCCGACATCGAACAGTCCGAGCGGGCTCGCCGCGAACGAGCCGACCGGCGCGGTCACCGGGTAACCGTCGTTATAGTCCGACAACACGTTCGGCACGATGCCCCGCGCGGACTGGTCGGCGAAGTTGCCCGAGCTCTCTGCCGGCGGCATGCTGCCGCCCCACGGATAACGACGCGCCCCGCCGCCGCCATTGTAGCGGCTCGCCCACTCCCACTCGGCCTCGGTCGGCAACCGGTAGCCGGTGGTGGCCGGCTCGGCAAGCCTCAGGACTCCGTCCTGCAGCGTATAGGCGGGCGAGAGGCCGTCGCGGTCGCTCAGCCAGTTGCAGAAGCTCGCCGCATCCTCCCAGCTCAGCATGACCGCCGGGTGGGAGCCCCCGGCGAGCTGCCGGTACTTCTCGGCGCCCGAGGTGTGATTCGGCTTGAACTCGCGGAACTCCTGATTGTTGATCTCGCGCGTCGCCAGGTAATAGCGGCGGGTGATGCGCACCGGCCTCTCAGTCTCGTTCGGCCGCCGCCCTTGTTCGCGGCGCGGCGCGCCGAACCGGAACTCGCCCGGCCCGATCAGCCGCAGCACGAGCCCCTGCTTCGTCGTCACCGTCCGTGGCGTTGCGGCCAGCACCGCCTGCTCGGGCGTCAGCAGGCGCGCCTCGATGCGCTGCGGAAACCCGGGCCGCGGCGTCACGGTCGTCACGAACGGCACGAAGCCCTCCTTGCGCACTTCGATCTTCTGCTCGACGGCGGGCAGGGACAGTTCCTGGTCCGCGCTGCCGCGTGCCTCACCGTTGACCCACAACCGGGCGCCTTCCTGGTCGCTCACGACGCGCACGGTACCGAGGCGCTCCTGGAGCTCGAGACGGAGCGATGCCGAGCCGCGGCGCTCGACCCGCACCGAGCGCGTGACCGTCTCGTAACCCGGCCTGGCGACGATGACCTCGTGCGCGCGGCCCGGCGCGATCTCCGCCTCGATGGGCGTGGTGCCTCGGTAGCGTCCGTCGATGGTGACCGCGGCGCCTGACGGCGTGCTGAGGACGCTCAGCAGGCCATCGGTCTCCTGCAGGCGGATCAGCGGCAATTCGAGCTGCTGCCCGGCGCTGACGGTCAGCCGCTGCCGCCACGGCTTGTAACCGTCCATTCGCACTTCGATGTCAGCGTTGCCGGCGGTCACCGGAACGGTCGCCGGGGTGACGCCGAGGGGCGCGCCTGCCACGGCGACGCGCGCTCCCGGCGGCTCGCTCACCACGGTGACGTCCGCCCAGTTGGGCTTCAGCGCCGCCGCGACGCGCTGGCGCACGCCGCGGCCCTCGATCTCCAACACCGTCTCGAACGGCAGATAGCGATCGGCCGAGACGACGAGCGCGTGTTCGCCGGCGGGCGCGGCGAAAGTTCCGTCCTGCTCCGGCTCGATCCTCTGCCCGTCGAGCGTCACGACCAGTGGCGCATCGATGCCCGCGTCGATGACGAGCAGGCCTGGAAGTTTCTCCAGCGTGAACTCGAGCGACTGGCTCGCGGCGTCGGTCACCGTGATCGGCGCGCTCAACGGCCGGTAGCCCTCTGCGCTCATCGTGACCTCGTAACGCCCCGGACGCAGCAGAAAGCTCTCCCCGAACCG
>CAZFWB010000221.1:0-4632 GCA_964522655.1 uncultured Chromatiaceae bacterium | reverse complement strand
GATCTTCCGGCGCGACCGCGCCCATCGCCCGGCGTGATTTGACGACTTGTATCGATCCAGTCGCGCTGATCATGCGCCGGCACCGACATCACCGCGCCGGTCCCGTAACCCATCAGCACGAAGTTGGCGACCCAGATCGGCACACGCTGGCCGGTCAGCGGATGGATGGCGTGAAACCCGGTCGGCATGCCGCGTTTCTCGGCTGTTTCCAGCGCGGCCTCCGTCACACCCTGGTGCCGGCACTCGTCGAGAAAGACCCGCAGTTCCAGGTTGTCGCGCGCCGCAGCCAGCGCCAGTGGATGCTCCGGCGCGATCGCCATGTAGGTCACGCCGTACAGCGTGTCGGGCCGGGTCGTGAAGATCCGCAGCTGCTCGTCACGATCCTCCACCGGGAAATCGATCTCGACGCCTTCCGAGCGGCCAATCCAGTTGGCCTGCATGGTCCGCACCCGTTCCGGCCACCCGGGGAGGTGGTCGAGGGCGTCCAGGAGTTCTGCGGCGTACGCGGTGATACGCAGGTAGTACATGGGTATTTCGCGCTTCTCGACCACCGCGCCGGTTCGCCAGCCGCGTCCGTCTATTACCTGTTCGTTGGCGAGTACCGTCTGGTCGACCGGATCCCAGTTGACGACGCCGGTGGTCTTGTACGCGATGCCCTTCTCTCGCATCGCCAGAAACAACCACTGGTTCCAGCGGTAGTACTCGGGAGCGCAGGTTGCGATCTCACGACTCCAGTCGATGGCGAAGCCGAGAGACTTGAGCTGCCGGCGCATGTAGTCGATGTTGTCGTAGGTCCATTTCGCCGGCGGCACGCCGTTCGCCATCGCGGCGTTCTCCGCCGGCAGGCCGAACGCGTCCCAGCCCATGGGCTGCAGCACGTTCATGCCCTGCATGCGCTGAAAGCGGCTGATGACGTCGCCGATCGTGTAGTTGCGCACGTGGCCCATGTGCAGCCGCCCGCTCGGGTACGGAAACATGGACAGGCAGTAGAACTTGGCGCCGCCGGCATCCTCGGTTGCGCGGAAGGACTGATGATCCTCCCAGTACCGCTGGGCCTCGGCCTCGATCTGTGCGGGTTGATAGGCGATATCGGTCACTACTCGGCGCTCGCCGGCAAACAAGAACTCGAAAGGATACACCCAGCCCGCCTGCACCAGTAACCGGAGACGATCCCGTCGAGCGCGGGCTGACCTTCAGTGCGAGGTTCGGGACTTCGAACCCGCGGCACGGCACCCGGCATCTGCCGGCACGACCCGCACCAGTAACCGGAGACGATCCCGTCGAGCGCGGGCTGACCTTCAGGGCGACGTTCGGGACTTCGAACCCGCGGCACGGCACCCGGCGTCTGCCGGCACGACCTGCACCAGTAACCGGAGACGATCCCGTCGAGCGCGATCTCAACGGACCCGGCCGTTGGGCGCGTCACGCGCAACGGCGCGATCCGGCGCGACGTGTGGGCGTGGCGTTGTCGACTGCGGCCGCGACGTCAGTGACTGGCAGCTGGCAGGCCTGCCCGACGCACCCGCATCGAGCCGATCGCCCCGATGGCAAGCAGGCAAAACAGCACCACCGGGTAGTTGCCGACACGCACGTATGGCGTGGCGCCGCTGAAGGGCTGCGCCGTGCCGCCCAGCACCGCGGGCGAGAACTGCGCAATCGTCTCGCGCACGCCGCCACGCTCGTCGATGATCGCCGTGATGCCGGTATTGGTGCTGCGCACGAGATAACGGCCCGTCTCCAGCGCCCTCATGCGCGCGATCTGCAGGTGCTGGTGCGGTGCCATGGTGTCGCCGAACCAGGCGTCATTGCTGACGTTGATGAGGACCCGCGCCTCGGGCAGGAAGCCGAGCTGCTCGGCGCCGTAAGCGTCCTCGTAACAGATGCTCGGCGCCAGCGGCACCCCCCCGGCCAGCAATGGCGGTTGACGCTCGGAACCGGGCGCGATGTCCGAATAGGGCAGGTTCATCATCCGCATCCACCCCCGCACGAACGCCGGCACCGGAAAGAACTCGCCGAATGGCACCAGGTGGCGTTTGTGGTAGGCGCCGGCCGGCTTGCCGAGGGCGAGCAGGGAATTGCGATACTCGTCGCGCTCCTCCTCGTAGGTGAGAATCCCGACTATGAGCTGCGCGCCGAGCGCATCGGCCAGCCCGCCGAGTTCACCGAGATAGTCGGTAACGTCCACGTCGGGAACGGGAATCGCCGCCTCCGGCCAGATGATGAGATCCTGGCCCGTGAGACCTTCCGTCATCGAGCGGTAGAGCTCCATGGTGGCGCGTCGCTCGCCGGGCAGCCACTTGAGGAGCTGCGGGATCGCGCCCTGCACGAGACTCACCCTGAGCGGTGCACCGACCGGTTCGGTCCAGGCGCGCCCGCCGAGCAGCCAGGTTCCCAGCGCCAGGGCGAGCAACGCCGCCGAGGCGATGACGCGATCGCGCATATCGCCCAGCACGAGCGCCAGAAGCGCACCGGCCAGAAGCGCAGTCGCCAGCGTCACCGCGTAGACGCCGCCAACCGGCGCCCAGGCCGCGAGCGGGCCGTCGATCTGCCCATAGCCGACGCTGAGCCATGGGAAGCCGGTCAGTACCCAGCCACGCAGCCACTCGACGAGGGTCCAGGCAGCCGGGGCGAGCAGGCAGACACTCACGGCGAGCGATCGCCCGGCGAGCCGCGCGCTCAGGTACCCCGCGAGCGCCAGCCAGGCGGCCATCAGGACCACAAGGCCGCCGAGCAGCAAAAGCGCAACAGGCAACGGCGTGCCGCCGACCAGTCGCACGCTGACGTACAACCACCAGGTTCCGGCAGCGAACGCCGCGGCGCCGTAGACGAATCCCCGCCAGGCGGCTTCGCGCGCCGGCGACTGCCAGCTCCAGAACAGGATCGCGACCGAGACGGGCGCAACGAAGAACTGCCCGAAGGGAGCAAACGAGAGCGGCAGCGCAGCGCCGGCGAGGCCCGCGAACAGGCGGCCGCGCACGGCGGCGGAGACGGTGGGATGCCCGCCCAAGTGGCCGTCCCGGCCCTCAGCCGGTGGCCGCCGGCGGCGCGCGTGTGACCTCCAGCGTGTGGAGCCTGCGGCGGTCGGCCTGCAACACCTTGAACCTGAAACCGCCGTAGCTGACGCTCTCTCCCCGCCGTGGCAGCCGGCCGAGCTCGTACATCACCAGCCCGCCAACGGTGTCGTAGTCTTCGTCGCTCAGCTCCGATCCGAAATGACGGTTGAAATCCTCGATACGCGTCTGGGCGAGCACCTGGAAGCGGT
The DNA here is from genome assembly GCA_964522655.1 of uncultured Chromatiaceae bacterium. GTDB lineage: Bacteria > Pseudomonadota > Gammaproteobacteria > Steroidobacterales > QUBU01. Next base: position 1,370 of record CAZFWB010000221.1, on the reverse strand, counting down.
CACCGTCCTGCTTCTGGATCGGCTCGGCTTCCTGAGCATCGTGCTCGTCGCCGATCTCCCCGACGATCTCCTCGAGGACGTCCTCGATGGTAAGCAGACCGGCGGTCGCGCCGTACTCGTCGACCACGATCGCCAGGTGATTGCGATTGATGCGGAATTCCTTCAGCAGCGTGTCGAGGCGCTTGCTCTCCGGTATCACGATGGCTGGACGGATGAACTTGCGCAGATCGAATTCCTCGTGGGGAGTCTCGACGAAATAGCGCAGAATGTCCTTGGCAAGCAACACACCGACAACGTCGTCGCGGTCGGCGCCGATCACCGGGTAACGGGAATGGCCGCTTTCGACGATGGTGCGCAGAATCTCCTCCTTCGGCGCGTCGCGCTCGAGCACCACCATCTGGTAGCGCGGCACCATGACGTCGCGCACCTGCGTCTCGGACACCTCCAGTACGCCCTGGAGCATGGCCAGTTCGTCCGCGTCGAGCACCGCGTTCCAGCTGCCCTCACGCAGGAAATCAAGAATGTCCTCGCGAGTGGCAGGCTCGCCACTGAGCAGGCGGCGAAGGCGCCGGTAGAGCGTCGGCTCGTCGTCGTTGGCTTCGGATTCTCTGTCGTTCTCGCTCATGTTCATCGGCGACTGCGCGCGCCCGCGGCGCGGGAGCGGACCCCGGACCGGTAAGGATCGGGAAACCCCAGCCGCCCCAGAATTTTCACTTCCGCCTGCTCCATTCTACGTGCAGCGGCCACGCTTTCGTGATCGAAGCCGCGCAGATGCAGGACCCCGTGCACGACGAGGTGCGCAAGGTGCTGCAGCGGCGGTTTGCCCTGCTCTCTCGCCTCGCGATAGACCAGCGGCAGACAAATAACGAGGTCGCCGAATTCCTCCGCTGCCACCGCCTCATCGGACGCCGCCGGGAATGCCAGCACGTTGGTCGGTCCCGTCTTGCCGCGGAAATGCTCGTTGAGGCGCCGGCTCTCCGGCCAGCCGACCAGCCGCACCGTGAGCGCACCGCGACCCGCCGCACCGGCCGCCTCCGCCCAGGCTGGCAGATCGGCGCCGCGCGGCAGGCGCGCGGCGCGGGTCGCGACCTGGACCGCCACGCGCCCCGTTCGCCGGCTACGCGCTTTCGGGACCGGCTCGGCTGCCATCGTCCGGGCCGTCCTGCCCGCGGGCCATGCGATCGGCCTGCTCGCGCTCCTCGTAGGCCTCGACGATGCGCTGCACGAGCGCGTGGCGCACGACATCGCGAGGCGTGAAGAAGGTGAAGCTCACACCGGGCAGGTCCCGCAGGACCTGAATCACGTGACGCAGGCCGGAGAGCTGGCGCCTGGGCAGGTCCACCTGGGTGATGTCGCCGGTGACGACCGCC
>CAZFWB010000220.1:0-4728 GCA_964522655.1 uncultured Chromatiaceae bacterium | reverse complement strand
AAAGGGGTTGCGCGCGAACTTGGTGGCCGGCGCTTCACTGGCGAGGCGCAGCTGCCTTGCCACCTCCGTCGAAGGCCCGCACGCTGGCAGGCATCGCGCAACCTCAATGCGCCGCCGTGCCGCCGGCCGCGGCACCGGGGGTGCACCTCGCCAACGGCTCAGCTCCGGATGCCCGTGCCGCGCCGGATCATGATCATGCACGCCAAGAACAAAACGGTGGCGAACCCGAGGATGATCGCATAGGCGAGACCGAGGTCGATGTCGGAGACGCCGAGCATGCCGTAGCGGAAGGCGTTGACCATGTACAGGATCGGGTTCAGCAGCGAGAGCTGGCGCGCGAAATCCGGCAGCAGCGCGACGGAGTAAAACACGCCGCCGAGGTAGCTCAGCGGCGCCAGCACGAACGACGGGATGATGGAGACGTCATCGAAGTTCTTCGCAAGGATCGCGTTGATGAGCCCGCCAAGGGAGAACACGAACGCGGTCAGGATGATCACCGAAGAGGCCACCAGCAGGTGGGCGATGTGCAGGCGAGTGAAGAACAGCGCCACCGCGGTCACCGCCGCGGCGACGGCCAGGCCGCGCACCACGCCGCCGAGCGTGTGCCCCAGCACGATCGCCCAGGTGGCCATCGGCGCCACCAGCATTTCCTCCAGATGCCGCTGCATCTTCGCCGAGAAGAACGAGGAGACCACGTTGCCGTAGGAATTGGTGATCACCTGCATCAGGATCAGGCCCGGCGCGATGTACTGCGCATAGTCGTAACCGCCCATCTGCCCGACGCGCCGGCCGATGATGTTGCCGAAGATCAGGAAGTACAGCGCCGTGGTGATCGCCGGCGGGATGATCGTCTGAACCCAGATGCGAAACACCCGACCGCACTCCTTGCGCACCAGGGTAAAGAGCGCGATGAGCTGCGTGCGGGCGCTCACGCCTGTCCGCCCTCCCCCCGCTCGCGCGCGGTGAGCCGCATGAACAGCTCTTCCAGCCGGTTCGCCTTGTTGCGCATGCTTACGACATGCAGGCCGGCCGCAGTGAGCGCGCTGAAGACGCCATTCAGGTCCCGGTCTTTCGTCACCATGACTTCCAGCTCGTGCTCGTTGACCAGAGCTGTTTCATAGCCGTCCAGCACCGGCGCCGCCGGGAGCGATTCCCGCAGGTTGAGGACGAATATCTCCGCGTGCAGCTTGCGCAGGACGTTGCTCATGCGATCACGCTCCACGATGCGGCCGTGATCGATGATGGCCACCTGGCGGCAGAGGTTCTCGGCTTCCTCGAGATAGTGCGTGGTGAGGATGATGGTCGTGCCACTTCGGTTGATCTCCCGCAGGAACTGCCACATGGAGCGGCGGATCTCGATGTCCACGCCCGCGGTGGGCTCGTCGAGGATCAGCAGGCGCGGCTCGTGCATCAGCGCGCGCGCGATCATCAGCCGGCGCTTCATGCCGCCCGACAGGCTGCGCCCGCTGTCCCTGCGCCGGTCCCAGAGCTGCAGCTGGCGCAGGCACACCTCGGCGCGTGCCGCCGCCCGCCGCGGCGTCATGCCATAGAAGCCGGCCTGGATCGTCACGATGTTCTCGACGGTATCCCAGTAGTTGATGTTCAGTTCCTGCGGCACCACTCCGATGCACGCCTTCGCCGCCGCGAGATCCGTGTCGATGCTGTGGCCGAACACACGCACCTCGCCGGACGTCTTGTTGACGAGCGAGGTGATGATGCCGATCAGCGTGGTCTTGCCGGCCCCGTTCGGGCCGAGCAGCGCGAAAAAGTCGCCCTCGGGCACGTCGAGGTCGATGCCGCGCAGCGCCTGCGCGCCGTTCGGATAGGTCTTGACGAGGCTGCGGACGGCGAGCGCTGACATGGCGCGCCATTGTGCCTACCGCCCCGATGCGGCGCCATCGCGGTCGGGCTGTTAACGAAGCACGTGCAGACCGCTCGCCGGGCCCGCAGCGCGCGCCGCGTAGCAGCCCCGCCGGTCGAGTTCGCCGGTGGCCAGTTGGATCGCCGTGAGGCGCGCAAGATCGAGGCGTCCCGTATGGCCGTCGCGCGCGGCGGCCACGAGATCGGGCCAGAACCGGCTGCAGCGATGGAAGCGTGCCTCGAGCTGACGCAGCGCCACTCCGGCACCGGCGGCGCGCATCTCGCGGAAACTCATCTGACCGCAGAGCCTGCCGGCGACCGGCCCGGCGCAGAGGGCCGCGCGTAACGGGTCACGGCGCGACATCTGCCAGGCGTAACCGAACAGCCCGGCGGCGAACAGGCGCGCGGCGGTGACCCATTCCGGATCGCGCGCAGGCACCGGCTCGGCGACGCCGAGCGCGATGCGTCCCGCATTCACGGTGCGGAATCCCGCCAGCAGGCAGGGCGTAGCCGCGATGGCTTCGCGCTGCGCCGTATCGAGCCGGCGCACGCCTTCGAGCACTGCTCCATCGAGCCCGAACACGGTCGCCTCCCCGCGTTCGCGCGCTCGCGCCAGCAGCCCGAGGAACTCCAGATTGAACTCGCGGATCTCCGCGAAGAACTGCGTATCCGGACCTTCACGTTGCATTCTGCTCTCCTCCCCATGCGGCATTTGCGGTTTAGTATATTTGCCATATGTGGGCTTTGTGGCCCATATATGGCAGCAGAACACCAAAATAGTGTGCGAAAAGCCAATTTATTGGCATTTTGGAGGGATTTGCGATGCGTGTGACCGACCACCGCTACGCCGACGAACTCGACAAGTTCAACCTCGCGGTGCGGATGATCCGGCACGAGGCGCGGACAGGCACCATCCGAGCCTGCACCGGCTTCAGCGAAGACCGGATCCGCAAGATCTACAACGCCTATTTCCGGTCGGCGCAGGGTGCCGTGATCAGGAGGCGGCGCGGCAAGTCGCCCACCCGCATCCGGCGGTTCGTCAATTCCACGCCCCGGCAGCTGGAGGCCTCGCTGCTCGCCGGGCTGTTCCTGCTCTGCGATGCCGTACAGCTGGCCGCGAACGGCCGGGCGGGGCGCGCCAGCGGTGCCAGTCGCGTCGCGCTCGGTGAGCGCATCTGCCAGGCCTTCGAGGCCTATCGCGGCATCCATCCGGAGCCGCGGCTGTCGTTCGAATGGGCCTGGAATCTGTACCATTCACTGGTGGAGAGTCGCGAGCTGTACTTCGCGGAATGCGGTATCTGTGGCGGCGCCTATGTGCAGGATGCCTATGCGCTCGATTACCACCGCTGCCCGTTCTGTGAGCTCAAGGATCACCGCTCCGGCGCGGTTGTGAGATCGGCAGCCTCGGGCCAAACCAACGCCGGCCATCGCTGCTGATCGCAGGATCGCCGGAATGGCGGTTATGCAGTAGTCCCTGGCCGGCCGCGCTGCCGCCTCCGTGAGCACGGGCCCGCGGCGACCGGTCGAACCGCTGGAACGAAATGCCTGACACGGCAACTTTTTTTTCGGGTAGCTACATCGAGCGCAACACCGCGTTGCGCCGCGACGCCGCGGCGCTCGCGCAGGCCTGGGCAGACGCAACCACACGCTTCCTGCCGGTATGGGAGGCCCAGCCTCTGATCCGCGACGGGCGCGCCGCGCGCGTCAGCCGCGAGGAACTCGGTGCGCGCCTGGCGCCGCTCGCGAAGGCGATCTATCTCGGCACGGAATCGGGCCGGCACCTGTTCGCCTTCGCGCTCGAGGGGCGCGAAGCGCCGCAGGGCCTGGGCGAATTCGGCGGCCTGCGCGATCTCGTGAGCAGCGTGAGCGCGGCCGACGCGGGGCTCCTCGCCTATGCGCGCGCCATGGTCAACTGGCATCGCCACCATCGCCACTGCGGCGTTTGCGGTGCAATCACGCACCCCGCGGACGGCGGCTTCGTGCTCGCTTGCAGCAGCGAAACCTGCGGCCACCGGAGTTTCCCGCGGCTCGACCCGGCCATCATCGTGCTGGTGCATCGCGACCAGCACTGCCTGCTGGGTCGCCAGCCGAGCTGGCCTGCGGACCGCTTCTCCACCATCGCCGGCTTCGCGGAGCCGGGTGAGGCGCTGGAGGACGCGGTGCGGCGCGAGGTCCGGGAAGAGACCGACGTGCAGGTCACGCATTGCCGCTACCATGCCTCCCAGCCTTGGCCGTTTCCCGCTTCGCTGATGATCGGCTTTCACGCGATGGCAGCGACGAGCGAGATCAGCCTGAACGACGGCGAGCTTGCCGAGGCCCGCTGGTTCAGCCGCGAGGAATTGTCTGCGGGAACCGTGGTGCTGCCGCCGCGCGCCTCGGTCGCCTGGCGGCTGATCGAGGACTGGTTCGACGCGGTGCCCGGTCCGGGGCTCGCGAAACTACACCGTGACGGCGGGTTTCTGCGCCGTCCGGACCAGCCGCCGGAAGCGCGCTGATGTGTCTGGTCGCCGTCGCCTGGCGCGCGCATAGCCGCTACCCGCTCGTGATTGCCGGCAATCGCGACGAGTTCCACGATCGTCCCGCCGCCCCCGCCGCCTGGTGGCACGACGCGGACCACGTGCTCGGCGGCCGCGACCTCGTCGCCGGCGGCAGCTGGCTCGCGATCAGTCGCGGCGGCCGCTTTGCCGTGGTGGTCAACGATCCGCGCCGCCCGCCGGGCCCCGGGCGCACGACCAGCCGCGGAGCGCTGGTGCGCGATTTCGTCGCGGGCGATACGCCCAGCGGCCGCTTTCTCGATTCCGTCGCCGTGGCCGAGGGGCGCTACGCGGGTTTCTGCCTGGTGGTCGGCACCCGCGTGCAGTTGCGCGG
>CAZFWB010000219.1:0-4777 GCA_964522655.1 uncultured Chromatiaceae bacterium | reverse complement strand
GTCGTAGATCACGAAGTTTTCTCGGCCGAACGCGCGTATTGCCCGAGCCCCCATTTCCTGGAACTGCCGGTGTGCCACCGCTACCACAATCGCATCATAGGAGCTGGCGCTGGGCGGGCCCGGCAGCAACTCGATCCCGTACTCCTCGTGGACCGCGCCGGGCTCGGCCCATGGATCAAATACGTCAACGGTTGTACCAAACCCGCGTAGTTCGCGAATGAGGTCCACGACCCTGGTGTTGCGGACATCCGGACAGTTTTCCTTGAAGGTAAACCCGAGGACGAGAACCCGAGATCTGGGCAGGCTCATCCCCTTACGGACCATCAATTTGACGACCTCGGAAGCGACGTAAAGCCCCATGTTGTCGTTGATGCGCCGTCCCGCCAGGATCATCTCGGGGTGGTAGCCAATCTGCTGGGATTTATAGGTCAGGTAATACGGGTCGACACCAATACAGTGACCGCCGACCAGCCCCGGCCGGAATGGCAGAAAATTCCATTTGGTACCCGCAGCTTCCAGCACCTCGAGCGTATCGAGCCCCATCCGGTTGAAGATCAATGCCAACTCATTGACCAAGGCAATGTTGACGTCGCGCTGGGTGTTCTCGATGACCTTTGCCGCCTCGGCGACCCGGATGCTGGAAACCGGATAGGTTCCCGCCTCGATGATGCTGGCATACAACTGATCAATGAACCGCGCGGCATCCGCCGTTGAGCCTGCCGTGATCTTGCGGATGGTCGTCAGACGGTGCTCTTTGTCACCGGGGTTGATTCTCTCCGGGCTGTAGCCGACGAAAAAGTCGCGATTCAGGACCAGTCCCGAAACCTGCTCGATGAGTGGCGCGCAATCCTCCTCGGTCGCTCCGGGATACACAGTCGATTCGAAAACTACCACACTGCCTTTCCTGAGCACTTGTCCGACGGAGCGACTTGCGCTCACAAGAGCGCCAAGATCCGGCCGCTTAGCGCTATCGATCGGGGTCGGGACAGTCACGATGAACACGTCACGGTCCCGGAGCACCTCGAGGTTGGTAGTGAAACGAAGACGTCTCGCAGCGGAAAGCTCGTCAGCGGTCGTTTCAAGCGTTGAGTCCCTGCCCGCCTGTAATTCCGTTACTCGTGCCGCATTGATGTCGAATCCGACCGTATCGTAAATACGCCCGAACTCGACAGCTAACGGGAGTCCGACGTAGCCGAGCCCGATGATGGCAATTCGGGTGTCGCTCAGATTCTCAGGCCCAGTCATCGCATTGTCTTTCATCCGGACACAAGCTGACCCTGCCAGCCCCATGCGGGCAGACAATCACCGTCCGGGCAACGAATTCTGCGCACGTCCCTCGGCAGCCCGCTACCATTCTGCTCACAGTCCGGCCGGGTCTCCCAGACTGGTATTGGCCTTCATCTGTCATATGTTAACCAGCCCGGTCAGGACCCGAGCGACCGCCACAAGGCGCCCTGCGGACATGCACGCTGCAAGGTGTCCAGCTGCCTCTCGTGCGCCTCTGTCTCCTCCGAGGTCGCCCGGATAATGGGCAATTGCAGCCCACCCCGCTCGAAACGGGAATGCCCGCTCTGCGCCTGCTGAGCGGCAGCTTCCTCCAGAGACAGGCTTGCCTGCCCCCCGGTCATGCTCAGGAAAACCGACGCAAGCAGATGCGCATCCAGCAGCGCGCCGTGATAGTCGCGCACGGACAGGTCGACCCCGTATCTCTTGCACAGGGCGTCGAGGCTGTTGCGTTGGCCGGGGTGCAGCCTTCTCGCGAGAGCAAGTGTATCTACGACAGCGCAGCGCTCCCGTAGGACGCAACCCGCAAATCCCGCCAGCCGGAACTCGTTATCGAGGAAACCAATGTCGAATTCCGCGTTGTGAATGACGAGTTCGGCACCGCTGATGAAATCGAGAAAGTCGGCGGCGATCTCACTGAAACGAGGCTGATTTGCCAGCATTTCCCGGGTAATACCGTGAACCTGCTCTGCGGCGCTGTCGATCTCGCGCTCCGGAAACAGGTAACGATGGTAAGTACGGCTGGTGCGGCGACGATTCAGCAGCTCAACGCAGCCGATCTCAATGACGCGATGTCCCTGCTCGACCTCCAGACCAGTGGTCTCGGTATCGAGAACGATCTGCCTCACTGCGATACCCCTCCAATCCGCCCCTCCTCGTCGCTGCCTGGACTGCTCGGTGCCGCAGCATCCAGGACCTCGTCCAGTCCCCTGTTTGCGAGTGCGTCTGCCCGATCGTTGTCGGGGTTCCCGGAATGACCTCTGACCCAACACCAGCGAACGTCATGGCGGGCCACGAGCTCATCGAGGCGCTGCCAAAGGTCGAGGTTCTTCACCGGCTTTCGATCCGCGGTTCTCCAGCCACGGCGTTTCCAATCCGCCAGCCACTCGCTGATGCCGCGCCGGAGATACTCAGAATCCGTATATGCACGAATCCGGCACGGCTGCTTCAGTGCTTCGAACGCTCGAATGGCCGCCGTCAATTCCATCCGATTATTGGTAGTCAAGAGTTCACCGCCCCAGATCTCACGCTCGGCTCCGGCTGCACGGAGCAATACTCCCCAGCCACCGGGCCCGGGATTGCCGCGACACGCGCCATCCGTGTGAATTTCGACTTCCTTCACGCTGCGTTCCGCGTGGTGGGGTTGACCAATCCCGTTACAAGCGCCGGGCGCCGGTGCCAGGCCGGACGAATCGGCGTTACGGCGAAGATCTGCTTTCGGGCGCAAAGCGCATAGCATCCGGCGAAAACCGGGCCGCGGCGGAACAGACCAAGTTTCCGCGCTACCCGCTCGGATGCATAGCCACCCCTCGTCGCAACAGGATTCCGCCCGGCCGCCCGGCCATGCTCATCAGACGTCGATTCAATCCCTTGCCGCCCCGAGCGGCCCCGCGCATGTCGAGGTGCAACCCCGCGCAGTATCGGCGGCACGAAATAATAGAAGGCAGACCCGTAGACCTTAAAATCGAGCAACCTCAGCCAATCATGCAGTCGGCCGTCGGAGATCACCCTCTGCGAGCCGGGAGGGAAACCGCGCCTGGAGATCGCGTGCCGCAAACCCCACCAGCCCCATGGATTGAAGCCAAGGACCACCAGGCTGCCATCGGGACGCAGGATCCGATCGACTTCGCGAAGCACCGCGTGCGGATCACTGGCAAGCTCCAGCGTATGCGGCAAAAGCACGGCGTCAACACAGTCACTGGCAATGGCAAGCGAATCAGGCCTGGCCACCAGGTCCGCGCCCGGCACGGGGGTTTCCGTAACTACCGCCGCCCGGCGAGTCCGGGCGAGTCTTCGAAAAAGTCCCGGCTCGCCCCATCCTCCTATCTGCACCAACTGATCCCCGAAAACGTTCTCCAGTGCCCGGCGAACCTGACGAACTTCTTCACGCAGGAGGTCGCGTCCGGTAAGTGTATTCAGCCACCCGGGAATCTGCGTCATCCGTCTTCAGTCCATCGTTCTCGGCGGGAAACCCACGCCGGAAGTCCATCCGCCGCTCGCTTCCGTATATCATACCGGAGGCCAGCGCCGCGGGCAGTCCGCCTTGTCCTGCTGTGACGAACGCCCATCAGGCGGCATACAATCCATTTTTCAACACTGCGGAATCAGGCTCCAATGGGTTTCCTCGCGGGAAAACGCGCCCTGATCGTAGGGGTGGCGAGTGACAGATCGATCGCCTGGGGAATCGCCGAAGCGATGGCCCGCGAAGGCGCCGACATTGCCTATACCTATCAGAACGACAAGCTCAAACAAAGGGTCGAGGAACTCGCCGGGCGGACCGCCTCGCGCATCGTGCTGCCACTCGATGTCGCCGAGGACAGCGAAATAGAAGCATTATTCTCGACTCTTCGGAAAGAGTGGGGGCGTGTCGACATCATTGCGCACTCGGTCGCATTTGCCCCCAGGGAACAGCTCTCCGGCAGCTATGTCGAGACAGTGACGCGCGAAGGTTTCCGGGTCGCGCAGGATATCAGCAGTTATAGCTTTGTCGCCCTCGCCAAGGCGGCCCGACCGATGCTGCAGCCCGGTAGTGCGTTGATTACGGTCAGTTATCTTGCGGCGGTACGGACGATACCCAATTACAACGTGATGGGTCCGGCCAAGGCAAGCCTGGAGGCCAACGTACGATTTATGGCCGCTGACCTCGGCCCATCCGGGATTCGCGTGAACTGCATCTCTGCCGGCCCGATCAAGACACTGGCGGCGGCGGGGATCGGCGGAATGCGGATCATGCTTCACTACATGGAAAAAACAGCGCCTCTGCGCCGAGGCGTCACGATCGAGGAGGTTGGCAATAGCGCAGCTTTCCTGTGCTCCGATCTTGCTGCAGGCATCACAGGAGAAACCCTGTACGTGGACGGTGGCTACCACGTTATCGGCATGAGCCCGGAGTGATTCGCGAAAAGGCGGCGCGCCAGACTTTCCCCAGCCAATGGACGGCTACGGTGCCACCCGAACAGGCATATCGGGTCCGCGCAGCACGCGGCCGGTGTTCTCTCCGAACCGGACAACTTATCGAAGGAACAACCTTCAGAAGTTATCCGCCTGCTCGAAAAGACCTGGCGCGACAATCACGTCCGCGTCATTGCGAAGATCGATGGCGAGCGCCGTAATGTCGGCAACGCCGGCCTGGCGGGCAAGGATGCTCTTGCGGGCGTCGCGCTGGTCGCGCGGGATGTCTTCAGGGTTTCCAGGGGCTACGTCATCGACGCGGAACACGGCGAAGTCACCGTCCGGCAACGCCACACCGCCAAATACGGGCTGCCCTTCCTTC
>CAZFWB010000218.1:2583-4830 GCA_964522655.1 uncultured Chromatiaceae bacterium | reverse complement strand
TAATCTCTTCGCGCTCGTGACTTTTTACAAATCAGCACTTGCCGCCGGCATCAAGCCAATTGCGGGTGCCGATGTCTGGCTACGCTGGGAGGATTCAAGGCCGGCCGTGCGTTTCGTGCTTCTGTGCCGTAACGCGGATGGCTACCGGAACCTTGCCCGTCTGATTTCGCTTTCCTATCTCGAGGGGCAGGAGGCCGGCCAGCCGGTGCTGCGGCGGCAATGGCTGGAGGACGGCGGTGCGCACGGGCTGATCGCGCTGTCCGGCGGCCGCGAGGGGCTCGCCGGCGCCTCGCTCTGTGCCGGCCGCCTGGAGGAGTCAAGGGAAACGTTCGCTCGGGCCCGGGACCTGTTCAACGGCGATCTCTACATCGAGTTGAGCCGAACGGGACGGCCGGGTGAGGAGGAGTACATCGCCAGCGCGGTCCAGCTGGCCGCTGCCATCGACTGCCCGGTGGTGGCAACCAACGACGTGCGATTCCTGAAGGCTGCCGATTTCGAGGCCCACGAGGCAAGGGTCTGTATCCAGCAGGGAAGGGTGCTCAACGACCCCAGCCGGCCACGCGAGTTCAGTGCTCAGCAATACCTGCGCGGCCCGGCGGAGATGGCCGAATTGTTCGCCGACCTTCCGGAGGCGCTGGAAAATTCAGTCGAGATCGCGCGCCGCTGCACCCTGGCGCTCGCGCTGGATGCAGTCCACCTTCCGGAACTGCCGGTGCCGGCCGGGCTGACGGTCGACGAGTGTCTGCTACGGGATGCGCGGCAGGGCCTGGAGCGGCTCGCGGCCGCCGGAAAGGCTGGTGCGGACTCCGTCTATCGTGAACGGCTCGAGCAGGAACTGCGGATGATCTGCCGGATGGGCTTTGCAGGCTACTTCCTGATCGTCGCGGACTTCATTCGTTGGGCCAGGGAAAGTGGCATTCCGGTCGGCCCAGGCCGGGGATCCGGAGCGGGGTCTCTGGTCGCGTACGCTCTCGGTATCACGGAACTCGATCCCATCCGAAACAGTCTGCTATTCGAGCGCTTCCTCAATCCCGAGCGCGTCTCCATGCCCGATTTCGACATCGACTTCTGCATGGAGGGACGCGATCGCGTCATCGACTACGTCGGGCAGCGTTATGGGCGCGATCGGGTGTCGCAGATCATCACGTTTGGAACCATGGCGGCCAGGGCGGTCGTCAGGGATGTGGGCCGGGTGCTGGGGCAGCCGTACGGCTTCACCGACCGGATCGCCAAGCTGATCCCACCCGAGCCGAAGATCAAGCTGGACGACGCGATAGCCGGTGAGCCGGAACTGCGCGCCCTTTACGAGAGTGATGACGATGTTCGCGCACTTATCGACCTCGCGCGACAGCTGGAAGGCCTCGTGCGCAATGCCGGCAAGCACGCCGGCGGCGTGGTGATCGCGCCGACGCGCATCATCGATTTCGCGCCTTTGTACCGCGTGGAGGGCGAAACCACGACAGTGACCCAGTTCGATAAGGACGGGCTCGAGGCTGTTGGCCTGGTGAAGTTCGATTTCCTCGGGTTGCGCACACTGACCATCATCGACCGGGCGGTCAAGACCATAAACTCGGCGCGTGCGGAAGGGGCCTCGCCGCTCGAGATTGGTTCGCTGCCGCTCGATGATCGTGCGACTTTCGAGCTGCTGCGCTCGGGGCGCACCGGCGCGGTCTTCCAGCTGGAATCCCGCGGCATGCGCGACCTGATAAAGCGTCTGAAACCGGATAACTTCGACGATCTGGTGGCGCTCGTTGCGCTGTTTCGTCCGGGTCCGCTCCAGTCGGGCATGGTCGACGACTTCATTGCCCGGAAACACTCCGATGCGGCAGCGGCCGTCGACTACCTGCACCCGGCGCTCGAGCCGGTTCTGACGAGCACCTACGGGGTCATCGTCTACCAGGAGCAGGTGATGCAGATAGCCCAGATACTGGCTGGCTATACGCTGGGCGGTGCCGACCTGCTGCGGCGGGCGATGGGCAAAAAAAAGCCGGAGGAAATGGCCAAGCAGCGCGCCGTTTTCGTCAAGGGTGCCGCGGAGCGCGGCGTCGCGCCGGCGCTGGCGACGCGGATCTTCGACCTGATGGAGAAGTTTGCCGAATACGGTTTCAATCGCTCGCATTCGGCTGCTTATGCGCTGCTGGCGTACCGCACGGCCTGGCTGAAGACTCACCATCCGGCTGCCTTCATGGCCGCGGTCCTCACCTGCGAAATGGACGATACCGATAAACTGGTCGTGCTGAAGCGGGA
>CAZFWB010000218.1:0-2483 GCA_964522655.1 uncultured Chromatiaceae bacterium | reverse complement strand
GGCCATCCGTTCGATCAATACCGCGCTGATGGCGCCTATATCGCCTCGGGCTCCGTCGCGGCACTGCTGAATTCGCCACCTCCGCCGCCGGGTGCGGAATTCCAGCCCGGCCGGGAGGTGACTGTCGCAGGGCTCATCACCAACCTGCGCAAACGTCCTGGTCGCATCACCCTGGAAATCGACGATGGCAGCGGACTGCTCGAGGCCAGCATATTCCCGGAAACCTACGAGCGCTGCCGAAATCACCTTGGAAATCATGCCATCGTGGTCGTGACGGGGCAGCTGCGCTGGGACGCATTCATCGACAGCTGGCGTCTGGCCGCCCGTGACGTAGCGGCAATCGACGACGTCATCGAGAATCGCGCCTCGCGGTTGCTGATCCGCTGGGCGCACCGGCCGGGTCTGCGCCTTGACGCCAGAGCGCTCATGACGGCGCTCGAACCGTTCCGGCCCGGCAATTGCGCGATTCTGGTCCACTACTCAGGACCCGACGCGCAGGCGAGGCTCGCTCTGGGCGATGACTGGACGGTGCGCCCGAGCCTGGAATTGCGCGAACGACTGTCGGCGCTGGTTGGCGCCGACGGGTTTCGCTTCGTCTACGAGGTCGGTCAACCGCTCCATTGAAAGAAGGCTTCGGGCGGCTATAGTGTCGCCATTCCCCGCTTCTCGGAACGCCCAGTCCGTGGACCTGAAATTCCTCGATTTTGAGCAACCGATCGCCGAGCTCGAAGCGAAGATCGACGAGTTACGTTTCGTCGGAGACGACTCGGAAATCAACATCAGTGACGAGATCGAGCGCCTGAAGGACAAGAGCGAGGCGCTTACCCGCAGCATATTTGCCAACCTGACGTCCTGGCAGGTGGCGCAGCTCGCTCGTCACCCATTGCGGCCCTACACGCTGGATTACCTCGAAATCATCAGCCCGGACTTTCAGGAACTGCATGGTGACAGGATGTTCGCCGACGACCCGGCCATCGTCGGCGGCGTGGGTCGTCTCGATGGCAAGCCAGCGGTGTTCATCGGCCACCAGAAAGGGCGCGACACCAAGTCGCGGGTCCGACGCAACTATGGCATGCCGAAGCCGGAGGGGTATCGAAAGGCCCTGCGGCTGATGCGACTCGCCGAGCGATTCCGGTTGCCGGTCATCACCATGATCGATACCCCGGGCGCGTATCCGGGCCTCGATGCCGAGGAGCGCGGGCAGAGCGAGGCAATAGCGCGGAATCTCTTCGAAATGGCCCGCCTGCGCGCGCCGGTCATCAGCGTCGTGATCGGCGAGGGCGGTTCCGGCGGCGCGCTCGCGATCGGCGTGGCGGACCGGCTGATTATGCTGGAATACAGCGTTTACTCCGTCATTTCGCCCGAGGGCTGCGCGAGCATATTGTGGAAGAGCACCGATAAGGCGGAGATTGCCGCTGAAGCGATGGGCATCACCGCTCCGCGGCTGCGGGAGCTCTCGCTCGTGGACGAGGTTCTCCGCGAACCGCTCGGTGGCGCGCACCGCGATCCCCGCGCAATGGCCGAAGCGTTGCGAGGGTCGTTGATTTCGGCGTTGCGCGATCTCGAAGTGCTCGATCTCGGCGAACTCCTGCGACGTCGTCAGGAACGCCTGCAGTCGTTCGGCCGGTTCCGCGAGGCCTGATGCGGGCCGGGCGCAGCAGCGCTGGGCCGGGGCAACGCCCCGATGCGCGACATCGTTGAGGCGGTCCGCGAGGCCCTACTCCCGGTAGCGGCCCTGCCGGGAGCGCGCTTCTGCGTGGCACTGAGCGGCGGCCTGGATTCTTCTGTGCTGCTGCATATCGTCTCGCGCCTCAATATGGGCGAATCGCGGGCCATCTATGTAAATCATCAGCTGCAGCCGGAATCAGGCGCCTGGGGGCTTCATTGTGAGCAGTTCTGCCGACGGCTCGGCGTGCCGTTCGAGCAGCGCCTGGTCAGCGTCAGCCGCCACGCCGGCGAGGGTCCCGAGGCGGCGGCGCGCCGAGCGCGCTACCGGGCCCTTGCGGAATCGCTGGCGGTCGGCGAGACGCTTCTCACGGGTCATCACCAGGACGACCAGGTGGAGACCGTAATGCTGAATCTGATGCGCGGCTCGGGCCCCGCCGGTCTGGCGGGCATCCCGCGTACGGCGCGGCTCGGCACCAGCATGGTATTGCGACCGCTGCTCGAGGTGCCGCGGAAGTGGCTGGCTGAGTACGCACGCGGCGCCGGCCTCGTCTGGATCGAGGACCCCTCCAACCTGGACGTGCGGATGGATCGCAATTTCCTCCGGCACCACGCATTGCCGGTCCTGGAGCGGCGCTGGCCCGCCATCCGCTCGACGGTCGCCCGCAGCGCACGGCTGTGCACCGAGGCCGCCGGGTTGCTCGACGAACTCGGCGCCGAGGACGGGAGACGAGTTACGCGCGCCGGCCGGGTGCTTGTATCACGCTTCAGCGCACTGAGCGAGCCACGGCAACGCAACGCATTGCGCGGCCTGTGTC
>CAZFWB010000217.1:0-4850 GCA_964522655.1 uncultured Chromatiaceae bacterium | reverse complement strand
GTGCCGGCGCGAAAGTGAGGCCACCCGGTAGTTCATCACCAGCAGCTCGCCGAGCTCGGGGTCGCCGGAAAGCTCACGCACCGCCTGGCCGTGCGCGACCAGGCAGTAGTAACAGCGGTTGTGGCTGGAGACCACCACCGCGATCATCTCGCGCTCGAGCCGGGTGAGGCGCGAGTCCTCGCCGAGCATGATCTCGTTGTAGGTGTTGATGAAATTGCGCAGCCGCGCCGGCTTCAGGCTGAGCGCGGCGAGCACGTTCGGCAGCAGCCCGAGTCGCTCCCGGCAGACGTCGAAGTAGCGGCGCAGGTCGGCGTCGAGGTGCTTTTCCGGCGGAACGGGTAGCTTGGAGATGTGCGGCGGCTGCGGCATGTGCGGACCTGCGTCGCGGGCCGCCCCGGGGTTTGCGGCCGTTCGCCGACCGATGTTAGGTTGCGCCCATGCCTAAAGCAAAGCGGCGCCTGGGCCAACGCCGCCCGTTCACCGGTGCAGGTGAACCGCTGCGCCGGGCGCTCCTCGCCGCCCTGCTCGTCACCGCCGGCTGCGACTCAAACTCCTCGCCCGGCCCGGCCGCGCCAGCGAACGAGGTCGGTTACTACAGCTACGGCCCGGGCCGCCCCGACGGCACCGGCAAGTTCTACATGGGCCGGGAAATCGCGCCGGTCATGGGCCACCTCGGGGCAGGCTGGCTCGAGCGCGATGCGCGCGAGCAGGAGGAACGCACCGACCTGCTGCTTGCGAACCTGCCGCTCGAAGCCGACGACGTCGTCGCCGACATCGGCGCCGGCACGGGCTTTTTCTCGCTCCCCATAGCGCGGCGCGTGCCGCGCGGACGCGTGCTGGCGGTGGACATCCAGCAGGAAATGCTCGACATCATCGCGCAGCGCAGCCGTGCGCAGGGAATTGCCAATCTGCAGACGATTCTCGCCAGCGAGGACGACCCGCGCCTGCCCCCCGACAGCCTGGACCTCGCGTTGCTGGTGGACGCCTACCATGAGTTCTCCCGGCCGCGCGAGGTGATGGAAAAAGTCGCCCGCGCGCTGAAGGCCGACGGGCGGCTGATCCTGATCGAGTATCGCGGCGAGGACCCGCAGGTGGCCATCCGCGAACCGCACAAGATGACCGAGCGTCAGGCCCGCGCCGAAATGGCGGTGGCCGGCCTCGAGTGGGTGGAAACGAAAGGGTTCCTGCCGCAGCAGCATTTCCTCGTGTTTCGCCGGGCCGGGCCAGGCCCGCCACGGTGAACCGCGCGCCTGCCGACGGCCGCCGTCGTCCGGCGCGCGCGATGCTTACCACGGCACGAGGCTGCCGTCGTAATTGAAGAACTGCCCGGCCGCGCCGGGCTCGAGACGCGCGATGACCTCGATCATGCCGCGCACCGCCTCCTCGGCCGTAATCAGGCGAATCACGCCGGCGCGCACCAGCGCGAGCACCGGCGCCAGGTCCTCGGGCGGCTCCTCGTCGGGCGCGAGCTGCAGCAGTCCGCGGGTGTCGGCCAGCCCCGGGTTCACCAGGCCGACGCAGATACCGCGCGACGCGAGGTCGAGCGCGAGTGCGCGCGCGATCAGGTGTACCGCCGCCTTGCTGGCCCGGTAGGCGTAGAGGTTCGCCGGGGCGCGCAGCAGTGCGATCGAGCCGGCGGCGCTGCCGAGGAAGACGATCTTTTTCTGCGCGCTCGCCGCCACCTGCGGCAGGAACGCCTCGGCGACCATGGCAGGCCCGGTGGCATTGGCCGCAAACGAGCGCTCGAACAGCCGCACGTCCAGTTCACCGCACTTCTGGCCGCGCTGGGGCCCGAGAAAGGCCGAATTGAGCAACAGCAGGTCGAGCGGCCGCGCGCCGGTTGCCGCCACCAGCCGCTCGATCTGCGCCCGGTCGGTGACGTCGAGCGCGGCGATGCTGACGGCCGGGTTGGACGCGGCGAGCGAGTGCAGCTCGCCCGCCTCATCGGGTCGCCGGCAGGTCGCGCACACCTGCCAGCCGCCGGCGGCGTACTGGCGGGCAAACTCCAGGCCGAGCCCGCGGTTGGCGCCGGTGATCAGTACGGTGGGCATGCGGGGTTTTCCGGTCGGTGGCGCATCCGGTGCATTGTGCGCGGTGGCCGGAGTCTCAGCCACCCGCGCCGACCGTACTGCGGCTTTCCCGCAACGCGCCCGCCCGCACGGCTTGCGGCACCGTGTTCACCCGCCACGCCAGCGGCTACAATGCCGTTCGTGCCCGCATACCGCTTCCGGCGCGAAACGGTGCGCGGCTACAGGGGAGTCGAGCTACGGGAACCCGTCCTTCCAAGCGACGCGAGGCGTCCGGCAGCGGCCGGCACGCCGGCTCGCGCGCGGGCACGCCCCGGAGCCGGCGGGTGGTCTGTTGCACGGACCAGAGAATGCAAAAGGAGACAGCGAGGATGCTCATGCGAAACGCGATCCTGGCAACGGCCACCGTTGCAATCGGTTTGAGTCATTCGGCCGCGCACGCTCTCGAGGAGGTCGGCCAGGCCTATATCACGCCGATGGCGACCTACATCAACCCCGACGGCAGTATCAGCGGCGATGAGCTCGACGACGGCGTGCAGGGCGGCCAGCTCGCGGTCGGCTTTGCGCTCGAGGAACGCTGGAACATCGAGCTTGCGCTGCAGCGGCTCGAGCTCGAGGGCGAGCAGACCGGCGCCGATCTCGATCAGACCGGCCTGATCCTGAACGTGCTCAACGTCTACAACCGCGCCGGCCGCTTCGCGCCCTACCTGCTCGCCGGCGTGGGTTACGTCAACGACGATGCCGGCGGCGCGATCGGCGACGAGGATAACCTGCAGGCGCAGGCCGGCATCGGGCTGTTCACCGACCTGTGGGGAGAGCGCGTCGCACTACGCACGGAAGGCATATACCGCTGGGAAGACGCGACCGACAGCCTGAGCGACTGGATGATCAACGTCGGCTTCCAGGTCGCCCTCGGCACGAAGAAGGCCGAGCCGGTGGCACAGGCTGCCCCGCCCCCGCCGCCGCCGCCGCCGCCCCCGCCACCGCCGCCGCGCGACACAGACGGTGACGGCGTGGTCGATGCCGACGATCAATGCCCGGATACACCGAAGGGCGATCGGGTCAGCAAGGAAGGATGCTCCTGTGACGTGACGCGCCAGGTGCAGTTCGCGCTCGACTCCGCGGAGCTCACCGCCGAAGACCGCAAGGTGCTGGACGAGGTCGCCGAGAACCTGACGCGGCTGAAGTTCGTCGCGGGGACCGTGATCGGTCATACCGACAGCTCCGGCCCCGAGGCCTACAACCAGAAGCTCTCGGAGCGCCGCGCTCAGGCCGTTGCGGAGTACCTCGAAGGCAAAGGCATCGCGGTCGGCCGCCTGGAGGTATCCGGCGCCGGCGAGAGCCTGCCGATCGCCGACAACGCGACCGCCGAGGGCCGCGCGCAGAACCGCCGCGTGGTGCTGCGACGCACGGACTGCGACCAATAGCCCCGTAGCCGGCGCACTGCGCGCATCACGACAGGCCCCGGCCGTCTCGACGGCCGGGGCCTTTTTTCCAGTGGTTGCCGGAACGTCAGCGGCCGAGCGCCGACGGGCCGTGGCCGCAATGGGCTGCGGGTCACCTCAACATACGGTGGTCAATGCGCAATTTCCGGATTACGATTCCTTTGAAAACAGCGAGTTAATTTGTGGCACGGGCATTGCAAACCATAAGACAGCCGGCCACAGGCCCAATGCCAGCTTCTGCCCGGGGCCTCGGCGTCGGCTTATTCCGTTAATCACACCTGCAGGAGAGCACGCGATGAATACGAAGGCGTTGATGATGTCGGCCGCCGTGGGTGGCCTCGTTGCCCTGGGCGCGGTCTCGACGGCGGCGGTCGCCGCCGAGGGCAAGGCAGAGATGGAGAAATGCTACGGCGTGGTCAAGGCCGGCAAGAACGACTGCGCCGGCAAGGGCCACGGCTGTGCGGGGCAGGCCAAGACCGACGGTGACGGCAGCGAGTGGATCAACGTCCCGAAGGGCACCTGCGAGAAGCTGGTGAACGGCAGCACGACCGCCAAGTCGTAACCTGGCACAACGTCAGTGGGAAAATCAGCTGGCGTTGCCGAGGCGCGGCCGATTCCGGCGGTGGCCGGAATCGGCCTGCGCGCCGCGCACCACGAGGCGTTCCTCCGCGCGCGGCCTGAGGCCGCCTGGGTGGAGGTCCACAGCGAGAACTTCTTCGCCGACGGTGGCGCCGACCTCGAATTGCTCGAGCAGGTCCGCGGTGCGTATCCGCTGAGCTGCCACGGCGTGGGGCTGTCGCTCGGCTCCACTGATCCGCTGGATGCGGAGCATCTTCGGCGCCTGCGGCGGCTGGTGCGGCGGTTCGAGCCCGCACTGGTATCCGAGCACTGCAGTTTTGCCTCCGTGGACGGGCGCTTCGTCAACGACCTGCTGCCACTGCCCTACACCGAGGAGGCGCTCGCCCACATGGTGAGGCGGGTGAGCCAGGTGCAGGAGTGCCTCGGCCGGCAGATCCTGATCGAGAATCCCTCGAGCTATCTCGAATTCAACTGCTCGTTGATGTGCGAGTGGGAGTTTCTCACCGAACTCGCCCGAGCCAGCGGCTGCAGATTGCTGCTCGACGTCAACAACGTCTACGTCAGCAGCCGCAACAACGCCTTCGACGCGGCCGAATACCTGCGCAACATTCCGGGAACCCGCGTGGGCGAGATTCACCTCGCCGGCTACAGCGTCGAACGCATGGGTGGGCGGGAATTTCTGATCGACACCCACAGCGCGCGCGTCTATCAGCCCGTTTGGGATCTCTACGACCTCGCCATCCGGCTGTTCGGTCGCAAGCCGACCCTCATCGAGTGGGACATGGACCTGCCGGAACTC
>CAZFWB010000216.1:0-4914 GCA_964522655.1 uncultured Chromatiaceae bacterium | reverse complement strand
GGAGAGTCGCTACGGTTCCTACGGATCGACGCTCGATGCGCTCTCCGGCCTGATTCTTCGTGATCTGGCAATCATAGACGAGTCCGAGCTCCACGATGTTGATCGGTATCTCCGGGTCGTAGACGGTGCGCATCTGGTCCCACACCAGCTGCGCGAATTCCTCGTCCGTGGCCCCGGGTCGCAGCACCGGGGCCACGGCGGTCTCTTTGCCGAGTGCATCCGCGTCGCGCCCGGAGACGCGATACAGGTTGCCTTCGAAATAAATCGTGAAGCTGCCGCCCATCGCCTGGGTGATGAACACCAGTGACCCGCGTGGCAGCCGTTCCGGCAGGCCCGCGGGTACCGCGGTGGCGTCGAGGTCGCGTTTAAGCGTGACGGGCTCGTTGTCCTGACCGAACATTCTTCAGGTCTCTTGTTCAGTGCTCACCTTGATCGCATCGCCTGCCAGCGCCGCCGCAAGAGTCCGCCACGGCAAGAGCGCGCAGCGTACCCGGGAGGGGTACTCGCGCACGGCGGCGAGGGCCGCGAGATCCCCCGGCGGCGTATCACAACCCCCGGCAAAGGTGGCCTCCGCGTCACGGATCGCGGCGCGCGCAGCCGCCGCCGGCTGGCCTCGCACGGCCTCCGTCATCATCGAGGCGGAGGCGATCGAGATGGCGCAGCCGGTCGCCTCGAACGCGGCGTCACGAATGCGGTTGTCGTCGAATTGCAGGTACACCGAGACCTTGTCGCCGCAGAGCGGGTTGTGTCCCTCGGCGCTGGCATCGGGCTGGCCGATGCGGCGGAAATTCCGCGGGTTGCGGCTGTGCTCGAGCACGCGGTCCCGATACAGGCGGCTCACGTCGGCGGCGCCGGAGCCCGTCATCGCAGCATCCTAGCGGCGATCTCGAGGCCTTCCACCAGTTGATCGACGTCGCGGCGCGTGTTGTAGAAGGCGAGCGACGCGCGCGCCGTTCCGGCGACGCCGAAAAACTCCATCACCGGCATTGCGCAGTGGTGCCCCGTGCGGATCGCCACCCCCTGGTGGTCGAGAACCGTGCCGAGGTCGTGGGGATGGATGTCGTCCAGGTTGAACGACAGGACAGCCGCTTTGCGGGCGGCCTGACCAATCAGCCGCACGCCGGGCAGCCTGGCCACGGCCGCGGTCGCGTATTCGAGCAGCGCCTGTTCATAACGCTCGACCTGCGGCATCCCGATCGACTCGAGATACTCGATCGCCGCCCCGAGGCCGATGGCGCCCGCGACATGCGGCGTGCCCGCCTCGAACCTGTAGGGGATCTCGTTGTAGGTCGTGCCGGCAAAGCTCACGCTGAGAATCATGTCGCCGCCGCCCTGGAACGGCGGTAACTTCTCGAGCCATTCCGCCCGGCCGTAGAGGGCGCCGATCCCGGTCGGACCGCACATCTTGTGGCCCGAGAACGCGTAGAAATCGCAGCCGATTGCCTGCACGTCGACGGGCTGGTGTGCGATCGCCTGTGCGCCGTCGATCAGCACCGGAATCCCGCGCGAGCGCGCGGCCGCGGTGATTTCCTCCACCGGATTGACGGTGCCGAGGGCATTGGAAACGTGAACCATCGACACCAGTCGCGTGCGCTCGTTCAGGCGGCGGTGGAACTCCTCCATTTGCAGTTCGCCGCGGTCGTTGATCGGGACGACGTTCAGGCGGGCGCCGGTGCGCTCGCAGGCAAGCTGCCACGGAACGATGTTGGAGTGGTGTTCCATGTGCGAGATGAGGATCTCGTCGCCGGGCCGCAGACCCTGGCCGAAGCTGTAGGCGACCAGATTGATCGCCTCGGTCGTCCCGCGCGTGAAGACGATTTCGCGTGCCTCACGCGCGTTGAGGAAGCGGCGCACGGCCTCGCGGGCGTGTTCATGGGCCGCCGTTGCGCGGTGACTCAACGTGTGTACGCCACGATGCACGTTGGCATGGTCGCGCTCGTAGTAGCGGCTGATGGCCTCGATGACCCGGCTCGGGCGCTGTGACGATGCCGCGTTGTCGAGGTAGGCGAGCGGGTGGCCGTTGATCTGCTGCTGCAGTATCGGGAAGTCCGCGCGCAGCCGCTCGACGTCGAGGCACGGCACCTCCAGGGACCCGGCGGCAGGTGGCGCTCGCGTGTTCATGGCGTCTCGGCAATGGTGCGCAACTCGGGCAGCCGCCCGGCGAGACCGCGGGCGACGTGTGCCGCCAGCGCCGCGCCGGGAGGCTGGCAGATGAGTTCCCGGACGAACGCTGCAATCAGCATGCGTCGCGCCTGAGCCGCCTCGATGCCCCGCGAACGAAGGTAGAAGATCGCCACGGGGTCGAGCTGCCCCGTGGTGGCGCCGTGGCTGCAGCGGACGTCATCCGCGTAGATCTCGAGCTCCGGCTTGGTATCCACTTCGGCGGCGGCTGATAGCAGGAGGTTCTGACTGGTCAGCCGGGCGTCGGTGCCGTTCGCCCCGGCGTGGACGATTACCTTGCCGTTGAAGACGCCGCGGCCCCGTTCGTCCACCACCCCGCGATAGAGTTCGCGACTCACGGTTCGCGGGGCGTGGTGCTCGATGCGGGTATGGTTGTCGAGGTGGCGCTCGCCGTCGGCGAAAAACAGGCCGCGCGCGCTGACCTCGGCACCGGCGCCGTCGAGGTTCACGCTGAGGTCATTGCGCGAGAGGCGCGCGCCCACGTCGAGATGCAGAAGCCTTGCACGCGCGCCCCCGGCGAGACGCAGACGCTGGGAGGCGAGGTGCGTGGCCGCCACGGACTCCTCCTGGAGCTTCACGTAGTCGAGCGCGGAATCCTCATCGCAGATCAGCTCGGTTACCGTGTTCGACACACCCGCCGCGATGCCCAGGTGATGCTCGACGATGCTGGCACGGCTGCCGCGGCCGAGACGCACCAGGATGCGGTTCTGCGGCGCGCCGTCGGTTGCGGCGGCGCACACGATGTAAATGGGCGTGCTCAGTTCGGTTCCCGCCGCTACGTCGACCACCAGGGCCTGTCGCAGCAGGGCGGCGTTCAGAGCGGCCAGCGCGCCGTCGCTTGCCCCGGTCTCGGCAATTCTTGCGGCCAGGTCGTCGCGGG
This sequence comes from uncultured Chromatiaceae bacterium, assembly GCA_964522655.1. Classification (GTDB taxonomy): domain Bacteria; phylum Pseudomonadota; class Gammaproteobacteria; order Steroidobacterales; genus QUBU01. The sequence continues at coordinate 1,853 of CAZFWB010000216.1, read as the reverse complement.
CCGCCGGCGGCGCGGCGCTGAGCGCGTTCACCGTCAGGCCGACCACGGTCGGGCCCGGCGCGGTATCCCCGGCGAGCGTGCCGTCGACGAGCATGATGGGCGGCCCGACGCCGCCGTCGATGAGGCGTTCACGCAGTGTCCGGCGCGTCTCCTCGGTCGCCGGCGGTGATGGCCGGGCGAGCAAGTCGGTGATCCGACGGGCGGCTTCGCGCAGGTCGGTGTAGCGCCAGTCCTCCTCGGCGGTGGTGGGAAAGCCGCGCTCGGTGAAGCGCTTCAGCGAGCGTTCGCGTGCGGCAGCGAGCCAGCCGAGCGCCGGCGCGTGTTTCGCCGCGGCCGCGGAGGCCGCGGCGAAGGTCGCGACGTTGACAGATGCCTCGCCCATCGGCCTATCTGGCTGCCTGGCGCGCCTCGGTCGCCAGCAGCCGGTCGTAACCCTGCGCCTCGAGTTCGACCGCCAGCGACTTGTCGCCGGTGCGCACGATGCGCCCATTCGCAAGCACGTGCACGAAGTCCGGCTCGATGTGATCGAGCAGGCGCTGGTAGTGGGTGACGAGCAGAAAGCCGCGGCGGCCGTCTCGCAGGCTGTTGACGCCGCTCGCGACGATTTTCAGGGCGTCGATGTCGAGCCCGGAATCGGTTTCGTCCAGAACGGCGAGCGTGGGCTCGAGAACCGTCATCTGAAAGATTTCGTTGCGCTTCTTTTCGCCGCCGGAGAAGCCCTCGTTGACCCCGCGATTCATGAACTGCTCGCCCATCTGCATCAGCCGCGCCTTTTCCTTGACCAGCCGCATGAAGCCGATCGCGTCGATCTCCTGCTCACCGCGGTGCTTGCGCCGGGCATTCAGCGCCGCCCGCAGCAGGTACAGGTTGTTCACCCCGGGAATCTCGACCGGGTACTGGAAGCCAAGGAACACGCCCTCGCGCGCGCGCTCCTCGGGGCTCATTCCGAGCAGGTCATTGCCCTGGTACCGGATGCGGCCCGATGTGACGTCGTAGCCGTCGCGGCCCGCCAGTACGTGGGCGAGCGTGCTCTTGCCAGAGCCGTTCGGGCCCATGATCGCGTGCACTTCGCCGGCTTTCATCCGCAGTGACAGGCCCTTGAGGATCGGCGTGTTCCCCACGGTTACGTGCAGGTCGTCAATTTCGAGCAGCATGGTGATTGGCATTTCTTCCCGGATCTAGCCGACGGCGCCCTCGAGGCTGACGTTGAGCAGGTTCTGCGCCTCTACCGCGAACTCCATCGGCAGCTCGCGGAAAACCTGCTTGCAGAAGCCGTTCACGATTACGTTGACGGCGTCTTCGGGCGACAGGCCCCTCTGGCGGCAGTAGAAGAGCTGATCGTCGGAAATCTTCGAGGTGGTCGCCTCGTGCTCGACGATTGCGCCCGGGTTTTTCACCTCCATGTACGGAAATGTGTGCGCCGCGCAGCGCGCGCCGATCAGCAGTGAATCGCACTGCGTGTAATTGCGTGCGCCGGCTGCTGTCGGGAAGACCTTCACCAGTCCGCGGTAGGACTGTTGGGCACGTCCGGCCGATATGCCCTTCGAGACGATCGTGCTGCGCGTGTTGCGGCCGATGTGGATCATCTTGGTGCCGGTATCGGCCTGCTGCAGGTTGTTGGTCACGGCCACGGAGTAGAACTCACCGACGGAGTTTTCGCCGCGCAGGATGCAGCTCGGGTACTTCCAGGTGATCGCAGAACCCGCCTCTACCTGCGTCCAGGAGATCTTCGAGTTGGCGCCACGGCAGTCGCCGCGCTTGGTGACGAAGTTGTATATGCCGCCGCGGCCTTCCTCGTCGCCCGGGTACCAGTTCTGCACCGTGGAGTACTTGATCTGGGCGCCCTCCAGCGC
>CAZFWB010000215.1:0-4976 GCA_964522655.1 uncultured Chromatiaceae bacterium | reverse complement strand
CTGGGAGCGACTCCCGCTGGCTGCTTCAGCCCGCCACACGCTGCGCCGGCCACAGGACGCGGTCCGCCGCTCGCACGACCACCACCGCCAGCAGCTCGGCGACCAGGAATCCCGGCAGATCCGCCGCCCGGATTCCGGTGAACGAGTCGGTCAGCGCCCGGGCGAGCGTTACCGCCGGGTTCGCGAACGAAGTCGACGAGGTAAACCAGTAGGCGGCAGTTATGTACATCGCCACCATCGCCGCGCCGCTCGATCCCGCCTGCCGCTGCGAGGCGCGCACGACCAGCAGCAATCCTGCCGTGGCCACCAGCTCGCCGAGCATCAGTGACGCGCCTGGCCGCGACTTGACCGCGACTTGCCACAATGGTTCGGCGAACATCGCGTGCGCGAGCATCACCCCGGCGACGGCGCCGGTGACCTGCATGAGGATGAACGCCGCGGCCCGCGGCGCGCTCAGCAGCCTCGCGCTCAGCGCGCTCAGTGTGACCGCCGGATTCAGGTGCGCGCCGGAAATCGGCCCGAAAGTCGCAATCAGCGCGTACAGCGCAGCGCCGGTCGCGACGCTGTTCGCGAGCAACGCCAGCGCCACATCGCCGCCGGCGAGGCGCTCGGCCATGATGCCGGAACCGACGACCGCCGCCAGCAGGCCAGCCGTGCCGAGTCCCTCGGCGACGAGCGCCGCCGTGGCTGAACCTGCGCGGCTAGTCATCGGCACTCATGCGGCCGATCGCGTCGAGCCGTTCCTTGAGACGCAGGCGATCGAGCGAGGTGATCGGCAGGCTGGTGAACACCCTGATCCGGTTCTCGAGCGCCCGAAAGGCGGCACGAAAAGCGAGCCACTGTTTGGTCTCAGGCCCCTGCACGGCTGCCGGATCCTCGATGCCCCAATGCGCCGTCATGGGCTGGCCGGGCCAGACGGGGCACGTCTCGGCCGCCGCGCTGTCGCACACCGTGAAGACGAAATCCAGGCGCGGACTGTCGGGCCGGGCGAATTCCGCCCAGCTCTTGCTGCGCAGCCCGGCCGTCGGCAGCTTCATGTGCTGCAGCAGGGCGAGGGCGATCGGGTGCACCTCGCCCTTCGGGTGGCTGCCGGCGCTGTAGCCGACGAACCGGCCGTGTCCCCAGTGCGTCATCAGGGCCTCGCCGAGGATGCTTCGCGCCGAGTTGCCGGTGCAGAGGAACAGGACGTTGAACGGCAAGCGGCCATCAGCCGGGCCTGAAAACGCGGCTTCCCGGCCTGACCGTTCGCTCATGACGCGCGGCGCGATTCGACCGCCCGCCGCGGCCGGGTCGTGCCCTCTGCACACATCGCCGCCCTCGCCGTGCGGCCACAGCAATTTTCGGTCAGGAACCCCACCAGCGCGTCCATCGCGGCGAAGTCGGCCCTGTAGTGGATGTTGCGCCCGCTGCGTTGCGCGCCGATCAGGCCGGCGCGCTCCAGCGCCTTGAGGTGAAAGGACAGCGTCGGCGCCGGCATGGACAGGCGGGAGGCGATTTCGCCGGGCGTGTGGCCGGCCGGGCCGCGGCGGACCAGCAGGCGGAAGATGCCGAGCCGGTGTTCCTGGGCGAGTGCCGCGAGCATGCCCGTTGCTTCTTTCGTTTTCATAGTTCCAAAATACTGAAACAATCGGCGGCAGGCAACAGGCATCGTCTTGCGACCGCGCCGCCGGGCGCTGCCGCCCGGGTGGAGGTTCTTCCGCCCCGCGGCTGTCCACACCGTGCGGGGCTGCCGTATGATGCTCCTGCCGAGCGCACCTGACCGCCCGGGAAATCTTCACGGTGATCTCCGGTTTCGACCGCCCGACCTCGCTCGCCTGGGTGGCACTCGCCGCCGGGCTGCTGCCCTTCGTGGTCGTGCACGTCTGCTACGTGGTGTCCGTACAGGCCGGCATCATTCCCGGCTGCATCCCCTATGTCAGCGGCTGCACCTCCATCAGCGCCGCGGGCCGCCACGGGGCGGCTTATTTCCTGTTCAAGGCGGGAATGATCCCCGCCGCGGTAGTCATCGCGGCCTACTGGGCGCTTTGCCGGCGCTGGCTGCTCGCGCTCGGGCACACGGACACCGGCGTGGTGCGCGCCATGGCCGCGCTGGGCGTGATCGCCGCAGCGTTCCTGATCCTTTATGCGGTATTCCTGGGCTCGAAGGGCGACTTCTACAACCTGATGCGTCGCTACGGCGTCACGGTTTATTTCTCGTTCAGCGCGCTGGCGCAAATGCTGCTGCTGAAGGAACTGACACGGCCCGCTCTTCCGGCCAGGCAATTGCTGCCGCGCCGGATCCTGCAAGGCAAGCTGCTCGTGGTCGGCGCGCTGCTCGCCATCGGGCTGCTCAGCATACCGATCAATAATTTCGCGCCTGACAGAGGTCGGTCGCAGAACGTGATCGAGTGGGTATTCGCGCTCGTGATGAGCAGCTACTACCTGCTGAGTGGCTGGGCCTGGCGAGCGACCGGCTTCCGCGCCGGTTTCACCGTGGCCGGTAATCGCCGCGGCGCCTGACGCCGGCGAACCCGGCGCCCGGCACCGCCGCGCGGCCTACTGCGAGGGATTCGCCGATTCCTGCTGGATGTAGGCGATCACGTTGGCCCGGTCCTGCGGTTTCTTGATGCCGATGAATACCATTTTGTTGCCCGGCAGGTATTCACTCGGCTTCTCCAGCCAGTGGTCGATTTCCTCCGGCGTCCAGACCTTGCCGGAGTTTTTCACCGCATCGGAGTAGTCGAAGCCCTCGACGCTGCCGGCCGGCCGGCCGACCACACCGTACAGCGTCGGGCCGATCTTGCCGGGCTCGGACTCCGGCGTGAGGCTGTGACAGGCCCGGCACTGCAGAAACAGCGTTTTGCCCTTCTTCAGGTCCGCCGCGGCGATCATCGCCGCGAGATCGCCCGTGTCGGCCGGCTGCGCCGCCGGCGCCTCCGCGGGTGCAGCGGCCGGGGGCGGGCCCGACTCGGGCGCTGCGCCCTGTCCGGCGGGCGGCTGACCGCCGCCACCGCAGCCGGCAAGCCCGATGCCTGAGGCCGCCGCAAGGAAAATGGTGAGTCGTCCGAGACGCATGTCAGATCCTTTCTCGTTCATCTGTACCAGGAGGCGTGTCCGATTCGGGAGAGCCGCGCCGCAACCCCGCGGCGCGATGGATCGCCCGGCGGATCCGCGGATAGGTGCCGCAGCGGCAGATGTTGGTGATCGAGCGGTTGATCGTTTCGTCGTCCGGTTCCGGATGCTCGTCGAGAAACGCCGCCACCGCCATGATCATGCCCGGTTGACAGTAGCCGCACTGGGGAACCTGCTCGTCGATCCAGGCCTGCTGCACGGGGTGCAGGTTCTCGAGGCTGCCGATACCTTCGATGGTGGTGACCTCGCGGCCCGCGATACCAGCCACCGGCATGACGCAGGACCGGGCCGCGCGGCCGTCCACGTGCACGGTGCAGGCGCCGCAGAGCGCGATGCCGCAACCATACTTGGTGCCGGTAAAACCGAGCGTGTCGCGCAGGACCCAGAGGAGCGGCATCTCGTCGGGCACGTCCACGCTGACGTCCTGACCGTTGAGACGGAACTTCACCATGTGCGTAGTGTAGCCCCGAACGATGGCCGGCGAAAAATCCGCGTGCGTTGGCGGCCAATGCGCCGCAGGAGCGGCTTCAGCAGCGACAGCTATTCGGCGGCAGTGCGAGCAGGGATGGCAAGGCCTGCAACGGGCGTGTGAGGCCAGCGCAGCAGGACGCGCAGCGCAGCCGAACCCGAGCGAGCGGAGCACATGGACGTGCGCAGCGAGCGTCCCGGCGCAGGTCTTGCCGGCCCATGCGCTTTTGCTACGCATCCTTGCCGCGACCGAGGTCGCTCCTGCAGTGCCTCATTCAGGCTCGTGTGCGTATTCATACGTATTGCGTCGGCGGGCTGAACCCTGAGGAGCTATTTCTTGGGCTGGTGCTCGGCCATGTACACGCTGAAGCTCGAGTCGTTCGGCCCGCCCCAGGTCTCATCCCCCGGCGCGCGGAAGAACTCCGGGTAATCCCGTTCCGTCTTCTCGCGCAGCAATACCGGCAGCCGTTCCGCCGTGCCGGTGCGGTCCATGAAGCAGCGATAGAAGAGGTGTCCCGGCGCCTGTCCCTGCAGCATCCACGGCAGCCAGGGTCCGATGCGAGTCCAGGTGCCGGAGTAATCGCACCAGCTGCGATCCGGATCCTTGAGTTCGGCAAGCGTGGTGAAGCGCTGGAACATCTCGCTGATGCGAAGCGTGCCGCCAGCCGACTCGCGCGGCCACTCCGCCGGCTGCATCGGGCTCGGAAACGCGGTATGTATCTCGAACAGCGAGAAGGCCTTCTCCCCCATGACCTGCCATGGCGGCCGGAACGGCACCTCCACCAGGGTGCCGTCGAAATCCATCTTCATGACCGGCGCGATCTCGGCATTGACCACCTTGTTGTGGATCGGGCTCACCTCCACCGTCTCATCGGTGAACGGATTGGTCCACCGGTCGATGAACTGACCGGTCTTCGCGTCCTTGTAGAAAGCGATCTCGCGGTTGAACATGCGCCAGGCGCCGTCCGGTTGCGCCGCCACCCGCAGCACCCCGAAACCCTCCACGCCGACGAGCGGCAGCAGCGGCTTGTCGGGCGTGGTCACCGCAAACACCGTGCCACCGAACCAGCCGACGGTCTCCGCTTTCGGGTCGAGATCCCCGGTCAGCTTGATGAACGCGCGCAGGTTCTGCGCCGGATCGTCAAAATCGATCGCCATGGGTTTCGCCGGCGGCGGGCCGCCGGCCGGTGGCGCGCAGCCCGTGAGCGCGAGCGCGGAGGTCACCGCGCCCAATGAAAAGAAGGTCTGCAACGCCTGGCGGCGGTCGCTGATCGCGTTGAGCAGGCTGCTCTGCCACATGTTGGTTTCTCCGGTCGTGTCGCTGCCAGCACCGCCGATACTTCAGAAGTCCGAGGGCACTTCTTTCGGCCTGGCGGGATTGGCGGTCATCAGCTGCG
>CAZFWB010000214.1:266-5048 GCA_964522655.1 uncultured Chromatiaceae bacterium | reverse complement strand
GAGCCGCAGATGCCCTCGCGGCAGGAGCGGCGGAAGGTCAGCGTCGGGTCGATCTCGTCCTTGATCTTGATGAGCGCGTCGAGAACCATCGGTCCACAGGCGTCGAGATCGACTTCGTAGGTATCGATCCGCGGATTCTTCCCCGATTCCGGATCATAGCGATAGATTTTTAAGTTCCTGATGTGCGTCGCCCCAGCGGGGGCGGACCAGGTCTTGCCACGCTCAATCCGCGACGAGTGCGCTACGCCGAAATTTCTCGGCACGGGAAACCGCTTCAGCAGAGTGACGCCGGGCATTTGATCCGAGGATTTTATGAGCATCTTCGTTTCCTTAGCCGAGCTGAATGTCAGCGGCAGCCATCAGGAGTGCGTCTTTCATGATCACATCTCCTTTACGCGGATTCGGCGTCCGTCCTCTCACTCATGCGCTCAAATTAATGATGTATTAAATACCACTTTATGGAGCAAGAACTGCGATGATGACTGCCTGGTTCCTTTGCCATGGGAGACTGGAATGCGGCTGAAGAGCTTACACCGACTATGCACTGCGCGTGTTGGTCCGCCTCGCCATGCAGCTGGCTGATCTTGCCAGGCAGCAGCGCAGACTTTCTGCTTTGTTGCCCGTCGAACCGCCCACATGAGCCAGGTACGCGATCCCGAGGCCATCTCCCGAGCCGCGGAAGCGCAACGCCTCCGCCGCGCACGGCTGCCTGCGGTGCTGGACTACGCTTTCCGCCCGATGTTTCTCGTCGCAGGAAGCTGGGCGGTTATCGCGCTCGCGACGTGGCTCGCGATGTTCTTCGGATACGTGCAATTGCCGACCCGGCTCGATCCCCTGGCGTGGCATGTGCACGAGATGCTGTTCGGCTTTGTGATGGCGGCAGTGGCTGGCTTCCTGCTGACCGCCATTCCGAACTGGACCGGCCGGCTGCCGGTTCGCGGCTATCCGCTCGCCGGGCTCGCGGCCCTCTGGCTGCTCGGACGTATTGCCTGCCTGATTTCGGCGGACCTTCCCGCGTGGCTGGCAGTCCTTGCCGATCTGGCGTTTCCCACCGCGCTCCTCGCGGTCGCCGCCCGGGAAATCATCATCGGCCGCAACTGGCGCAACTTGCCGGTGACTGCACCTCTGGCGCTCTTCATCGTCGCCGACCTGCTCATACACCTCGAATCTCTCGGGGTATCCGTGCCCCGTGGGCTCGGCTGGCGGCTCGCACTCGGCGCGCCCATCCTGCTGATCTCAGTCATTGGCGGACGCATCATTCCGAACTTCACGCGCAACTGGCTGTTCAAACGCAAGAGCCCTCGCCTCCCTGCACCTCAGGACCTGCTCGATGCCGCTGCGGTCGGCGTGCTGACCATCGCGCTCATACTTTGGGCGTTTCTTCCCGACCATCGCGCGACTGGAGCGCTCCTGATAGCCGCCGGCGTGATCAATGGCGTGCGGCTCAGCCGCTGGGCCGGCTTCGCCGCATGGGCCGAGAAGTTGCTGTTCATTCTTCACGTCGGTTATGCCTGGCTCACTTTGGGAATCCTGCTTCTCGGACTCTCGATCTTTAATATCGGGATTCCGGTCGCTTCGGCCATCCACGCTCTCGCGGCCGGCGCGACCGACGTTATGATCCTCGCCGTGATGCCGCGGGTGACGCTCGGCCATACCGGACGCGATCTCACCGCCAGCCGGGCAACGGTCGCCATCTTCGTCCTCATCAACGTCGCTGCGCTCGTCCGCGTCTGCGCCTCCTGGCCCACCGAATTCATGGGTCTCCTGCTTCTCGTGGCGGGCGCAGGCTGGATTGCGGCGTTTAGCTTGTTCGAGTTCGTGTACGGCCCAATGCTGCTGGCGCGGCAGCCCGATCGCCCAAACGGGGCTGCATGACCAGGCATCCGCCGCCGCAGGATACAGAGTGGCCGCACGGTGCCATCTTCACCGTCGGGCATTCGACCTTGCCCATCGAGCGCTTCAGCGCATTGCTGCATACCTACGGAATCACGTGCCTTGCAGACATCCGCACGGTGCCACGTTCGCGCCATAACCCGCAATTCAACGCGGATACGCTCGCCAGCGCGCTCAAACACGAAAACATCGAATACGTTCTCTTGCCCGCGCTCGGCGGTTTGCGGCATGCGCGCAAGGACTCTCCGAACACCGGCTGGCGCAACTCAAGCTTTCGCGGTTACGCCGATTACATGCAGACCGGTGGATTCGAGGAGGGGCTCGCAACGCTCATTCAAATTAGCAGACAAGCACGTGTTGCCATCATGTGCGCGGAAGCGGTGCCGTGGCGGTGCCACCGTTCTCTGGTGGCCGATGCCTTGAGTGTGCGCGGCATCCCAGCGGTTGAGATTTTATCGGAGAGCAGCTACCGCATGCATAAGCTCACGCCCTTCGCGCGGGTGAAAGGAACTCAAATTACATATCCGTCGGAGCAAGCGACATTCCTGTTGTAAGACACGCTGTTTTGCCTCGTGGAATGATCCAGCCGGTCGGTGACATTGCGCCGGAATACTCCCCAGCCGCGAGGAGCGGAAATCCCTGGTTGAATTCACGATTCGGCGTGGTTAGTACGATGGCCTGCGGACGAACTATCTTGAAAAGTGTTCTCTCGAATGCCGCGAGGCACCCCAGGTCAAGGCGCTCAATTACCACTGACTGTCGCCACGTCGAAGCCGCTGAATCGTTCGTCTCGGTAGATCAACGAGCCGTGCAACAGCGTTACTCGGTCACGCTGCATCGACGGCAGGCCATCCAGCCGGAGTCGCTCATCGGTGCGCGCGAGAGATCGGATGGACAAGTCCATACCCACCAGGCGCGCCAGCGACGTCCCCCCGCTCTTGGACTTTTAGCGAGTCATTTCTATACAAACGCACCAGATAATTCTTCGTCGATCACGCCCCGCTACGCCGGAGCGGGTGGCACAGAAGTCGCCGGGGGAGGAAAATGTGGTGGTGATGGGTGGACTTGAACCACCGACCTCAGCATTATGAGTGCCGCGCTCTAACCAGCTGAGCTACATCACCACGCGAGGAAAACGTCTGACAGCGCCGTGTGGCCGATCGTTCCCGATCGGCCTGATTCTGGCGCGCATTGTCTTGGGCCGGTCCCCGGGCTGTCAAGAAATCGCGGTGGGTGGCGGCTGAAGCCGCTTGCGGTGCCCAGCAGAACGTGACGCGAACGCTGACCGCGATCGGGCATCGACCTTTAGTGTGCACCCCAACGAGGACGGGTGATCTGTCGCGGCTAAAGCGGCTCCTACACGGCTTCGTTCAGCGCCGCCTCAGCTCTTGCCGGTCGCCGCCTCGCGCGCCTGTCGCGCCTTGGCGTCGAGGCAGTCGATCTGCTGGTCGGCCGGCACGCGGGCGTTGTCTAGGCGGCAGCGCAGCCGGGAGCCGAAATCCGCCATATCGGCGTTGAGCTGGTCGAAGTCCATGCGCACCGGCTTCTCCCCGCCGCCACGCGCCGCAACGACGGCCGCGAGCACCTCGTTGGTCTGACTGTCGGTGAGTTCGGCCTGTATCGCCATATTCATGATGTCGTACTTCTCCATCATGTCCTTGATGGCGTCGGTCCCGAGCTTCACGACCGCACCGACCGGGGTGTAGCCGAGCAGCCCACGCTTCTTCTTCTTGAGCTGCAGGTCGGTCAGCGCGAGCCGAATGTAAATAATGCCCTCCCCCGGCGCCTCGACGACGTTGTAACCGCCCTTGCTGAGCCGCTGCTTGAGGCTGTCGCGCATCAGGTCAGCCACCGCCAGCAGGTCGGCGGGCTTGGCGCCCTTGTAGTCCGATTTCGGGCTGATCAGGACCTCGGGCTGGTCCACCATTACGCCGTTGTACTTAGCCAGCCGCTCGATCACGCCTGCCGGAATGTAGACCAGTTCGGTGCCCCTTTCGACGGGGCGCGGCTGCAGCTTGCTGTAGTCACTGAGAAAGCTGCGGTCGAATTCGGCCTCCGCCGCGAGGCATGGCGCCGACAGGGCCAGGACGAGAGCGGCGGTAACGGCTTTGAGAGGAGTAACGAGGCGCATGGTGGTTCTCCTTGGCGTTCTCGGCATCCAGGCTACCTGTTAGCGTACAGCATCGGCGCCCGGCGCGTCATCGTGGCGTCGCGCGGCGAATGCCTCCGCTACGCGACTGACCTCGGGGCTCGCGCTCAACTGCAGCAGCCATTCCAGCATCTCATAGCAGAAAAGCAGCTCGCGGTCGTCAGCGTCCCAGAAGGCGTTGGGTTGTCCGCAGGCTCTCACGCGCACGGCGAATGGCTGCGGGAAGCGGAACCGGGTGTCGGCGAACGCCGCCGTTCGCTCCAGGATCTGGCGCTTCTGCAGGAATTGCCGCGCCGCTTCCTGCAGCTCGGAACGCGGTCTGCCGTACTCGACGGATACGCGGCCATTAGGCCGCAGGGAGCGCCCGCTTCGGCCGTCCCCGTAGCTGCTGACCAGCCATTCCATCCCCCGGCGCGCGGCCTGGTACTCGTCCTCGCACCAATCGGCGCGCAGGTCGGGCATCTTCGCCATCTCCGCGATCCACTGGAACAGTCCCGGGTTGCTGCCGTAGAGCAGGCAAAGCGTGCGCGTGTAGCGCTTGATGCTCAGGTTGTGCTGCGACCAGAGCGCGACCGCGGGGTTGTCCTTCTCCGCGCCGGTCTGCCAGATAAGCAGGTTGCCGAGGACCGCCATCGCGAGCAGCTCTGCGACCCGCGGCCGCTCGTCCGGATGGTCCTGGTCGAGCGCGAGCAGCGTCATCGCGGCGACGGTATCGGCGGAGTCTTCTTCCAGCCCGAGCA
>CAZFWB010000214.1:0-256 GCA_964522655.1 uncultured Chromatiaceae bacterium | reverse complement strand
TCCCGTTGACCCCGCAAAGCTGGAAAAGATGACCGCGGATCAGTGCATGGCCGAACTCGTGCAACGCAATGAAGGCGGTGTTCCCCACCAGGAACTCCGCGGCGAACGGAGCGAGCCGCATCGGCGGACCGGGCTCGCCGCGGCTATCGTCAGCCAGCGCGGAGCCACAGGAGGTGGTACAGAAAAGTGCGGCGATACACGCAGCAACCGTTCGCATCGCAGTTCCCCAAGTCGCGGCTTGCGCCACTCCTCCATC
>CAZFWB010000213.1:2820-5076 GCA_964522655.1 uncultured Chromatiaceae bacterium | reverse complement strand
CGCCCACGAACAGCCCCGTCAGGTCCGGGCCGTAGAAACGGAAAAACGGCGCGCTGCCCACGCCGCCGCCCGAGCCGGTCGAGATCATCTCGCCGGTGCCGACGATCACGTCCATGCCGAGCAACGACTCGGCCGAGACGCCGTACAACCCCGAGCCGTAGTTGACCGCGTAGTGCGACATGCCACCGCCAACCGTCGCGGCGAGCCCGGAGAACGGGCCCCACATCGGCGTGCGCAGTCCCTGGCGAGAGAGCGTCTCGTAGAGCGCCGCCCAGGTCACGCCCGGCTCCACCGTGACGTACATGTCCTCCTCGTGCACGTCGATGCGGGTCAGCAGCGAGGTATCGATGCAGACCGTCCCCTCCCTGACCGGCAGATAGCCGTCGGTGTAGGAGGCGCCGCCGCCGCGCACCACCATGGGCGCGCGCCGGCCGATGCAGGCCCGCGCCAGGGCCTGAAGCTCTTCCACGGAGCGCGGACGCGCGACAACCGCTGCCAGCACATCGGCCTGGCGGAACACGTCCGTGGAAAAGAACCGGCGCGAGTCCTCGTCGGTCAGCACGTTGTCGGCGCCGACCACCGCGGCCAGCGCCTCGATCAGGCTCCCCGCTGCTGCCGTCGCCGGATCCGCGGAACTCATGCCTTCACCCCCTGCGTCATGTCGCCATTCTAGGCGAGCAGTACCGCGGTAGGAGCGACTTCAGTCGCGACTCCATTGTCGGAACTGGGGCCCCTGCTACAGGTGCCGCCCGGTGCTTGCCTCCTACACGGCCGGCCTGCCGCTACGATATGGCCCATGGGAACCCGCAAAGGATATGCCGACGGACCCTACGGACAGGTGCATTTCCAGGCGCTCGGCGACGGCGTGCCGCTGATGCTCCTGCACCAGTCGCCGAGTTCCTCCGACATGTTCGCGGCCGCCTACCCGCTGCTCGCCGCCGCGGGCGTACGGGCGATCGGCGTGGACAGCCCCGGCTTCGGCCAGTCCGATCCGCCGCCTGGAACGCCGACCATCGCCGGCTACGCGCTCGCGGCGGCAGCCGTCATGGATCATCTCGGCATTCCGCAGGCGGCCGTGCTCGGTCACCACACGGGCGCCTCGGTCGCCGCCGAGCTTGCGATGAACGCGCCGGAGCGCGTGACCCGCCTCATCCTCAATGGCCCGCCCTTGCTGACTGCCGAGGAGATCATGGCCTATCGCCGGGCGCTAGAGGCGAGCCCGCTGCCGCCGCCCCAGCCCGACGGCAGCCACCTCACCGCGCTGTGGGAGCGGCGGCTGCGGTTCACACCCGGCTGGAGCAGTCTCGCGGCCATGCACGCCGGGGTGGTGCAGATGCTGATTGCGGGCCACCGCGGCTGGGACGGCTTCAAGGCGGCGTTCGACTACGACATCGCGACCGCGTTGCGCCGCCTGCGCCAGCCGTGCCTGATCCTCACCAACACCGGGGACGACCTCTACGTCGCCTCGCGCCGCGCGCGCCAGCTGCGCCCCGATTTCGCCTGGCGTGAACTGCCCGGCGGCACCCACGACATCGTCGATGAGCAGCCGCTCGCCTGGAGCCGTGCGGTCGTGGATTTCCTGCTCTAGAGCCGGGTGCCGAAATGACGCCGGGCGCGGCGCGATCGACCGCTTTCGTTGCAATCAGTGCTGGAAGGCCGGTAGCCCGTTAGGGTTAACGTTTCCCCCGAGAGATCGGGAACGGCTGACGCTGCTTCAGTACCCCCGTCACCGCTCCCGCAGCTCTTTCACATGCGTCTCGATGAAAGCGCGCACGGCGCTGACGTTCACGTAGATGCCCACGCCGCCGTGTTGCGCGCAGAGGTCACCGACCACGCGGCTCGCGATGCCGACGAGCACCCGCGTGCCGTCCGTGCGCGTGAGCAGCAGCGGGCCACCGCTGTCGCCGCCGCAGGGACCGGACACGGGATCGAAATAGGCAATACGGGTCTTGTCGAGCGACAAGGAACGCAACTCGACGTCGGAGACCACCAGCCGCTCTGAAAATGGCAGGTCGGGTAGCCGCTTGCCCCATCCCGCGATGACCGCGCGGGCATCTGCCCGGAGCAGGACATCGGCATCCCGGCGCGTGGCGACCGTGATCGTCGCAAGGCGCACGGGCTCGGCGAGCCGGATCAGGCCCACGTCGAACTCGCCGGTCGCAGCGTCATAGCGCGGATGCTTCAGCGCGTCGGCCACCGGCACGGCGTCTGCGAGGCTGCGGCTCGCGTCGCCCACCAGCACCTGCCAATGGAGCG
>CAZFWB010000213.1:0-2810 GCA_964522655.1 uncultured Chromatiaceae bacterium | reverse complement strand
GGCCGCGGTCAGTACCCACTCCGGGGCGATCAGCTGGCCCGTGCAGACGCCGGCCGAGTCCGGATGCGAGAGCGCGACCATCCAGCCGAACGCCGCAGCGAAGCGCTGGTCGCTGACCGCGGCTCCGTTGACGATCGCCCGTGAGTCAACCGGCGCGGCCAGCGTGAGCACGGCGACCAGTATCGCCGTGCAAAGCCAGCGCCGCCCGGAATTGCGGACACCGCCCTGCACCGCCTCCATCCGGGGCGGCTTAAGTTCAGGTTCAGGCATGGCGGACAATATAGGGCCATCGGCCATGATGGGCGAGGCGCTCAAGGGGGCAGACCGTGAGCCGATCCTCGGATATGATCACGCGCCGCTGGCAGAATGCCGATAACCGACGCGGCCGACCATTTTTTTTCGCCCAGTCCCGTACTCCATGACCACCTATACCAGAAAGCACAGCGGCGCTGCGGCAGGAAGGGCCTCGTCGCCCGCCCGCGCTGGCAACTGACGAGCGCTCCCCTTTGGTACAGGCTGCAACCGCAATCCCGAGACAGGCCGCGAGGCCGCGAGCGATCCGCGATCCCATCGGTCGATCCCTGATCGTCGTTTTCCTCATCAAGCCCATCGTGGACCTGTTTCCCCAGGCCGCGATCTACCTCGGACCGATCCGGCTCGCGCCGACCACCTTGTTCGGCGTGTTGCTCTTCTTCTGGCTCGGCCGTTTTCTGCTGGGGCGCGGCCGCCACGTGCCGCCGTGGGGGCGGGTGTTCGAACTGTTCCTGCTCATCAATGCCTTGTCGCTTGTGATCGGCCTCCTTACGGGAGTGAAACTTTCGCTCGTCGGCATCGTGGCGATCGTCTTCAAGATGCTCGACGCCTACGCCGTGTTTGCCGCGGCCTACCTCGCCGCGCAGCGCTACGCCTACAACGACATCACGCCGTTCATCACCGCCATCGTGGCCGGCTCCGCGCTGGTCGTCTTCATCAACATTGCGGCCATCAATCTCGGCCTGACGGGAGTCTTTACCGAGAACGTCAGGGCCGATCTCGACGCGGGACGCGAGCGGGGCCTGTACTTCGACTCGGGCACGCTCGCCAACGTCGCTTTCTACAGCCTGGTGTTCACGGTGTTCCGCTTTCACCTGGCGCGCAGCCGCGGCATCTGGCTTGCGATAACGGTGACGTTGGTACTTGCCAACCTCTACCTCGTCGCGCTGGCTCAGTCGCGGTCCGTGATGATCGAGCTCGCGATTTTCGGGCTCATCTACATGAGCCTCTACCAGCGGGCCTGGGGCCGCATCGCGGCGCCGGTCGTCATCGGCGTCATCATAGTCGCGGCCGGCGCCCTGTTCAGCTTCTCCCCGGATGAGGTGTTCGGGCGTTTCGAGGGCGACATCGCGGCCGTGGAAGAAGGCAGCACGGAAGCGGTCGGGATGACTGGCTCCGGCGAGATATCACTCGGAAAATATGAAGCCCTCGGCAACAACCGCGGAGTGCTGTGGGCCGCGGCCTTGACAGAGATCTTCAGGCGAAACCTGCTCGAAATAATGATCGGGAATTTTTCGGTCGCCGTAGGCGCTCACTCGGATTACACCAACATCCTCTCGCGAAATGGCTTCGTGGGGCTGTGCGTTTACCTGGTCCTGCTCGGCGGATTGGCCCTCCGCACTTTTGGCTATGCGCGAAACGCCCGGGCGGGACACGACCGCGTGCTGCATTTTCTCGCTTTCACACTGGTGCTGTGTTTCATACTTTACGCATTGCCATTCCGCCCGCTGGAGCAAACCACGAGCTCCTGGTACATGTGGACGATGCTGGGGTTCTCCCTCGCCTGGGGTGCGCGCCGGCCGATGAGGGCCGTAACGGCGGTGCGTACATCACCGCAAGCGACGGATGGTCAGACCGAAGGCGACGGGCCCGCGGAGCCGGAACCCGAACCCACCCGCTGGCGAGCAACCGCGCGCCGGCGCTAAAGCGCAGGCCGCGGCATTCCCGCACCGGCCACCGCCAGCCGGTGGATGCAGAATCGCTAGTCCCGGGTCAGGAACAGCAGCAGGTTGCGGCGTTCCTCCTCGGTGCCGCTGAACGGCGGCATCCTCTCCGGCGGCGCCTCGAGCACGCGGCTCAGCTGCCGCCGTGAATAGTCCTGTTGCATGTCCCTCTGGCTTGGCAGGCCGCCTTCGCCCAGGTGACACGTCGCGCAGTTGTTCAGAAAGATCTTGCGCCCCTGCCGGGTCGCCTCCGCGACCTCGGCCTCCGACATGCCCCAGTCGAGCGGCAGCCCGACGAAAAACCAGGCCGCGACGGCAACCGCGCCGGCAACGAACAAGGCAAGCCACCATCGCCTGTTCAGAGGCTTCGATAACATGCTCATGACGGTGAATCCGCGGCCCGGGCGATCGGGCGCCGTACCGCGCCGGCATGCTAAACGAGGCGGTCGCCGTTGGCCAGTCATGAACGCCAGGCTTTCTGGCGACCGAGGGCGCGCCCCGGCTCCCGCCGTGCCGCCCGCTCAGCGGGCGCGCAACCGGCGCCGGACCCATGACTCGTTCCAGCGCGTCTTGAGCCGGTTGGGCAAGGTAGCTGGCAGGTGCAGCCATGAAGCGGGTGTGGCGAGCAGCAGGCCGGAGAGCCGCGCGCGGCGGACGAACGCGAGATAGGCATTCAGCCGCTCGCCCTTTCGCGCGAGCCAGTCGCACGTGGTTTGCGGCAGCGCTCCGGCGGCCAATCGCCCGGCACCGAAGCGCCTCGCTGCCAGGATGTCGTGGACCGGGCCTGGTGCATCGCTCCAGGCGTCGATCATCGGGGAGAGCGCGTAGGGCACC
>CAZFWB010000212.1:0-5080 GCA_964522655.1 uncultured Chromatiaceae bacterium | reverse complement strand
AAGCCGGGTGATGCACCATGCGCGAGTCCGACCACCCCGGCGGCGCCCAGCACACCATGGTCATGAATCCCTGGCGCGGATTGTCGCGGGGAGCCGGATCGTGATAGAGCATCTTGAGCTTCAGATACCGCTGCGTGTCACCCTCGTAAATGTTCGGCATCCACTCCAGGCGGGCGACATCGACCACGGTGAGCTGGCCGGCCTCGCGCGAGGAGGTGTTGAGCCCCCGCGGCACGAATTTCGAGCGGTTCTTAGCCGACACGGTGAAACCCCAGTCGCCGTATTCGCGAAAAAGCAGCACTTCGGTTCCGGCCTTGACAGACACCGGCGGCACGCGCAGACCGGCCGGGGCACGGAAGTAGTTACCTTTGCCGAGCAGGCGCTCACCGAGGCGCACCTGGCCGGATAGCACGTACCATTCCGTGTCGGCGTGGTGGTAGCCGCCCGCGCGGTGCCACGCCGTCTCGAAGTGGACCCTGGTCGATGCGCTGCCGTCTTCCTCGTCGTAGGACATGTTGCGCTGGCGTACGCGGCCTTCTCCGCGCGGCAGCTCGGCGTCGTGCCAGCAGAGATCTGCCTGCTGGATCAGTTCCACGTGGGGTCTCATAAGCACTCCTTGAGCGGAACCGGTGCCGGATCCGGCCTGGTTCCTCCGTTCATTCCATCCACGAATTCTAAGATCGGGACGGCACCTAGTCACCCGAATTAACGGCCAACCCGCCACGTGGTCGCCGCGCGGCGCTGCCGCGCGACGCCGTGTTCAGGCATGCGGCTGCCGCTGCTAGCATAGGCGCCTGACGCGCCCGGAGAATCACGCATGTCATCCATCGAGATCTGGAAGTATCTGCACATCCTGATGTTCGTCTTCTGGGTCGGAACCGACATGGGCGTGATGCTAAGCGCGCGCAAGTCCACCGACAGCCGGCTCACCCTCGAGACGCGCCTCACGCTCGTCCGCATGGCGCTGCTGATCGAACTTCTGCCGCGAACGATGTGGGCGATGGCGCTGCCCTTCGGAGTGGTGCTGTCGAGACAGGCAGAACTGCTGGAAATATCCGATGCCGGCCTCGCGGCTGTATGGATTTTCACGCTCGCCTGGGTGTCGATCAGTCTTGGCGGCGCGCACTACTCCGACAAGCCGTTCGGCCAGCGACTCGCAGCTGCCAATCGCTGGATCATCGGCGTGCTCGGCGTCGTGCTGCTGCTGGTCGGCTCCTGGTCGTATTTCGGCACCGGTCCGTTCGAGACGCAATGGCTCGCCGCCAAGGTGGCCCTCTACGGGCTGATCAACCTGACCGTGCTGGGCATCGAGGCGGCCTTCATACCAATCGGGCCGGCTTTCGGGCGGCTGTTCGGCGAGGGTTCCACGCCGGAGGTCGAGGCCGCGATCTCCGGCGGCATGCGCACCACCATGTTCTGGGTGTACACCAGCTACATACTGATACTGATCGTCGGCTTTATCGGCATCACGCACCCCGAGACGATCGGGCTGGCATTCCTCGCCTATTTCGTGGTCATCGCCATCACCGCCAGCGCGGCCTTCACCGGCATGGGCAGGATGCTGCGCGCTGCCTGATCCGCCGGACCGCAGTCCAGCCAGGATCCGGCGCGTGTCGCGTCACCCCGGTGCGATCATCCTGCTGGCGCTGGTCGCGACCATTTCCGCCGGGTGGTTTGCGGCCCGTCATCTCCGCCTGAACACGGACACGGCCGCGCTGCTGTCACCGACGCTGCCGTTCAGGCAGTCCCAGAGCGAGTTCCAGCGCGAATTTCCGGCCCAGGTCGACGTCTTCGTCGCCGTGGTCGATGCTGCAACGGCTGAACAGGCCGAAAACGCCGCCAACGCGCTCGCGGCGAGACTGAACGACCGCCCCGAGGCATTTTTCGCGGCGCGGGTCGAAGGCGCCGAGGCGTACTATCAGCGCAACGCGCTGCTCTACCTCGATCCGGACGAGCTGCGCGAGACGGCCGAGCGGCTCATCGCCGGACAGGCGATGATCGGTATCGTCGCGCGCGAGCCCTCCCTCTCGAACCTCGCCGCGGGCCTGGCCACCATCCTGCGGCAGGCCCGGGTGGACGATACGGCGGCAATCGAGCGCCTGCTCTCGGGGTTGCGACCCGGGCTCGCGGAGCCGCCGGCAACGGTTTCGTGGCAGAAGCTACTGGCCCCGGATTCACCGGCCGTGTCCCCGACCCGCCGCCTGGTGCTGATCAGCCCGCGTCTCGATTTCCAGGAACTCCTGCCCGCAGACCGCCCGATGCGGGTCCTGCGCACCGCAATCGCCGCGGTAACGGCTGAACAGGACCGGGCAGTGACGATCCGCGTCACTGGCGATGCGGCGCTGTCGCACGAGGAAATGACCGCGGCCGCCTCGGGCGCGATGCTGACGGGAGCGCTCGCCCTGGTTGTGGTCGGCGCGCTGCTCCGCGTCGGGCTGGGCTCGGCCTGGCTGGCCGCCGCCTCGCTGACGAGCCTGCTGACGGGACTGATCCTCACGGCCGGATTCGCGGCGCTGGCAGTGGGCGAACTCAACCTGATTTCCACCGCGTTCGCACTCCTGTACATCGGGCTCGCCGCCGACTACTCGATTCACTTCTGTCTCGGCTATCGCGAACGGCTGCGCGGCCACGGGAGCCCGGCAGCCGCACTGGAGGCGGCCGCTCGGGACCTGGCTCGACCACTGGCGCTGTGCACCGTCACGACCGCGATTGGCTTTTTCGCCTTTCTGCCGACCTCTTTCCGCGGGGTCGCCGAGCTCGGCCTCATCGCCGGCATCGGCATGTTCATCAACCTGGCGCTGACGTTTGTCCTGCTGCCCGCATTACTGCGCTGCGGGCCAGTACCTGCTGCGTGGACCCCGGCCGGGAGCAGCTCGCCGGGGCACACGCTGCCGGTCCGGTATCCGGGCGCGCTGCTCGCCGTCAGCGCTGCGCTGACCATCAGCGCCACCGGGTTTCTCGCGTCGCTGCACTTCGAGCGCGACCCGCTGAAATTGCGCGATCCGCAGGCGGAATCGGTAAGGACCTGGCGTGATCTGCTGGCTGCTGATTCCCCTCGCCTGCTCGAGGCGGTCGTGCTGGCGCCCGGCGAGGCAGCCGCGCGGGCACTCGCCTCGAAACTCCGCGCATTACCGGAGGTACGCGAAGTGCTCACCGTGGAGAACGTGATTCCCGCGGCGAGTGACGAAAAGCTGGCGATCATCGACGAGCTGGCCATCCTGCTCGACCTCCCCGACGCAGAGCCCGTTCCCGGCGCTGTCGAGAGTCCCGCGGACCTCGCCGCGCTGGAGCGGCTGCAGCGGGCCGCGCGTGACTATGCCGATAGCATCGGCGGCAACGACGCCCGTGCATTCGCCGCCGATCTCGGAGCGGCACTCGACCGCATACGCCGGACCGGCGCGGACGTGGTCGCGGTACGAGCACTGGAGCAGTCGCTGACCGGCACCTTGCCGCAGGCTGTCGCGCGGCTGCGCTCGATGCTCAGCCCGGACCGCACTCCCGCCGCTGCTCTGCCCGTAACCATCCGTAACCAGTGGATCGGCGCCAGCGGCAAATGGCGGCTGTCCGTGGTTCCGCGCGCCGCGCTCGCCGACAACGCTGAGCTGCGCGCGTTCGTCGAAGCCGTCCAGCGCGTAGCCCCGGGCGCCACCGGTGAACCGGTGCTGAGCCTGCGTGCCGGCGACGAGATCGTACTTGCGTTCGCCAGTGCCTTCGCCCTCGCCGCTGCCGCCATTGCGATCCTGCTCGCCGCGCTGCTGCGCAAGCTGGCCCAGGTGCTCGCTGTGCTGCTGCCGGTCGGCTGCGCGGGGGCGCTGACCGGCGCCTCTCTCGTGATGCTCGACGTACCGCTGAACTTTGCCAACGTCATCGCCCTGCCCTTGCTCTTCGGCATGGGGGTCGACAACGGCGTGCACATGCTGCAGCGCGCGCTCTCCGACTCTGCATTCGGTGCAGCGCCGCTCGGGTCCGCGACCGCGCGGGCCATCCTGTTTTCCGGCGCGACCACGCTGGCGGGATTCGGCACCCTGATGCTCTCGCCGCACCCGGGACTGGCGTCGATGGGAACGGTCCTGAGCCTCGGCATCGGCTGGATTCTGCTGGTCACCCTGCTGGGGCTGCCAGCCGCCCTGGTCCTGCACGTACGGGGCCGCCGGTGAGGCGACTCGCGGCGTCCCTCTATGGTCTCGCCGGGCTGGCGGTGCTCGGCTGGCTGCTGTCGGGTCAGGACTGGCGTGAGTTTGCGCCGTTGCTGCTGGCCAGCGGCTCGGGTTTGGCGTGGCTCTGCGCCTATCACTTCGTGCCCCTGCTGTTCGACACGCTGGCCTGGAGGGTCCTGCTGCTCGAGGCGCGCCCCCGACTGCCCTCGCTGCTCGCCATGCGCTGGCACGGCGAGTCCGTGAATTCACTGCTTCCTGCGGCGCAGATCGGCGGAGACCTGCTGCGCGCCCGGCTCGCCAACCTGGCCGGAGTCCCGGGGCCGGTGGCGGCGGCGAGCGTGATCGTCGATCTCACGCTCTCGGTGCTGACATTGCTGGTGTTCGTCGCCGGCGGTGTCGTGCTCGTGATGCTGAGGATCGGCCCAGCCGGCAGCGGGGCCGCTTTCGGCAGCCTGCTGGTCGCGCTGATGGCCGTGGCGGGATTCCGGGCCGCACAGCGCTCCGCGCTGCCGACGCGCCTCCTGAACGCACTCGGCGCCCGGCAGCGCGGTGCGTTCTGGGCGGAGCTCGCGCGAGACGCCGGCGCCTTCACCGCCGCAATCGAGCGGCTGTATCGGGACCAGCGGGCATTGTGGTCGTCTTCGGCGCTGCAATTCGCGGCCTGGTGTGCCGGCGCCGGGGAAATCTGGCTCGGGCTGATGTTCCTCGGCCATCCGGTCGGCCTGCTCGAGGCATTGCTGCTCGAAAGCCTCGTCCAGGCGGTGCGCAATGCCGCGTTCATGGTCCCGGCAGCGATCGGCGTCCAGGACGGGGGCCTGATGCTGCTCGGACCGCTCCTCGGCGTGCCCGCCGAAACCGCGCTCGCGCTGTCGCTGCTGAAAAGAGGCCGAGAGCTGGTTCTCGGCGCACCCGGCCTGGCGCAC
>CAZFWB010000211.1:0-5114 GCA_964522655.1 uncultured Chromatiaceae bacterium | reverse complement strand
CACGCAGCGGTATCTGAAGCTCAAGATGCTCTATCACGTTCCGGCTCCCAGCGACCATCCGCGCCAGGGATTCATGACCATGGTGTGCTGGACGCCGCCGGGGTGGTCGGACTCGCGCATGGTGCATCACCCGGTTTTCGAGGAGGCATACAGCATCGAAGGGCATCTCGACTACAACTTCGGCAAGCTGGGCGAAGGCACCTATTTCTTCCGGCCCGCGAAGGTCAAGCATGGGCACTTCATCGCCGGTGAGGAAAAGGGCTACATGGGCATCTTCCGGCTCGACGGAAGCCTCGTGAACTGGATCACCGTAGAGGAGAAAGTCACCGTCGAGGGCAAGGCGCTCAACTACGATCCCGTCACCCAGGCGCCGTTGATCGCCGGCATCCCGGTCCGCTCGCGTTCCACCGGCGAATGGGACCTGGACGGCTGGTGATGCAGGGCGCGATCGACATCGTCTGCAATCTCTTCACACCGGAAGAGGTCGCCAGGGGACAGACCGGGCTCGACGAGGCGTTCAAGGCGCAGGTGCGCATGCCGGAGGACATGCGCGGCGGCGTCACCATCGATCGCTATCTCGGCAAGATGGATCGTGCCGGCATCGAGCGCTCGCTGCTGATCGCGGTGCGTGCCGGGGACATCAACGTCCGCGGCTCGTTCGAGATTCCGTATGAAAGGGTGAACGAGATCTGCCGGCGGCACCCCGCTCGCTTCTCCGGTCTTGCGGGCATCGATCCGTTTCGCGGCATGCAGGGGCTGCGCGACCTCGAGCGCGCGGTGCGGGAGTTCGGCTTCGTCGGTGCGCATCTTTATCCGCACTGGTGCGAGCTGGCGCCCGATCACGCCAAGTACTACCCGTACTACGCGAAGTGCTGCGAGCTGAACATACCGATCATGATGCAGGTGGGGCACAACCTCGTTTATTCGCGGCAACGGCGGCTGCCCAGCGTGGGCCGTCCGATCTGCCTCGACCGCGTCGCCATCGACTTTCCGGAGCTTCGCATCATCGGCATTCACATCGGCGTGCCGTGGACTGACGAGATGATCTCCATGTGCTGGAAGCACGAAAACGTCTACATGGCGGGAGACGCCTATGCGCCGAAACACTGGCCCTCATCGTTCGTGCACTACGCAAATACCTACGGCAGGGAAAAGGTCCTGTTCGGGACGGACTGGCCCGTCATCGACCCGGAACGGGCAGTGGCGGAGATCGATGGACTGGGCCTGCGCGAAGATTCCCAGCGGCTGCTGATGCGTGACAACGCTTTACGCGTTTTCGATCTGCCTCGTTGACGCGTCGGATCGCGAATGAAAGCAAAGAGCGTCGAGCTGCCGTTTTCCTTCAGGCACCTGAACATGGCCGGAGGGCTTCGATCGGCGATGCAACGCGCCCCGGGCAAGATCGCCTTTACGCATCGCGATCGAAGCCGCAGCTATGAACAGCTCGTCGACCGCATGGATCGCGTGAGCTCGGCGCTTCTCGCCGAGCCGGGCCTCAAACCGGGCGACCACGCCGCCATCATCGCGTCGAACTCGATCGAGTACATGGAAATCGTCTTCGGCGCCTCGCAGGCGGGCGTGCCGCTAGCGACTGTCAATCCGCGCCTGACGGCGGCGGAGATGGTGAGGATCTGCGACGACGCGCGGGCGCGGGTCCTGTTCGCCGAACCGGCGGTCGCCGCCGCCCTGAAGGATGGCCGATTCGAAACCGTCGGGCGGGTGATCGAGATCGGGTCGCAGTACGAGGAGTGGATTGCGCGAGCCCGACCGCTCGCCGACGACGCTGAGGTAACCGAGTGGGGGGTGTTCACGATTCCGTACACCTCCGGCACGACCGGAAAACCGAAGGGTGTGCTGGTGAGCCAGCGATCGCGCGTCTTGACGGTGCTCGCGATGGCGATGGAATACGGCTGCTTCGGGCCGGATGACCGCTTCCTCGCAATCGCACCGATGTGCCACGGAGCCGGCATGATTTTCTCACTGGCGCCGGTGTTCGCCGGCGGTCACTGCGAAATCCTCGAGAAGTTCGACCCCGAGGAGGTCCTGCGCAGGCTGAAAGACGGTGGCATGACGGGCTTTTTCGGCGTGCCGACCCATTTCCACGCGCTGATGTCGCTGGAGCGGCCGCTGCTGGAGCGACTGCGACCGGCGCGGCTGCGAACCGTGATCTCCAACGCGGCGCCGCTGCCGCAGCCGATGAAGGAACGCCTGGTGGACTATTTCGGGGACGGCCTGCTGCATGAGACTTACGGCTCCACCGAGGCTGGCATCGTCACCAACCTGCGTCCCGCCGACCAGCTGCGCAAGCGCAACTGCGTCGGCCAGCCGTTCCCTGCCACGCGCGTCGAGATCCGGCGCGATGACGGCCAGCCGTGTGCTGTTGATGAAGTGGGCGAATTATTTTCTACAAGTCCTTATTTATTCAATGGTTACTGGCAGAAGCCCGAGGCGACCCGGGAGGCCTGGCGGGACGGCTGGGTCACCGTCGGCGACCTGGCCCGTCGCGATGCGGAGGGCCACATCTACATCGTCGACCGCAAGAAGGACATGGTCATATCCGGCGGCATCAACATTTACCCGCGCGAGGTCGAGGACGTCCTGTTGCAGCACCCGGCGGTCGCGGAGGTCGCGGTGGTCGGCGTGGCGGACGAGAAATGGGGCGAGAAGCTCAAGGCATTCGTCGTTACGCGTCCGGGCGAGCAACTCAGCGCAGAGGACTTGCTCGGGTTCTGCGCCGGGCGACTTTCGGGCCTCAAGACGCCCAAGGAAGTGGCATTCATCGAGCGCATACCGCGCAATGCAAACGGCAAGGTGCTGAAGACGGCCCTGCGTTCCGACACTTGAGGGCGGCAGCCACGCGATATGGCCGAAGTATCGTTTTACTTCTACTACGGTTGCCCGTGGACCTGGCTCGCGAGCACACGGCTGGCCGAAGCGGCCTTGCGCACCTCCGCACGCATCGTCTGGAAACCGATACTGGTCGACCTGGTGGCGCAGGCATCAGGGGCGCCCGCGCATGGGCCGACCAGCCCTGCGCGCTCGCGCTACGCCGTCAAGGATCTCGCGGACTGGGCGGCGTTCTGCGGGGTGCACATACGACACCCCGGACCGTTCCCGGTGCCCGCGACATGGGCTCTGCGCGGCGCCGTCGTCGCGCTGGAGGAAGGCCGGATCGCGGCTTTCAGCGAGCGGATCTTCCAGCGCTGTTTCGACGTACTGGCGGACATCGACTCGCTCGATGCCGTGTCCGAGTGTGCCGCCGCAACGGGGCTCGATGCGAGCGACTTCAGGCGGCGGGTGCAGGAGCCGCGCACCCGTCGCGTGCTGGAGGATAATTCACGGGAGTTGGTGGCACGCGGCGGATTCGGTTCTCCGACCATGTTCGTCGGCGACGACATGTATTTCGGCAACGACCGCATGCCGTTGGTTGAGCTGGCGCTGACGCGCAGTGCGGAGCGGCCATTGATCGTTCCGGGCGCGCACGGTCAGCGGTAAAACCCGGGACGAATCTGCCCGGCGAGGAAAAGGAGACTGGCGATCATGTCATCACGGCCGGGCAGCAGCAGGCGCGAATTCCTGGCGGGCGGAGCCGCGGCACTGTCGCTGCGTTACGCGAGTGACGCGCTGGGGCAGGTTGATGGCGGGCTCGACGTGCCTTACGGCCGCTGGGAGGATCTCATGCGGCGCAAGTGGACCTGGGACCGCGTGGTGCGCGGCACCCATGGCACGAATTGCACGGGCAACTGCGCCTTCAACGTGTATGTGAAGAACGGCATCGTCTGGCGGGAGGAGCAGCAGGGCGAGTACGGACGCTCCGAGGACGCTCCCGACTATGGACCGCGGGGTTGTCAGAAGGGGCTGCGACACGCGAAGTACATGTACGGCAGGCAGCGCGTCCTGTATCCGATGAAACGCCGTGGGGCGCGCGGTGCAGGCCAGTGGGAACGGATAAGCTGGGAGCAGGCGGCGAGCGAGATCGCCGACCGCTTCATCGACCACTATGTCGCCGATGGACCGCGCTCCATCAGTTTCGACCTCGGCACACAGATGGTGCTGAAGCGCGCGTCCTTCGCCGCCCTCGGGCGCTTTGCCACGATCACCGGCATCGAGATGCCCGAGGCGTTCGCCGGGGTCGGCGACCTGCCCACCGGCGTGATGATGACGGTCGGCGAGCCGCTGCTCGGCGATACGATGGCCGCGGTCTTCAAGTCACGCTGCTGCCTGGTGTGGTTCTGCAATCCGGCGGTTACCCGCATACCGGACGCCCACTTCTTCTGGGAGGCGCGCTACAACGGCACCGAGGTGATCGCGATCTCCCCGGAGTTCACCCCTACCGCCATGCACGCGAGCCGCTGGCTCAATCCGCGGCCGGGCACCGACGGTGCGCTCGCGCTTGCCATGGCCCAGGTGATCGTCGAGCGCCGCCTCTTCGATGAGCCGTATCTGCGCGAGCAGACCGACCTGCCATTCCTGGTGCGCACGGATAACCGGCGATTCCTGCGTGAAACGGACATGCTCGATGGAGAGGGGAGCCGGGATAACCTCTTCTTCATCTGGGACGAAGCGAGCGCCCGTCCGGTGCCCGCCCCGGCCACGGGCGGTCCGCCGCCTCCGCCCGGCTCGCCCGTGCACGTCAGTCCGTCGGGCAGGCTGGCACTCGGCGAACTGCGGCCGGCTCTGGAGGGGCGCTGGACCGTGGCCACACCGTCCGGCCCGGTCGAGGTGACCACGGTATTCGAACTGCTGAAACGCCGCCTGGCCGACTACACGCCGGAGAAGGCCAGCGCTGTCACCGGAGTCCACGAGGCCAACATCGTTCAGGTCGCGCTGAGTTTCGCGCGGGCGAAGCCCGCGATGATCTTCACCGGCTACCGCATGTGCAAGTGGCTGCACGGCGACCTGCTGCAGCGGGCCTTCATGCTGCTGCTGTCGCTCACCGGCAATCTCGGCAAGCCCGGTGGCGGCCTGCAGCTGGAGAATCTCGGCCGGGTCGAGAGCCAGCTCGCGTTCATGCTGGCCGACATACCGCCCACGTTCCGGGTTGCCACCCTGTCGCGCTGGGATTACGCGCACGCCGATGGCCGCGAACTGAACGAGCGGGTATGCGGCGGGGA
>CAZFWB010000210.1:0-5145 GCA_964522655.1 uncultured Chromatiaceae bacterium | reverse complement strand
CGACGTAATAAAGCAGGTTGTTGACCAGCTCGACCGGCGGGACCTTCGCAAACTGCACCTCGCCCAGCGTCCGCAACCGCTTGATTTCGCGGTCCACCTGGCCCATCAGCCGCTTCAGTGAAACACTCGTCTCCAGCCCCTGGTCCATGAGGGCTTCCAGGACGCCGGCGACCACCCACCATACCTGGTGGACCTCCGGCGAGGTTGCTGCCCGCTCGAGCCTTTCGGCCACGCCGTACATCTGTCGCAGGTTCGTCTCGGCATCCTCGCCCCGAATCCAGCCGAGGAGCGCCAGCTGGAAGCGCGGTCGAAGTTCCAGGCACAGGCGGGCGATGTCCTCGCCGCTGCTTTCGGCGCGCGGCGTGGCTGGCCGGGCGCGCGCCTCGGCGCCGACGTTGAGCAGCAAAAGCGTGCTCTCGGAAAGGAGCGGGCGGCCGCGCGCCGCCCGCAGATCGTTGAGTAATGGCAGCAGGACCAGCGGAATATCCCGGCCGCCGTTCAGTACGCGCTCCACATATGCCGGTAACTGGACTGCGGCGCGCATGAGCGCCTCGAGCGGCTCCTCTGCGCCGGCGTCCTTGCGCTTTAGACGGGCGAGATGAGCGCAGGTATGCTCCATCTCCTCGGCGAGCAGGCTGGCGCCATGCGTCTCGGTCATGCGCAGGACTCCGCGCGCCGTGTGCAGCAGGGCCGCGACTCGCTCGAGTGCCTGCGGCCCGCCGTCGCCCTCGGCGTACTGCTCGAGCACGACGCGGGCGTCGTGCAGCGTGACGGCGAGTTCGTCACTTACGATCTGCAGCGAGGCTTGTGGTATGGCCGTATTCATGCGGGGACGGCGGGACGCTCGCCGGACTGCGTTCAGGCGGTCCTCTTGCCGAGGATCCTCAGGGTTCTTTCCTTATATGCCGGCTGGCTGTCGGCTTCCGGCTCAGCGCGCGGCGCCTGAGGTTCGCCCGCCGGCTCCTCGGAACCGCCGCGCCTCCCCTCCGGCGCGCCGGACGGGAGGCGGAAGCCCGCCACCGAGCGGCGCAGTTGCGCCGCAAGCTCCGCCAGCTTGCTGATCGAATCCGTCGTGGCACTGGTGCCGGAGGCCGTCTGGGCATTGATCTGCTGCAGGACCTCGACGATGCGGATAACTGAATTGGCCGCGCCGGCCTGCTCACGGGCCGAGTTGGAGATGTTCTGGACCAGGCTCGCGATCTGGCTGGAAACCTGTTCGATTTCCTCGAGTGCCGCCCCGGCGTTTTCGGCGAGTAGAGCGCCGCCGACGACGTCCGTTGTGCTGCGCTCCATGGAGACGATCGCCTCGTTCGTGTCCGCCTGGATCGTGCGAACCAGCACCTCGATCTGCTTGGTGGCATTGGCCGAGCGCTCCGCAAGCCGCTGCACCTCGTCGGCCACGACGGCGAAGCCGCGGCCCGCCTCTCCCGCCATGGAGGCCTGTATCGAGGCGTTCAGCGCCAGGATGTTGGTCTGATCGGCAATGTCGTTGATCAGCTCGACGATGTTGCCGATCTCCTGGGAGCTCTCGCCGAGCCGCTTGATGCGCTTGGAGGTGTCCTGGATCGTCTCCCGGATGGCATTCATGCCCTCGATGGTCCGGCGGACCGCTTCCCCGCCCTTGTGCGCTACGTCGACGGAGTGACGTGCGACGTCGGAGGAACGTTCGGCATCCCCGGACACCTCCTCGATAGAACTGACCATGCGACTGATCGCCTGCGAAGCGGAACCGACCTGCTTGGACTGCGCCTCGCTCGCCTGGGCGAGCTGCGCGGCGGTGGACTCCGCGCTCTTGGCGGCCGCATCGAGCATGATGGCGCTCTCGTTTATCGTCGTGACCAGCTCGCGCAGCGCCTCGACCGCATAGTTGATCGAGTCGGCAATCGCGCCCGTGATGTCCTCGTTGACCGTCGCCTGCACGGTCAGGTCGCCGTCGGCGAGGCTGGAAAGTTCGTCGAGCAGCCGCAGGATCGCCTGCTGGTTGCGCTCGCCCTGCTCAGCCTGCGGGTCGGCCTCGCGGCCCGCGCTGCCCTGCAGGTGCAGCCAGGTCATCGTTGCCAGCAGCACGGCGGCCAGCACCAGCAGGCCGATCACCAGCAGGTCACGCGGGGACCGCTCGGCCGCGGCGACTGCACCCACGGCGCCAACGACGACGCGCGCAGCAACGGCGTCGAGCTGCCGGGAAGCCTGATGAACCAGATCAAGCCGGTCGCTGAGGGCACGCGCGTCGCGCACGCGCGTGAACAACCGGTCCTTCGCGCCGGAGAGTTTGCTCAGCGCCTCCAGCGCTCGCGGCCCGGTTATGGCCCGAATGCCCAGCTCGGCATCTCCGTCCTGCAGGCCGAGCACTATCTGGCTGGCGTCTATTTCGGTCTGACCGAGGTCGTTGGCAACATCACTCGGCTTTTCCGGACCGGACACCAGCGCGCGCACGGCCGGTGAGACACTGCGCGCAATCGCGCGCAGGCGATTGAGCTGCGCGGTTACCGCCGGCTCGGAACCGGCGGCAAACTCGAGGTTGGCGGTTTCCCGCAGCAATTCCGGGACGAGTTGCTCGACGTCGGCGACGATCGCGTAGGCATTGAGGATGTCCTGCCGGCCCTTGCTGATGGCCGCCGCCGCGGAGCGCAGCTGGCCGGCAAGCGCGGTCTGACCGGTTCCCGAAGCGGTGGTGCCTGCAGCGGGCGCCTGCAGGCGCGCGAGTGTCCGATCGAGCGCGTCGAACGCCTGCGGGTTGCCGCGCAAGGCCTCGTGGGCCTGCAGCAGAGCCGCCCGGCTGGTCTCGCCGTCGCCGGTTGCGTTAACGGCGGCAGGCGCCCTGAACACCAGCGCCATGACTCCCACGAGCACGGCGAAAAGGCAAACCGCCAATAAGGCGAAGTTCCGCGAACGGTTGCTGCTGCTAAACATGAGTACTTCGTCCTCCGCACGGTGACGGTGACGCTGCCTGCGCGCCACTCTTCACTTTGTTCATCCCCTCGCCGGCGCGCGGCGCCGCGCTCGCGCTACTTTGTCCGGTAGCCAGAGCCAATGACAAATGGTGAGAGCGGCTTCAACCGCAGTCACCGGAATCGAGCCCGCGCACCTTTTCACACGCCAGGCTGTTCACCTCGGCCGCCTGCTAGTCTTCCGCTGCCCGCTGGAATTCCCGGCTTTCCAGCAACGCGCTCAGGTCGAACCTCGGCCAGATCTCGAGCCCGCGGCGGAATGCACCCCGCAGGTAAGCTTCGCAACGCAGCAGCGGCTGCGGAAACCCGGTCACGTGCTCGCGCTGCAGAAACCTGCGAAAGCCGTAGACCTCGTCGACCACCAGGCCCACCGGGAAGTCCGGGCTGTTCAACACCACGACACGCGCCGAGCGCTCCGCGGCAGTCGCGCCCGCGCCCAGGAACGAGCGCAGGTCCGCGATCGGCAGCAAGTGGCCACGCACATTGGCCAGGCCGCGAATCCAGGGCTTGGCGCCCGGCACCCGGGTCAGGGTCGAGGGCAGCATCAGCACCTCGCGGACCTGCTCGCGCGGTACGACGAAGCGCTCGCTGCCGATCCGCAGCCCGATGCCGACCCACTCTTCACCACTCGCATCGTCACCCGCGGTGCCGGTGAGGGCCACCCGCGAGCGCCGTTCCAGTTCGCGCAGCAGATCGAAAGGGTGCTCCCTCAGAGCCCGCAGCTCGCTGCCTGCCGTCAAGGTCATGGTCCCGGGTTCATGACTTGATGTTCGCCCTCACGGCCGCGACCAGGTCATCGTCGCCGACCGGCTTGGTGATGTAGCTCACCGCCCCCTGTCGCAGCCCCCAGATACGATCGGTCTCCTGGTCTTTGGAGGTCACGATCACCACCGGGATCGAGGCCGTAGCCGGGTTCTTCGTCAGGTGCCTGGTCGCCTGGAAGCCATTCATGCCCGGCATCACGATGTCCATGAGGATCACGTCGGGGTGTTCGCGCTCGGCCAGGGTGATCGCCTCCCTGCCCTCGCTTGCCACCAGCGTGTCGAAACCGTGGCGCTGCAGCGCCTGGGAGAGAACGTGCTGGTCCGTGGGCGAGTCGTCAACGATCAGTACCAGTGCCATCGGACTTTCCTCCTTGACCCGTCTCAACGCGTGACGTGGCCCCTGATGGCTCCCAACAGTTCGTCCTTGGTAAACGGCTTCGTCAGGTAATGCTCTGACCCGACGATGCGTCCGCGGGCGCGGTCGAACAGCCCGTCCTTGCTGGACAGCATGATCACCGGCGTGTCCTTGAAGGTGCGGTTGTGCTTGATCAGCGCGCAGGTCTGATAGCCGTCCAGCCGCGGCATCATGATGTCCACGAAGATGATGTCGGGCCTGTGATCGGCGATCTTCGCCAGCGCGTCAAAGCCATCGACCGCCGTGAACACCTGGCAGCCTTCCTTGGAAAGCAAGGTCTCCGCCGTGCGCCGTATGGTCTTGCTGTCATCGATGACGAGGATCTTCAGCCCACGCAGATCGCCTGCACCGTCCGCGCTCACCGAGGTCTCCATGCGGGGTAATTGCTGATGCCCTTTTAACATAACGGTCACAGCTCAGCCATGTCGCGCGCCGCAGCCGGAAACGGCGCATCGCCGGCTCGAGATTGGCGCCCGGGAAGACGCCTGGGAAACCGTAGTAACACTGGACTGGCCCAAGGCCTGACAAGCCCCATCCGCGCGCACCGTGGCGATGATAACCCTGCGCTGGTGATATTTCAGCAACCGTAGGAGAGAATTGCGTTTTTGCCGCCTGCGTCACACTCGGAGACGGGGAGCGAGAACCCTTGGCCAGCACCGTCCGCCTCGGGATCATCATGGATCCCATTGCCACCATCGCGCCTGCCAAGGACAGCAGTCTCGCGATGATGCTCGAAGCGCAGCGCCGCGGCATCGAGCTGCATTATTTCGAACAGGACGACCTGCGGATCAGAAACGGTGAGCCGCTCGCCAGCAGCCGACTGGTGCGCGTCTTCGACGACGTCGCGCGCTGGTTCGAGCTCGCCCCCAGAAGCGACATCCGGCTCACCGATCTCGACGTGATCCTGATGCGAAAGGACCCCCCCTTCGACACCGAGTACATCTACACCAC
Source organism: uncultured Chromatiaceae bacterium (assembly GCA_964522655.1). Classification (GTDB taxonomy): domain Bacteria; phylum Pseudomonadota; class Gammaproteobacteria; order Steroidobacterales; genus QUBU01. Next base: position 67 of record CAZFWB010000210.1, on the reverse strand, counting down.
CTACATACTGGAGCGCGCCGAGCAGGCCGGCGTGCTCGTCATCAACCGCCCCGCCAGTCTTCGCGAC
>CAZFWB010000209.1:0-5205 GCA_964522655.1 uncultured Chromatiaceae bacterium | reverse complement strand
GCTCTGCGATCAGTCGCGACAGCAGGGGTACTTCGTGCCGGTACAAAAGGTGCGCAAAGCGGTGGCGGGTCACCGCATAAAGCCCCGGGAACGAATAGAGCGCTTCCACAGGATGATGGCAAGAAGGGTCGCTGCGCCAGGCCGCCTCCGCATCCTCGAACATGCGCTCTCGAAGATCCGGCATCGCCTCGATGAGCGCCTGCACGACGTCTCGCGCCAGGGCTGCGACCGCGTCTGTTTCGCGTGAATGACCCTGAATGCGGTCATAGACCGAAAATGCCTGCTGAACCTGTGCGACCAGCGTGTTCTGAACGGCGGCCAGTTCCTGACGCAGTTCCACGGCACTCGGAACCGCAATCGCGGAGTCGGGCTGGACTTCGGCCAGCAAGGCTCGATGCAGGCGATCGATGGAGCGTAGAACAACTTCGCGGTCCGGCATGGGTCCGAGGTCCAGCGTGCCGAACCCCGCACTCGCGCGCGGTGTCGCGAGCGCCCGCGCGACGCTGTCGAGCGGCCGTGTGGCTGCATCTGGCGTGTCTACGCTCACGCAGGCGTGTCCTCGTAGAGCCAGGTGCTCAGATAGCGTTCGCCGAAGCTCGGGATGATGGTCACGATCAACTTGCCACGGCTCTCCTCGCGAGCGGCAACCTTCAACGCCGCAGCGAGCGCCGCACCGGAGCTGATTCCGACCAGGATGCCTTCCTCGTGGCCCAGCCTTCGCGCGTACTCGCCGGCTTCCTCGTTCGTGACCTGGATGACCTCGTCGATGATCTTCGTGTTCAATACCTCCGGTACGAACCCGGCACCGATGCCCTGAATCTTGTGCGGGCCCGGTTGGCCTCCCGACAGCACCGGGCTGGCCGTCGGTTCCACAGCCACGGCCTTGAAGCCCGGCTTGCGTGACTTGATGACTTCGGCAACACCGGTGATGGTGCCGCCCGTGCCGACTCCGGAGATCAATACGTCGGCGGCGCCGTCGGTGTCGGCCCAGATCTCTTCCGCGGTCGTCCGCCGATGGATTTCGGGATTCGCTGGGTTGGTGAACTGCCCGACCAGCAGATAGCGTGCAGGATCGCTGGCGACGATCTCCTGCGCCTTCGCGATCGCGCCTTTCATTCCCTTCGCACCCTCGGTCAGGACGAGTTCCGCACCAAAGGCCTTGAGCATGCGCCGGCGTTCCATACTCATGGTTTCGGGCATCGTGAGCATGAGTTTGTAACCCTTGGCGGCGGCCACGAACGCGAGTCCGATGCCGGTGTTGCCGCTGGTCGGCTCGACGAGCACCGTGTTGGGTCCGATCCGGCCCTGCTCTTCGAGAGCCTCGACCATCGATACCCCGATGCGCTCTTTCACGCTGCCGCAGGGGTTGAAGAATTCGAGCTTCAGCACGATCCGACCTGGAAGACCCTGGCCGATCTTGTTCAGCTGTACGAGCGGCGTACGGCCGATGGTCTCGAGAATGCTGCTGTAGATGCGAGCCATGACGAAATCCTTACGTTGAGGGAAAGTGACGTATCGGTCCGGCCTGGAGCCCGACATCACCCTGAAAATTAGGAGGCCGCAGGGGCCGCCGGGAAATCATCTTTGTGTCTCGGCTGATACCGGACGGCTATGGGCCCCATACCGGACGGTCATGGGTGCGCCGGGCCCGGCGGGCATCTTGGTAGACGGATGCGACTCCGACCGGGCAAAAAAAAGGTCGGGCGCCGACACTTCGGTCGCCCAACCCGACATGGAAATCTCAGGCGGAAACAATATCAGGCGCCGGCGTGACTCTCCATCCGCAGGCCAGTGCCGCCATGGCTGACATGAGCAACGATGGCAGTCCTGCGATGAATCTTGGTGATACGGCCCAGATTGATTGCAAACGCCAGCTCTACCAGAGACCCTTGCGAAAGCCCGAGGTTCGCCGTTTCAACAAAGACGCCATTGGCGCTCAGGTTCCGGGCCCTGCACAGCTTGCCCTTCCGGCCCGGCACGTTCAGGTAGACCGTGGTACGGGCACGATGCCTTGTGTGCAGACGCCGTTCCATCGCGAAGACCCCGCGATCGCATTGTTGGTTTGTGACTCTGACAGCGCGGACAGTATGCCGTCAGGCGGGCGCCAAAGTGAAGGGTCTTGGAGGCCCCAATGCGGCCGAAGCCCCGGAAATGCCGCATTAAGTCAAGTTAAGTAGATGATTTTGTTGTTTTTTGTGTTGCCAGCGTCAGCCGGGCGCGTCCTTGCGACGGATCGCCAGTGGTATCGGGGCTTCGATGCCCATCTTGATCCGCCTGCCCGTACCACCCAGCAGGGTGATCTGGATCGGCCCCTGCGCAAACAGCTCGGCGAGGGTCATCCGGGTATCGGTGCCATCTGCCGGGGCGATGACGATGGACTCGTCGGGGCGGCGGCTCAGGACCAGCATGCTCTGCCTCGTCTGGATTGTTGCGGCTATGCCCTGGCGAGCTCGCGTGCGCTGGCGCCGGCCAACTGCGTCGATCCCGTTGGTCCATAGGTTGCGACCATACCGCGGCCACCGCGCAGCAGGTTCAGTGCCTGCTGTACCTGCCGGTGCAGCGTTGCCACGACCAGTCCATTGGCCTCGTTGACATCGCGGCATTGCCGCAGCGTGGTGCGCAACTGTTGCCAGCTGCGCACGATCGCTGTCGTTGTTGATGTGGCTGTGCCGTCGCCGATGAATTGGGCGAGCAGGGCCTGCATGTCATCCGAAGGCAGCGCCGGTGCGATGTCCCGGCACTTTTTCCGCCGTTCTATTTCCGCACTTTCGAGGATGGCGAGCGCCGTGGCCTTGCGGGCAGTTGCCTGCGCCAAGGCGCCGTCGTCGACGGCCGTCAGGGCCCGCCGCTCCGCGAACAGCGCGTCGCGCAGCTCACTGACGGCGGCCGCCTGCTCCGCGACGATGGCGGCGAGTTCCTGCACGCGGTCCGGGCGGTTCATGATCCCACCTCCTCAGCGGCCGACCAGCTCGCGTTCGGCCTGCAGGATCCTGTCGGCCACCCGTTCCGCGTTGACGCGGTACTGTCCCTGAGCGACCGATTCCTTGATGCTTGCAATGCGGTTCGCATCGGTTGCCGGAGCGTCAGCGACCGCGTGGGCGAGCTTCTGCAGCCGTACCGCGCCCTCGGTCAGGGTCACCGCGTCGCCGCCCGTGGTGCCGCCGGATGGTGAACCTGCGTCGCCGGAATGTTCGACCGCGCTGCTCCGATGGCCATTGCTCACCGGTGCCGGGCGCGAGCCAAAACCGTCGATCTTGCTGCTCATGAAAACTCTCTCTGAGGCCCACCGGGCCTCCTGCGCCAAGTGTCGGCGCGCTGCGGGAAAACTTTAGATCGAGACCTGCTCCGGCACACCCGGCGTACCGCACCTCGGCAATGGGCAGGACCCCGGACGGCCAGGCTCAATCGAGGCTGATCTCCACCGAGTCGATACCGCTCACGACGCCTTCGAAGTCGCGCCCCGACGAAGGATTTCGCACCTTTACACGTTCGGCGACCGCCGCGTCGGCGACGGCGATGCCACGCGCGCGCACAGTGATCGACGCCGTGCGCGCGACCACATCGACCGCGTGGCCTCTTCGTACCGCCGGAGGGCGGCGCACGACGCCCGGTACGAGGATCTGGCCGGCAGCCAGGCTGCGCAGCAGCCGGGTCCCGACGAGTTCCGCCGCAGACTGGAATGCCCCGCCCGCAACCTCCCCGCCTGGCCGATCGGCGATTACCAGGTCGTCCCTGCCGAGGATCGAGCCAGCCGGCCGGGGCCGGGCAAGCACCACCACGCGCCGAGTGCCTTCGATGGCGACCGGTACGAACACCCTCCAGGACGGTGCCGGGCACAGCACCTCCAGCGACTGGCGACTCCCGGGCCAGGGTGGCCGGCGACTCCGCGCCGTGAGCGCGCCGGAGCATCGCGGCAGGCGTAGTTGCTCTGGCGTGAAGCCTGCCGCCAGCCGAACCGCCGAGACTTCGACCTGCGCGGCGGCCGCAGCTTCATGACGGGCCGCCAGCACGATGGCCTGTGGATCCTCGATGTCCGCGGGTGTCGCCACCGCGAACGCAGCAGCCGCAGCACCTGAGAGCAGCATCGACAGGCGACCGGCGACGACATTCACGAACTTCATGGGAGCATTGTGCTGCAAGGCTCATGCCAGTCTCCGTACGCCTGCCGCGCAGCATCGCGCGACCGCAGGAATCGAGCCACACGACTGAAAGCCCGGGCGACGACCTGGGGGCGCGGCCGGCTCAGCCGGCCTTGCCGTCAAGAAACTGACGCCTGCCGGAGCATTCGTTGGCGCGGCAACCGGGCGGCCAGAACTTGCCGCATGCCGCTGCCGCTTGCCGGCACAGAGCTTGCCGTCGAGTGAATTCCGGGTGCGAATGCTGCATCCGGCGTTGTGGCACGCGTCTTGCTTGGTCTGTGCCCAGGGATCGGGGCGACGCGGGGCCGGTCCCGCGTGGAGTGAGCAACCAATGCTGCAGACGATCTTCGGAGTGCATGAGCAGGCCCTGCTGTTGCGGGGACAGCGGACCAGCGTGCTGGCGTCGAACCTCGCCAACGCCGATACGCCGAATTTCAAGGCGCGGGACCTGGACTTTGCGACAGCGCTACGGTCGGCCGGGGCGGACGCGGGAGTCGCGATGGTGCGGACCAGCGCCATGCACCTTGATACCGAGGCGTCCCTGTCCGCCGGGGAGCTCAAGTATCGCATTCCGCTGCAGCCATCCCTCGACGGCAACACGGTCGAGGCGCCGGTCGAACAGGCCGCATTCGCCGACAACGCCGTGCGATACCAGGCGAGCCTGATGTTCATCAACCGCCGCATTGCGAGCATCGAATCGGCGCTGACGGGACAGTGAGGTCTTAATGTCGTTGTTCAGGGTATTCGATGTGGCCGGCAGCGCGCTCAATGCGCAGTCCATGCGACTCAATGTCGTCGCCAGCAATCTCGCGAACGCGGAGTCGGTCGCTGGTGATGCCGGAAGCGTCTACCGCGCTCGTCATCCCGTCTTTCAGTCGCTGATGCGCGAGTACGGCGTGGACGCCGCGGCCGACGACGTCGCCGTCGGGGTTCGCATGCTGGGCATCTACGAGAGTCCGGCCCCGGCCATGCGGCGATATGAGCCGGGACATCCGCTCGCCAACGCCGAAGGCTACGTGTTCGCGTCCAACGTTAATGCCGTCGAGGAGATGGCCAACATGATCTC
>CAZFWB010000208.1:0-5273 GCA_964522655.1 uncultured Chromatiaceae bacterium | reverse complement strand
CCGTCGAACTGCACCTGAGCACTCCGTTCTCACCGCTCATCGCGCAGCTCGCCGCCTATCTCGAGATCACGCCCGACGACGCGGTGCGCATCACCACCCCGGAGCTCGAGTTCGGGCAGGGGGTATTCACCTCGCTGCCCCTGATCCTCGCCGATGAACTCGGCGCGGACTGGGAACGCGTCGAAGTGCGCCAGTCCTGGGCGGACGAGCGTTTCATCAACCCGATGAAGGGCATCCAGGCGACCGGGCGCAGCATGAGCGTGCGCGGCCAGTTCGAACTGCTGCGCCGGCTCGGTGCGACGGCGAGGGTGCTCCTGTGCCAGGCGGCCGCCCGCGAGTGGGGTGTCGATGTCGCCGGGTGCACGACCGAACGCGGCGAGGTCTTGCATCCCGCGAGTGGCCGGCGCCGCTCCTTCGGCTCGCTGGTGGCTGCCGCCGCGGCGCTGCCGGTGCCGGCAGAGGTGACGCTGCGGCCGGACGCGGAACTGAAACTGATCGGTCGCGACCAGCCGCGCAAGGACGTTCCCGCGAAGGTGGCCGGAGCGGCGCAGTTCGGCGTTGACGTGCGACTGCCCGGCATGCTCATCGCCACGGTGCACGCGAGTCCGGTGTTTGGCAGCCCGCTCATCGCGCTGAACGAGGCGGCGGCGCGCGCGCTGCCCGGAGTGGTGGCGGTAGTGCGGCTGCCGGATGCCGTGGCGGTGGTCGCGGAGAACTTCTGGGCGGCGTCGAAAGGGGTGCAGGCGCTCGAACCGCGGTTCGCCACCGGTCCGAACGACGAGGTCGGCTCGGCGGCGCTCGCGCAGGCGCTGCGCGACGCGCTCGGGCAGCAAGGGGTCACTGCCGTCGAGCGCGGCGAGCTCGTGCCGGCCGGCGCGAGCGGCATGCGCCGTCTCGAGGTCGACTACGAGGTGCCGTATCTCGCCCACGCCACGATGGAGCCGATGACCTGCACCGCGCTCGTCACCGAGGCGGGCTGCGAACTGTGGGCGCCGTCGCAGGGCCCGATCCGGCTGCGCGACACGGTGGCCGAGACGCTCGGGCTGCCGTCCGAACGCGTGAAGGTGCAGCGCACCTTTGCGGGCGGCGGTTTCGGGCGGCGCTGGCAGGTGGACTTCGGCGTGCAGGCGGCGCTGATTGCCCGCGAGGTCAAGGGCCGGCCGGTGAAGCTCATCTGGTCGCGCGAGGAAGACATGCGCCACGACTTCTACCGTCCGGCGTTCGCGATGCGTGCCGGGGCAGCGATCGACGCCGAAGGCACACTGCGCTCGCTCGACGTGACGCTGGCGGGCGCCTCGATTTCGGAATGGGGCCGTCCGGGTCGCCTGCAGGGCAAGCCCGATCCGCTGGCGGTGAGCACCTTCGACGAGGCGAAGTACGCGGTTCCCGGCTACCGGCTGCGCTGGGTGAGCACGCCCGGGCACGTGCCGGTCGGCGTGTGGCGCTCCGTCGGCCAGTCGCACAACGGCTTCTTCCTCGAGTGCCTCATCGACGAGGTGGCGGCGAAGGCGGGCCGCGACCCGCTTGAGTTCCGCCTGGCGCTGCTCGAGGCGCATCCGCGGCTGCAGGCGGTGCTGCGCGCGGCTGCGGCGCTCGCGGAGTGGGGCCGCGAGCTGCCGGCGGGCGAGGGCATGGGCATCGCGCTGGTCGAGGACCAGGGCTCGACGGTCGCGCAGGTCGCACGCGTGCGCGTCAGCGATGGGCGGCTGCGGGTACTGGAGGTCTGCTGCGCGATCGACTGCGGCCGGGCGATCCAGCCGGAGGTGATCCGCATGCAGATGGAGGGGGGCATCGTTTTCGGGCTGAGCGCGCTCTTCTACGGCGAGATCCACATCGAGCAAGGCGCGGCGCGAGAATCGAACTTCAACGACTACCGGATGCTGCTCCTCGACGGCTGCCCCGAGATCCGGGTGGACATCCTCGAGGGCGGGCCGCCGCTCGGCGGCGTGGGCGAGCCCGGCGTCCCGCCGCTCGCGCCGGCCGTGGTGAACGCGATCTACGCCGCCACCGGCCAACGCTTCCGCTCGCTGCCGCTTGCGCGGCACGGTCTCGTCTAGCGATGGGCTGCGCGCGCCCGGGGACCGCGGTCGCGGCACTGTGCCTCGCGCTCGCGGCGTGCTCGGCCGGCGGCCCGCGCGCCGGCGCGGAGTTTCGCGACTGCGCTGCCTGCCCCGTCATGGTCACGGTCCCGCCGGGGAGTTTCCGCATGGGCTTCGATGGCGGGGAGGAGGGCCGCCCGGAGGGACCGGTGCGGGCTGTGACCATCGGCACTGCCTTCGCGCTCGGCAAGCACGAGGTGACCCAGGCGCAGTTCGCCGCCTTCGTCGCCGACACGCGCTACGTGATGCGCGGTGGCTGCCAGGTCTGGCAGGGCGAATGGCAATTCCCGGCCGATGCCGACTGGACCAATCCGGGCTATGGCCGGCTGCCCTTCGACGATGAGCCGGTCGCCTGCGTGTCGTGGACCGACGCGCAGGCCTACGTTGCCTGGCTCGGCCAGCGCACCGCTCAGCCCTATCGACTGCCGACGGAAGCCGAGTGGGAGTACGCCGCGCGGGCGGGCACCACCGGCCCCTATTTCTGGAGCGAGGCCGGCGGCGGCGACGAGGACCTCAGCCGCGCCTGCGAATACGCCAACGTCTACGATCGCGCCGGCGCCGCGGCGAACGCCTTCAGCTGGGCGCCGTTCGAGTGCGACGACGGATTTCCGCGCGCCGCACCGGCCGGCTCTTTCCGGCCCAATGCCTTCGGGCTGCACGACATGATCGGCAACGTCTGGGAGTGGACGGCGGATTGCTACCGCGCGCCGTATCCCGAGCGGCCGGTGGACGGGGCGGCCGTCGAGCCGGACGGCGCCTGCGAGAAGCGCTCGGCGCGCGGGGGCAGCTGGATCACCCGCCCGAGCCGCCAGCGGGTCAGCTTCCGTGGCCGCGATCCCGAGGCGACCCTGTATTCCTTTTTCGGTTTCCGGGTGGCGCGTGACCTCTGAGCGCGACACGCCGGGCCGGGTGGCCCTGACGCGGCGCGACTTCACGCGCGCGATGGCGGCCACTCTCGCCGCGCCGGCGCTCGCCCGCTGCGCGCGAGCGCCCGAGCGGACGGAGGTGCTGGTGATCGGCGCCGGGATCTCGGGGCTGTATGCGGCCTGGCTCCTGCAACGCCAGGGACTCACGCCGTTGGTGCTGGAGGCGAGCGACCGGGTCGGCGGGCGGTTGCGCACGCTCGACCACCTGCGCGGCGCGCCGGAAGCGGGGGGGCAGACGCTCGATGCACTCTACGCGCGCACGCTCGCCGCGCTCGGCGAGCTCGGCATCGGCGCCTATCCGCGCCAGAGCTTTACGCCGGGCCTCGCACTGCACGTGAATGGCGAATTGCTGGATGCGGCGCGCTGGAGCGAATCCCCCGCCAATCGCCTGGAGGGTGCCGAGCGGGAGGTGCTGCCGCACAGGCTCGCCGACTTCTACCTCGACCGCGGTTCGCCGCTCGCCGAACTCGATGACTGGCTGGAGCCCGGATTCCTCGAGTACGACGGCCGTTCGCTGGCCGCAGAGCTCGGGCGACTCGGCGCCTCCGCCGAAGCGTTGCGGTTGATCGAGATTCTCTACGACGGCCGGGGAACGGAGAACATGTCGGCGCTATTCGCCTACCGCAAGCGGCTGGTGGCGAAATCCGGCGGCGGCGAGTTCTTCCGCATCAGCGGCGGCAGCGCCCGCCTGCCGGAGGCGATAGCGGCGAAACTCGATCCCGGCGTGCGTCTGCGCCAGGCGGTCGCCCGCATCGAGGTCGACGACGGCGGCGTGGAGTGCCGCTGCGCCGACGGGCGCCGCTACCGGGCACGCTTCGCGCTCTGCTCGGTGCCGTGGTCGGTGCTGCGCCAGGTGATCCTGCTTCCGGCACCGCCGCAGGCGGAGATCATCCGCGCTCTGCCCTACAACAAGATCACGCAGGTCAAGCTCGCCTTTCGCCGGCGCTTCTGGGAGGACGACGGCCTGTCACCCGTCATGGTCAGCGACCGCCCGTTCGAGAAGCTCTTCGCGGTGCCTGCCGAGGACGGCTCTCTCAACGAACTGAACTGCTGGATCGACGGCCAGCAGGCGGCCAAGCTCGACGACTGGAACAGCGACCGCATCGGCCGCTTCGTCCTGCGCGAGATCGCCGAGGCGCGGCCGGCCGCCGCCGGCCAGCTCGAGATCCTCGACGTGACCGCCTGGGGCCAGAACCCTTACGCGCTCGGCTCCTATCACTTCTGGGGGCCGGGGCAGATCGCGCGCTACGGCGCGATCGCGCGTGAGCCGTGGGGACCGGTGCACTGGATCGGGGAGCACATGTCGGTGCTGCAGCAGGGCATCGAGGGCGCGATGGAGTCCGCCGAGCGCGAGGTGCTCGCGCTGCTGCTGCGCATGGGCGCTGCGGCGGCGTAGGGGCCGGCCGGTAGCGGTAGAATGCTCGAGAATTGACTGGGAGAGAACGCTCATGGCCGCACGCCCGGACAAGGTCGAGGCACGCGAGGGAGCAGTAGCGCCGATCCGTACCGGAGCGGAGTACATCGAGTCGCTGCGCGGCAGGAAGCTCAAGGTGTACCTTTTCGGCGAACTCGTCGCCGAGCCGGTCGATCACCCGGTCATCCGGCCGTCGATCAACGCGGTGGCGGAAACCTACGATCTCGCGCTGCGCAATCCGGGGCTCGCCACCGCGCACTCGCCCTATACCGGCGCGCCGGTGAACCGATTCCTGCACATCGCCGCCTCGCCCGAAGACCTGGTGATGCAGAACAAGATGCAGCGCCGCCTGGGCCAGCTCACTGGCACCTGCTTCCAGCGCTGCGTGGGCATGGACGCCCTCAACGCGCTGCACTCGGTCACCTTCGACATCGACCGCGCGCGCGGCACCGGCTATCACCAGCGCTTCCGGAATTTCATCGCGTTTGCCCAGCGGAACAACTTCGTGATCGGCGGCGCGATGACCGACGCGAAAGGCGACCGCGGCAAGGCGCCGCACGAGCAGGCCGACCCCGACCTCTTCGTGCACGTCAGCCGCCGCGACGAAAACGGCATCTGGATCCGCGGCGCCAAGGCGCACCAGACCGGCTGCATCAACTCGCACTGGCTGATCGTGATGCCGACGATGCGCCTCACCGAGGACGACCGCGACTACGCCATCGTCGGAGCGATGCCGGTCACGCAGCCCGGCATTACCTACGTCTACGGGCGGCAGTCGTGCGACACGCGGCACGCCGAGGGCGGCGCCGGCATCGACGCCGGCAACCAGCGCTT
>CAZFWB010000207.1:0-5384 GCA_964522655.1 uncultured Chromatiaceae bacterium | reverse complement strand
AGATATAGGTGTTGCGGACCATGAACTCCTTGAGGATGTCGTTCTGCAGGGTGCCGGAGAGCGCCGCCTGCTGCACACCCTGTTCCTCGGCGGCCACCACGTACATGGCCATGACGGGCAGGACCGCACCGTTCATGGTCATCGACACCGACATGCGATCGAGCGGGATGCGGTCGAAGAGGATCTTCATGTCTTCGACGGTGTCGATCGCCACGCCCGCCTTGCCCACGTCGCCGACCACGCGCGGGTGATCGGAGTCGTAGCCGCGATGCGTGGGCAGGTCGAAGGCGACCGACAGCCCGGTCTGGCCGGCCGCAAGGTTGCGCCGGTAGAAGGCGTTGGACTCCTCGGCGGTCGAGAATCCCGCGTACTGGCGCACCGTCCACGGCCGCACCGCGTACATGGTGGCGCGCGGGCCGCGAACGTACGGGGCGAAACCGGGGAGGGAATCGAGGTGCTCGAGGCGGGCGAGGTCGGCGGCGCTGTACAGCGCCTTGACGGGGATGCCCTCCGGCGTCTGCCAGGTGAGTTCAGCGGGCGCTCGCCCACCGGTCTCCCCGGTGGCGAGTCGCTCCCAGTCTGCGAGCGTGCGTTTCGCAAAACCAGTCATGTCGTTCCGTCCTGACCCGCGCGCCCTTCCACCGCCTGGCGCAATGCCAGGACCCGCCGGGCCTCCTCCGCGTGCAGCCGCTCGACCATGCGCCCGTCGAGCAGCGCGATCCCCTTGTCGGCGCTGGCCGCCGATTCCCATGCCGCGATGACCCGGCCGGCCGCCGCGGCCTGCTCGGCCGATACGCCGAAGGCCTCGTTCGCCGCGCCGATCTGGGCCGGGTGAATCAGGGTCTTGCCGTCGAAACCGAGCAAGCGACCCTGCTGACAGGCCGCCCTGAGCCCTGTCTCATCACGAAGATCCGTGAATATGCCATCCAGTATATCAAGGCCGTGCGCGCGGGCAGCCAGCACGCAATGACCGAGCGCTGGCAGGAGTCCCGCCCGCGACGCGTCCTCCGGCAGGCGCAGGGCACGGCCGAGATCGGCGGTGCCCATCACCAGCACGGCGACCCGCGGCGCGAAACGGGCGATCGAGGTCAATTCGAGTACGGCCTGCGGTGTTTCCACCATCACCCACGCCGGCAGGCTCGCGCCGCCGGCGCGGTCGAGCGCGGCGAGCGCCGCCTGCAGCGGCGCGGCGCCGTCGATCTTCGGGAACAGCACCGCGTCGGCCGGGCTGCCGGCGACCGCCTCGATGTCGCCGGCGCCCCAGGGCGTGTCGAGGCCGTTGACCCGGACGACCACTTCGCGTTCGCCGTATCCCCCCTGCGTCACGGCCTCGATCACCGCGCGGCGCGCAGCCAGCTTGGCGGCGGGCGCCACCGCATCCTCGAGATCCATGATGATCACGTCAGCGGGCAGCTGCCGCGCCTTTTCCAGCGCGCGGGCATTGGAGCCCGGCATGTAAAGCGCTGAGCGCCGCGGGCGAATGGCGCCGGAGTCGCGCCCGCGGGCCGCCTGCTGCGTGGGGCTCATCGTCGCGACGCCTCCGTCGCAAAGGTGTCCGCATACTGCTTACGCAGCGTGGTTTTTTCGACCTTGCCCATGGAATTGCGCGGCAGCTCGGCCACGACGAATACGCGCTTGGGCACCTTGAATCCCGCCAGTCGTTGCTTCACGCCCGCGATGATACCGGCTTCGCCGGCGTCAGCCCCGGGCTTTGCGACGACGGCCGCCACCACCGCTTCGCCGAAATCCGGATGCGGGACTCCGACGGCGGCCGACTCGGCGATGCCCGGCAGCGCGTCGATCACGAGCTCGACCTCGCGCGGGTAGACGTTGAGCCCGCCGGTGATGATCACGTCCTTGCTCCTGCCGCTGATGGTCAGATAGCCGTCGGCACTCAACCATCCCTGGTCACCGGTGCGAAAATAGCCGTCGTCCGCGAATGCCTCGGCGGTCCGGTCAGGCTGCCGCCAATAGCCCGCGAAGACGTTGGGACCCGACACTTCGATCTCACCAATCTCGCCGGCCGGGAGCGCCATTCCGCCGGCGTCGACGACCCGCACGCTCACCCCGGCCAGCGGCAACCCGACGCTGCCCGCCCGGCGCTGCCCACGCAGGGGATTGCTGCAGATCATGCCGGTCTCGGTCATGCCGTAGCGCTCGAGGATCTCGTGCCCGGTGCGATCCCTGAAGGCGGCAAAAATTTCCGGCGAGAGCGGCGCGGATCCCGAGATGAATAGCCGCATCCCGCGGCAGATCTGCCGGTCGAGTCCGGGCTCGCGCAACAGCCGGCCGTAGTAGGTCGGCACACCCATCATCACAGTGCACCCGGGCAGCACAGCGAGCACTGACCCGGCGTCGAACTTCGGCAGGAACATCATGCTGGCGCCGCTGGCGAGCGTGCAGCCGAGGCCCACGAACAGGCCGTGCGCGTGATGCAGCGGCAGGGCGTGCAGCAGCCGATCCGCCGCGGTGAATCCCCAGGCCTCGACCAGCGCGGCGGCGTTCGAGGCGAGGTTGCCGTGGCTTATCACGGCGCCCTTCGGCCGGCCCGTGGTGCCGGACGTATATAAAAGAATGGCCGGGTCGTCCGCGCGGCAGGCATGCACCGGCGAAGCGGCGTCGGCCGCCGGGGCGTGGTCGATGAGGGTGCCGAGCCCGTCCGGGCCGAGCGTCAGCAGGCGGCAGCCGGTGGGTAACAAGCCGCGGAACAACGCCTCGCGGGCAGGGTCACAGACTGCGAGCGCCGGTTCGGCATCGGCGAGCAGCCATGCGATCTCGTCTTTCCTGTAAGCGTCGTTCAGCGGATGGAAGACGAAGCCGCCGCGCAGGCAGGCGAGATACAGCCACACGGCCGCCGGGGACTTCGAAACCTGCACCGTCACGCGGTCGCCCGGCTGCAGGCCGAGGCCGGCGAGCCGCGCGGCGAGCCGCTCGGTGTGCGCCTCCATCTGCGCGTAGCTGAAACTCTGCCCCTGCGGCGTGAGCAGCAGCGGGCGGGTCCGATCCGGCGGGAAAGACCGCGCGAAGTGCGCATACAGGTTCATTGGTGCCGGTACTTCGGTTTCGGAAACTCGACGAATTCGCAAGATTATCCAGCGGACGGCAACTCTTCGCTCGGCCATATTCGGTAGCAACTCGTTCGGAGCCGTCTGCCGATGCCGCGCCAGCCTCGTGTGCATGCTCCCGGTGGCCTGTATCACGCGATCTTGCGGGGCAACCACCGACAGCCGATCTTTGCAGCAGAGGAGGATTATCTCGCGTTCGAAGATATCCTCGGTGCGGCGCTGGAACGCTACGGCGCCCGGCTTCATGCCTATTGCTGGATGCCGAATCATGTCCACCTGGCCATCCAGGCGGGCGAACCGCCTCTGGGGCGGGTAATGCACCTGCTCGCATCACGGTACGCGCGCCTCAAGCAGAAAAAGGTGCCCACTACCGGACACCTGTTCGAGCGACGTTACCGGGCCAAAATGGTCGAAGCCGACCAGTACCTGCTCGCTCTGGTTCGCTACATACACCGAAATCCCGTGCGGGCCGGGCTCGTACCTGATGTGTCCGATTATCGCTGGAGCAGCCATCGGGCTTATCTCGGGTGCGCCCCTGCCGGTTGGCTGGTGATCGAGCCGACACTGGAAATGTTTGGCGCGAGCCGTGTGGCTGCCACAATGGCCTATCGGAAGTTCATGGCGGAGGAGTCCCTGGATGAGGAAATAGCGCAAATCCATCCGGCGGCACCCCGGCAAAGGGCGATCGGGTTCCCGCAGGCCGTTTCGGATGCTCGGCCGATGCGTTCAGCGCCAACGCGGGACTTGGAGGACATCGTCCGGGAGGTCGCCTGCGAGTCGGGGGTCGAGATGGCCCGACTCGAATCGGCCCGGCGGTTACCGGTTCTGGTTCGTGCTCGTGCGGAAATCGCGCGGCGAGCGTTACGCGAAGGGGTGGCCACGCTGTCCGAGATCGCGACTCGCCTGCGCCGTTCGCCGTCCAGTCTGAGCGAGTTGCTCGCGAAGCATGGACGCTGAATCAGGCATTTCCCGGACTTTCCGAAACCGAAGTACCGGCACCTTATGCACTCTCGCCTACTCAGGGCAATATCCCTGAAAACAAGCCCTATTAGCCCGAACCACTTCTCCTCTTCTTTAAGACCCACCAGCTCGTGCTCGGCGGTAATCTCCGGAATGTTCTCCTCGCAATAAGCGCGCCGCGCCGCCCGCCGATGGCGGTGTACTAAGTTAGGATACCGTGTATAGGACTTTCCGAAACCGAAGTACCGGCACCTATGAAGGTTGGTCTGTTCGTCACCTGCCTCGTGGACCTGTTCCGGCCGGCTGTGGCGGAGGCGGCCGCGCTCCTGCTGGAACGGGCGGGTTGCAAGGTCGTCGTGCCGGTCCAGACCTGCTGCGGGCAGGCGAATTTCAACGGCGGCGACCGGGAAGGCGCCCGCCGGCTGGCGCGGCGGGTCATCGGGGCGTTTCGCGAAGTCGATTGCGTGGTTGTTCCCTCCGCCTCGTGCGCTGCCATGATCCGCGCCTATCCGGAATTGTTCGAGGCGGGGACGCCGGACCACGCCGCGGCCGCCGCGCTCGCCACCCGCACGTTCGAGTTGAGCGTTTTCCTTTACGGGGAGGCGGGCGGCCCGGCGGCGCCGGTGCGCTGGGAGACGAGCGCGACTTACCACGACTCCTGCTCGGCGCTTCGCACGCTCGGCATCCGGGCGCAGCCGCGCGAATTGCTGGGCCGGGTAAACGGGCTGTCGCTGCGCGAGGTACGCGGCGCCGAGGAGTGCTGCGGGTTCGGTGGCATGTTCTGCGTACGTTATCCGCAGGTTTCCGCGCGGATTGCCGATCAGAAGATAGACGACATCGTCGCCACCGGGGCCGAGCACCTGATCGGCGCCGATCTCGGCTGCCTGCTGCATCTCGAGGGGCGCATGCAGCGACGGGGGCTTGCGGTGCGCGCCGTGCACATCGCCGAGGCACTCGCCGGCATGGTGCCGGGGGCGGGGCATGGAAACGACTAGCGCCGGGTTCGGCCGGCTCGCCCGCGAGGCGCTCGGTCAGCCGACACTGCGCGGCTCGCTCGAGGGCGTGCGGCGCGTGATGCCGGTGGTGCGCACGGAGGCGTTGCGCACGTTCCCCGCTTTCGAGCGTTTTCGCGTGGAGGCCACCCGCATTCGCGAGCGGGCGCTGGCGGATCTCGGCTCGCTGTTGCCCGAGTTCGAGAGAAATGTCATGGCCGCAGGCGGGGTGGTGCACTGGGCGCGAAGCGCGGGCGAGGCCTGCGAGATCGTAGCGGATATCTGCCGCAGCGCCGGCGCGAGGCGGGTGATCAAGAGCAAGTCCATGGTGACCGAAGAAATACATTTGAATTCGTTTTTGATCGCC
>CAZFWB010000206.1:0-5385 GCA_964522655.1 uncultured Chromatiaceae bacterium | reverse complement strand
GAACATGACGGCAGGGTGTCCGACGCACTCGAACTCGCGCTCAGCCTGCACGCCGCGGTGGTCCTGCCTGCAATCCTCTGGTTCCTCGGGCGGCGGAACCCGTATCTCTACATGTTCAACATGGGCACGGCGCTCCTTACGGCGTTTTCCACCGCATCGTCGTCGGCGACGCTGCCGCTGACGATGGAAGGCGTGGAGAAGCACAACGGCGTCTCGGAAAAGGTCGCCGGATTCGTGGTGCCGCTCGGCGCGACGGTGAACATGAACGGCACCGCGCTGTACGAGGCGGTGGCCGCGCTGTTCATCGCCCAGGCGCTCGGTCTCGACCTCACCATCGGCCAGCAGGTGATCGTGCTTTTGACGGCGACGCTCGCTGCGATCGGCGCGGCCGGCATCCCCGAGGCCGGCCTGGTGACCATGGTGATTGTGTTGAAGGCGGTCGGCCTGCCGCTCGAGGGCATCGCGCTGATCCTCACCGTGGACTGGCTCCTCGACCGTTTCCGCACCAGCGTGAACGTGTGGGGCGATGCCGTGGGCGCCGCAGTGGTCGAACGGCGGGTGCTGGACGGGACGGCGCGCGCCGGGGGCGTAACTTTGAAATAAGACGCCCGGTTGCGTCCCGTGGCCGGAGACAAGTCGGCGGCGCCGCGCGGCCGCTGTCCGTCCAGTGACCGTTCAGCGCCGCGATTTCCTGCGACGCGCCTCGTGGGCCGCCACGCACTCGGGCAGGTCATCGAACAGACGGGGGATCGGCCTGCCGTCGAAATGGCGGCCGCCCTGGCCGTAGTCCTTGTAGAAGCGCTCGCACCAGGCCGGGTCGTTGTGGCGATCGGCCTTGCACTTCGCGATTTCCTGTTCCCGCAGCGGCTTGAGTTTCGCCTCACGGGCCGCCTCGCAGGCCGCCTCAAGTTCCTCGACGGTCGGTTCTTCAGCCATGCCGGCGAGTGGTGTGATCAGCAGGACGGCTGCCGCCAGAAAGCGTGCGGTCATGGAACGCTCCTCCGCGGGTCTGTGATGGCGTTGCTGACGAAGTGGCCGCAGCTAATCGTATCTCACGACCACGGTTTTGGTTTCCAGGTAGAGATCGAGGCTTTCCGCCCCGAACTCACGGCCCCAGCCGGATTCCCTGTAGCCGCCGAAAGGAGCGTAGATGTCGCCGCTGCCGTGGTGATTGATACCGACGACGCCGGCGCGGATCAGTTCGGCGAGCCGGTGGGCGGTGCGCAGGTCGCGGGTCCACACGCTCGCGACCAGGCCGTAGGCGGTGTCGTTCGCCTCGCGCGCCACCGCTTCCAGGTCGGAGTCGGAAAAGCTCTGCGCGCAGGTCACCGGGCCGAAGATCTCCTCGCGGACGATGCGCATCTGCGGGTGGGTGCGCGCGAACACCGCCGGTTCCATGAAATAACCCCCTCCGGCGAGCCGAGCGCCGCCGGTGACGAGTTCGGCGCCTTCCTTCACTCCCGAGGCGACGTAGCCCTGTACCCGGTCGAGTTGCCCGGCGGAGATCAGCGGCCCGAGCCGCGTCTGCGGGTCCCAGCCCGGACCGACCTTCATCGCACGGGCCGCCGCCGCCACGCCGGCGACAACGCGCTCGAACACGTCCTCGTGGATGAACAGGCGCGAGGCGCACTGGCAGTTCTGCCCCTGCAGGAAAAACGCGTAACGGGCGGCGGCCTCGATCACGCGCTCGAGGTCGGCGTCGGGGAAGACGATGAACGGGTTCTTGCCGCCGAGTTCCAGCGACACCCGCTTCAGATTGCCGGTTGCGGCGTGCAGGATCTTGCGCCCGACCTCGGAAGAGCCGGTGAACGCCACCTTATCGACGTCCGGGTGGGCCGCGAGCGCGGCGCCTGCGGACTCGCCGTAACCCGGCACGACATTGACGACGCCCGGGGGCACACCGGCCTCGCGCAGCAGGCCGGCGAGGAACAGCGCGCTCAGCGGCGTCTTCTCGTCCGGCTTGAGCACCACGGTGCAACCGGTCGCCAGCGCGGGTCCGAGCTTCATCGCGGCCATCGCCAGCGGGTAGTTCCACGGTATGATCTGACCGACGACGCCGACGGGTTCGCGGCGCGTGTAGGTGAGCGGCGGGCCCGCCGCGCCGGGCCGGCGGTCGGCGGGCAGCGTGTGGCCCGTGATTTTGGACGGCCAGCCGGCATAGTAACGCAGCATCTTCACCGCGGTCGGCACGGCGAGGATGCCGGCCGGATTGAGCGGCATGCCGTTGTCGAGGATCTCGAGCTCGGTCAGCACGGCGCTGTTGGCGCTGAGAAGATCCGCGAGTTTCGTGAGGATCTCGCTGCGCTCCGCGGCCGTCGCGTCGCGCCAGGGCCCGCCCGTGAATGCCGCGCGCGCGGCCGCCACCGCGCGATCGATGTCGTCGCGGCCGGCTCCTGCAACCCGGGCGATCGTCTCGCCGGTGGCCGGGTTGACGACGTCGATGATTTCGCCGCCGAGCGCGTCGACCCATTCGCCGCCGATGAACAGGCGATGGCGGCGCTGGAGGAACTGCCCGGCATCGGGGCTGATTGCGTGACCCATCTTTGGTGCTCCGGTTTTGGATCATGGTAAAGGAACTGCACGTCATCGTCGTCGGCGCCGGACTCGGCGGCCTGACGGCCACACTTGCCCTGCAGCGGGCGGGTTTCCGGGTGTCGGTCTACGAGCAGGCGGCCGAGCTCGGCGAGGTCGGCGCCGGCGTCACCATCACGCCGAATGGCGCCCACGTCCTCAATCACCTGCTCGGCGAGGAGATCATGAGCCGGGTCGCCCGCACGCCCGCCGCCGGCGCCATCAAGCACTACGGAACCGGCGCAATCCTCGTCGAGACCAACCGCGGCGATCGCATGAGGGAACGGTACGGCGCGCCCTACTGCCAGGCGCATCGCGCGGACCTGCACGGCGCGCTCACCGACGCGGTGCGCGCCAGGGATCCGGACTGCATCCACACTGGCTGCAGTTTCGTGGCTCTGGCAGAAACCGTCCGCGGCATCACTGCAACCTTCGGCAAGGGGCTCAGCG
Source organism: uncultured Chromatiaceae bacterium (assembly GCA_964522655.1). Classification (GTDB taxonomy): domain Bacteria; phylum Pseudomonadota; class Gammaproteobacteria; order Steroidobacterales; genus QUBU01. Next base: position 2,364 of record CAZFWB010000206.1, on the reverse strand, counting down.
CGACCGGCGACGTGCTCATCGGCTGCGATGGCATCCGCTCAGCCGTGCGTCGCGCCCTGTGGGGCGAGGAACAGGTGACATTCACGGGTTATATCGCCTGGCGCGGGCTCGTGCCGATGGACCGCCTCGATCCGGCGGTGATCGTTCCGGATTCGGCGTCTTTCGCGGGACCGGCGCGCACCTTCGCGCGTTACAAGGTCCGCAACGGCACGCTCGTTAATTACGCGGCCTTCTCCAAACGCGACGAGTGGGCCGAGGAGAGCTGGTCGGTTCACTCCGAGATCGCGGAGCTGCAGAGGGAATTCAGCGATTTTGCACCGGAGGTTCAGTCCATCATCGCCGCCACGCCCCCCGAGCGTTGCTTCAAATGGGGGCTGTTCGACCGCGAGCCGCTTTCGCAATGGACGCGCGGCCGCGCGACGCTGCTCGGCGATGCCGCGCACCCGATGACGCCCTTTCTCGCCCAGGGCGCAGTCATGGCGATCGAGGACGGTATGATACTGGCGCGTGCCATGCAGGCGTCCGGCAGCTGGGAGGAGGGGCTGGCGCGCTACGAGGCGGCGCGTCGCGAACGCGGCACGTTCGTCATGCGCGAGTCGCACGTGAATGCGCGGCGGATGTATTCCCGGGACCCGGACAATTACAGCGGCTCTTCGCACAGGACCGCCGAGTCACTGGGTCTGTACGCCTATAACCCGCTGACCGTGCCGGTGTAGAGCAAAAGGGGGTTCTTCTCCCGTCTGCGGGGCCGCGGCAGATTGGCGCCGGATAATGCGGCGGTCGCGTCCCCGGTTCGGGCCGCTCCTCGCACATCCCTGTGCTCGTCGCTATGAGTTCCGCCGACTGCTGCCGTCCTGGCAGCCGGCTGCACACATGCCCGCGCCGGGGACGCGACCGCCGCTTGCTGGCGTTGCGACGCGCAGCCGCTGAAGGACCGTTGCCCCGCGCCGCTTACCAGGCTGCGGTCGGGACGGCATGCAACGGGCGTGTGAGGCCGGCGCAGCAGGAGCGCAGCCGCAGCCGAACTCGAGCGAGCGCAGCACAGGGATGTGCGCTGCGAGCGTCCCGGCGCAGGCCGTCCCGGTCGCAGACCCTGCGCTCAGGCGGTCGATTATGGCCAGGCCCTTAGCGCGGCCCCGCAGAGGGGAGAAGGACCGAAAGAAAGAAAGCGTCCTCGTGACGTTGCCGCCGTCAGCGGCCCGCAGCGCCGAGCGGTTGGTTGAACTCGTAGAAATACCCGTCCGGGTCGAACACCGAGACGCTCAAAAAGCGTTTCATTTCGCCGTCGGCGCCCATCACGGACCACTCGTGGGGTTCTGAATGGATGTGCGAGCCGAGTTCCTTCGCGCGCCGCAGGGCCTCGCGGCAGTCGTCCGAGGCAACCACGAAGGTCGGATTGCCGTAGGTCACGCTGGTCGGAACCGTGTCCGGCGCCGGAAGCGGCGGATCGACCCACTGCAGCAGTCCGATCATGCCGATCTCCGGGTGCTCGCACTTCATGATGACAAGGTGCGTACGGTCGCCCTTCTTGCCGGCCGCCATGCCCGCACCGGAAAGCACCACGTCGCCCTCATAGAACCGTGTCATGCCGACGACGTGCTCGTACCAGCGCGCCGACCGCTCGGCATCGCGCACGATCAGGGTGGTGCGTCGGACGATGTTCCTCATCGGCTGGAATCGTGCGCAGGCCTCATGCGGGCGATTAGAAGCCGAGTCGTGGAGACCCGTCAACCGGTTGGAAGACAGGTAACTGGGGACATTCCTGATTTCCCGGGAAATCAGGAATGTCCCCGTTTCCGCCGTATCGGCCTGAAACTACGCTGCCCTGATGTCGTCGTAGCTGGTGGCCCGGTTGCGCCCGTTGCGCTTGGAGTGGTACAGCGCCGCATCTGCCGCGGCGAGCAGATCCTGCGACGTGGTGAACGAGTTCTTCGAGTCACAGGTGGCAATGCCGAGCGACAGGGTGATCGAGAAAGACTTGCCGCTGCCGCCGGTCACCTTGCGTTCACGCGCCGCCTCCACCAGGCGGCGGGCGATCACGTTGATCTGGTGCGAATCGGCTCCGGGCAAGAGCAGCACGAATTCGTCACCGCCATAGCGCGCGACCATGTCGCTTTCACGCAGCGTTGCACCGAGCAGTGTCGCGACTTCCTTGAGCATCGAGTCCCCGCCCTGGTGGCCATGAGTGTCGTTGACTTCCTTGAACTTGTCGAGATCGACGAACACTACCGAGAGCGGCCAGCCGTTCTTGGTCGCGGCGGCGAATTCGCGCTCCATGGCTTCCTCGAATGCGCGGCGGTTGTACACGCCGGTCAGCCCGTCGCGCTCGCTCTCGACACGCCGCGCCGGGTTCTCTTCCTTCAG
>CAZFWB010000205.1:0-5385 GCA_964522655.1 uncultured Chromatiaceae bacterium | reverse complement strand
CCTCCTACAGGGGTGCGGTTCCACGGCGGCGATTGTGTTCAGGCGGCCTGACGGGACGCGCCTCGCCGAAGCGCAGGCGCTGGGGCCGGTGCCGGCCAGCGCAACGGCCGATCTGGCCGCGGCTCACGGCCGGCGCGGCATCGTCATCGATGCCGTCACGCTGGTGCCTGACTGGGCCGGCGAGGTGATGGACGATGACATTGCGATCGCGGGATTGCTGCAGGCCGATGCGCGAGGCGGAAACGTTTCCGCGGAGACGTCGGCGGCGTTGAACTGACCGCGGTCGCGGCTGGCGCCGCTCCTACAGCGCTTCGTTCATCGCTGCGCGAACGCCGTCCGCGCCCGAGATGGTTCAGCCGCCCTGCTCGCTCTCGACGATGGTGCGGATGAACTGCTCGGCCTTGATGAAGCCCTGGCCCCACCTGGGGTCCAGTTCGGCGAGGGGCTGTTCGGCGATGATCTGGTCGGCGGTCCTGCCGGCTTTCATGCGCTGGACGACGCGGTCCCTGGCAGCGGCGAGCATGTCGCGGAAGCCGCGCACGTCGTCGCGGCCGGCGAGCTGGCCGTGGCCGGGAATGACGATGGTGTTCGCGCCGATGATCGCGAGCATGCGGTCGAGCCCGGCGATCATGCCGGCGATGCTGCCGCCGCTGGAGAGGTCGATGAAGGGGTAGCCGTAGCGGACGAAGACGTCGCCGGCATGGAGCACGTCGGCCTGCTCGAAGTAGAACACCGCGTCGCCGTCGGTGTGCGCGCGCGGGACGTGGACGACGCGGATGGTGTCGCCGTTGAAGTAGAAGGTCATGTTGTTGCTGAAGGTGATCACCGGCAGCGCCTCGGTTGGCGAGGCGGGCGTGGTGCGGTTGAAGAAGCGGTTGAAGTGCTCGCGGCTCATGCGCGTGCGCACGTTGTCGTGGGCGACGATGACGTAGCCCTCGCGGCCGAAGTGCTCGTTGCCGCCGGTGTGGTCGCCGTGCCAGTGGGTGTTGAGGATATAGCGGACGGGCTCCTTCGAGAGCTTCGCCACGGCTACGGCGATGCGCGGCGCCATGGGCGCGAACTGGTCGTCGATGATGAAGGCGCCGTCCGGTCCGGCCGAGACGCCGACGTTACCGGCCGCGCCCATCGAGAGCATGTGCACGCTGCCGCGCACCGGCGTGACGGTGAGTTCGCCGTCCTGCGGCTGGTTCTGGGCGTGGGCGGCGATGGCGAGCGTTGCCGCGGCCAGGGTCAGCGCAAGTTCGTACATAAGGGCCTTCATCGTTGCCTCCAGTCGCGGCTTGCGCCGCTCCTACACCGCCAGCGGCCTGTAGGAGCGACGCCAGTCGCGACCGATTTCACGCCGGCCTGAGCTCACCCGCGGCGTCCTCGATGTATGGCAGCCAGCCGAGGCCGAGAAACCGGACCCCGATGTCGCCGGCGCGCGGGCGCACGACGATCTCCTCCAGCTCCTCGGCCTGTGCGTCGTATGCGCCCTGCAGGGCGTCGAGCTCGGCCCGGAACTGTTCTTCCAGCGCCTGCTGATCGGCGCGGACTTTTTCCACCGTCTCGGCGGCGCGGCGCACGTCGCCGGACTCGCGCGCGATGGTGCCGGTGCGGCGGATCGCGCTGCCGGCCCGTGAGGCCGAGGCTGCGGACCGGCCGCGACCGAATATCGCACCGAGCACGGCGGTGCCGATCGAGACCGCCGCGCCGAGCTTCGCGTCACGCGCCTGCTCCTCCTGCCGCTCCTGCGCCTGCAGCGCGCGCAGTTCCCGCGACTGGAGCGCGGCGAACTTCGCCGCGTATTTCTGCTTCAGTTTCGCCGCCGCGACGTCGCGCCGCTCGTTGCCGAGCTGCTGCAGGCGGATGCGGAACTCGCGTTCGCTCTCGCCGCTCGTCGAGGTCGCGCCGAGCGCGGGGCTCTTGTAGAGCGTGAGCGCCCGCTCCACGCCCAGCCAGCGGCGCAGTTGTTTGTCCCATTCCTTGTAATTCGCCGCCTGTGTCATCGCGGACGCGGGCTCGCCGAACACCGCGTCGGGCTCCGGCTCCTTTTCGAGGTCGGCCGCACGCACCGTGAGTTCCTCCGCGGCGGACCAGTCCACGCCGCCGGCGCCGCCCGCCGGCTCCGCCGCCAGCACGAGCTCGCGCTGCTCGTTGATGCCGAGTTTCGCATTCGCGTAGGACACCGCCACCGCGGCAAGCACGCGCGGCTGGTAGAGGAGGCGCTCGTGAGCGTGCGGCAGGTGCGCGGCGGGCACGAAGAACTGGCCGATCGCCGCCGGCAGCACCGCTCGCGCGCCCGCCCTGCCGTGCGCTACCGGTGCGCTCGCTGCCGCCGGCGCCGGCGGCGCGGGCCTGGCGCCGGCGAGCCTGCGGATCTGCTCGCGCGTGAGGGGACCCGCGAGATAGGACATCACCTGGCGCGTGGCGAAGATGACCGGGTGTTCCTCGCTGACGTTGTGGAGCAGGAACTGGCGCTTGCCGAGCGAGGCGAGCGTGCGCTCGAGGTCGCGCGGGTCGAGCCGTTCGCCGCCCGCCGCTCCGAGCAGGCCGTCGCGCACCCGCGCCTGGTCGCGCTCGGTCTGCAGCCGGCCGATGAGCCAGGTGCCGGCATTCGACAGGCCCTTGTAGTCGAGATCCACCGGGTTCTGCGTGGCGAGCACCACGCCGAGGCCGAAGGCGCGCGCCTGCTTGAGCAGCGTGAGCAGCAGGAGTTTCGACGGCGGGTTCGCCACCGGCGGCATGTAGCCGAACACCTCGTCGATATAGAGGATCGCGCGCAGCGAGGGGGTGCCCGGCTGGCGGCGCATCCAGGCGACGATCTCGGCGAGCAGCATCGTGACGAAGAACATGCGCTGCGCATCGTCGAGGTGCGCAATGGAGACCACGGACACCCGCGGCTGGCCCGAGCCCGCGTAGAGCAGCCGGTCGGCGGCGAGCGCCTCGCCCTGCGTCCAGGCCTCGAAGCCGGGCGCGGCGAGCAGGTTGTTCAGCCTGAGCGCGAGCGCCTGGCGCTCGGCCGCCGGGTAGAAGCTCTCGAGATCGAGCACGCCGACGCGGCTCATCGGCGGCTTCTGGATCGCGCCGATCAGCGCGGCGAGGTCGGGCGCGTGGCCGGCCGCCCAGGCGTGATCGAGCAGGTTGCAGAGCAGGATGTGCTCGCGGCTGGTGAGCGGGTCGGCCTCCACCCCGAGCAAAGTGAGCAGCCCGGTCACGGTGCCCTGCAGGCGCTCGCGGTAGAGCTCTGCGTCGGCGCGCAGCTCCGCGGACGGCGGGGAGAATTCCTTCAGCACCGAGAGCGGCGTGCCGGCACTGCTGCCGGGCGTGTAGATCGCGAACTCCGCCGCGGCGCGCAGCCGCCCGATGCGCGCGGCATCCTGCCCCCACTCGGCAAGCCCTTTCTGCCACCGGGTCGCCTGCCCCGCCGCGAACTCCGCGGGCGACTGGCCCGCCTCGGCCGCCGCGCGCGGGTCGATCCAGGGCTCGAAGTCGGCGGGCCTCAATTCGGGAAAGGAAAGCAGCAGGTTGCCGAGGTCGCCTTTCGGATCGATGGCGATCACCGGTATGCGGTCGAGTGCGGCCTCCTCGATCAGCGCAATGCCGAGGCCGGTCTTGCCGCTGCCCGTCATGCCGATGATGACGGCATGGGTGGTGAGATCCCTGGAGTCGTAGAGGATGAGATCGTCGCTCGCCTGCCCCGCGGCGGCATCCCAGCGTTTGCCGAGGTAGAAGACGCCGAGCTTCTCGAAGTCCTGCATCGGCGCATGATACGACAGCCGTGCGGATTGACGGGACGACGGCGGCCGGGAACGATAGGCGAAAGTACCAGACCGGGCCCTCGACCCGGCGGGAGATCACGGCCATGCGGTGGAGAGACGGCAGGCGCAGCGAGAACGTGGAGGACCGCCGCGGCATGCCCGTGCGGCGCGGCGGCCTCGTCGGCGGCGGGCTCGGCACGATCGTCATCGTGCTGCTGGTCTCGTATTTCCTCGGCGTCGATCCGACACTGCTGCTGCAGAACGTGCCGATGGACAGCGGCCCCGTGACGGAGGAAGCGGCACCGGCGCCGGTCCCGGGCGCAGACCCGCTCGCGGACTTCGTCTCGGTGGTGCTCGCCGACACCGAGGACACCTGGGCGGCCATCTTCCGCGAATCCGGACTGAGCTACGAACATCCGAAGCTGGTGCTGTTCACCGGCGCGGTGCAGTCCGCCTGCGGGCTCGGCCAGTCGGCGATGGGGCCGTTCTACTGCCCCGCCGATCGCAAGGTCTACATCGACCTCGCCTTTTACCGCGACCTGCGCGAGCGCTTCCGCGCGCCGGGCGACTTCGCGCAGGCCTACGTGATCGCCCACGAGGTCGGCCATCACGTGCAGAACCTGCTCGGCGTCTCCGCGCAGGTCCAGGAGCAGCGCCGGGTGGTCAGCGAAACCGAGGGCAATGCGCTCTCGGTGCGGCTCGAGCTGCAGGCCGACTGCTACGCCGGCGTGTGGGCGCGCCAGGCCGACCGCGCGCGCGCCGTTCTCGAGGCGGGCGACATCGAGGAAGGACTCGGCGCGGCGAGCGCGATCGGCGACGACCGGCTGCAGCAGCAGGGTCGCGGCTACGTCACGCCGGACTCCTTCACCCACGGCAGCGCGGCGCAGCGCGTGCGCTGGTTCCGCCGCGGGCTGGAGAACGGCGACCCGGGCGACTGCGAGACCTTCGAGGCCGGGGAACTCTGAGCGTTCGCCCGGTGAGCGCGCGAGCGCTGGCGCGCGGGCTGCTGTCGGTCGCACTGGCGTGGTGCGCCGCCGCTGCGGCGCTCGCCGAACCCCTGCCCGAGTGGGGCGAGGCGGAGATCCGCGCCTCGCGCATCGCGCCGCACGCGCCCGGAACGCTGCCCGATGCGCCGCAGTTCGCCGCCGACCCGCTGAATCTCTTCGTGCTGGTCGAGGCCGGCGATCATCACGTCTCGGTCATCGACGGGGATCGCTTCGAGCGCCTCCGGCGCCTGCCCTCGCGCGTCGCGTTGCACGGCGGGCCGGGTTTCACGCCCGACGGCCGGTACCTGTTCTTCGCCTCGCGCGACGGCTGGGTGTCGAAGTATGACCTGTGGAACCTGAAGCTGGTGGCCGAGGTGCGCGCCGGAATCAGCACGCGCAACCTCGCGGTGTCCGGCGACGGTCGCTACGTGGCGGTGGCAAACGAGCTGCCGCACACGCTGGTGATCCTCGACGCGGGGCTCGAGCCACTGCAAGTGCACGCGGCGCGCGACGAGGACGGCAGGCAGTCCTCGCGCGTGTCGGCCGTCCACACCGCCGGGACGCGGCGCAGTTTCGTCGCCGCGCTGGCCGACGTGAAGGAAGCCTGGGAGCTGAGCTACGACCCCGCGGCACCCGACATCCCGGTGGGCGTGATTCAC
>CAZFWB010000204.1:0-5394 GCA_964522655.1 uncultured Chromatiaceae bacterium | reverse complement strand
TCCCTCGCGACCGCAGGTCCGTCGTTCAGCCGCGCATAGCTATAGGCATCCTTGAAGGTGCGCCGGACGGTGGCGATGTCGCGGAAGTGCACGACGCGATCGCCGGAAACCTTCATCGGCAGCTCGAGCACGTCCTCCGGGGTCTCGATGACACCCGGGACCTTGATGGCAAATCGCCCGGTCTCGGACTGCATCGCGCCGGCCGCGACCAGGCGGTTATTGCGCTGGACGAAATTGAGGACGTCGGCAGGCGACAGGTCGTAGCTTTCCATCGCCACGGGATCCACCGTGATCTCCAGCAGTTCTTCGCGGATTCCGACCAGGTTCACCTCGAGCACGCCCGCCACGCTCTGGATGCGTTCCTTGAGGGCGCGGCTGACGCGGTTGAGGGTGCGCTCCGGCACGGCGCCGCGCAGGTTGATCACGAGCATCGGATCGAAGCGGGAGAACTTGACCTCGGAGACCCGCGGTTCCTTCGCGTCTGCCGGCAGCTCCGGGCGGGCGAGATCGACCCGGTCGCGCACGTCCTGCAGCGCCTGGTCGATGTTCACCTCGGGTTCGAACTCCAGCGTCACGGAGCCGCGGCCCTCCGTCGCCGAGCCGATCATCTCCTTGATGCCCTCGACGTTGCGGATCTGCTGCTCCAGCGGGCGGACCAGCAGCCGCTCGGCGTCTTCCGGGGCGACGCCCTCGAGCACCACCTCCACGCTGACGTAGGGGAACTCGATATCGGGCTCCATCTCCTTCGGCATGGCGCGGTAGGTCGCCACCCCGGCGAGCAGGATCACCAGCAGCGCCACCATGATGGCGCGGCTGCGCTCGACGCACATGTCGATCAGGGCATTCACTTCAGCGTGCCTTCCCGCGGCTGTTCAGCCGCTAGCGCGGTATCTCTCGGCGCGAACACCGGCTCGACCTGCTGCCCGGCGGAGACGTAGCCCTGGCCCACGGTGATGACGTTGGCCGACTCAGGCAGCCCGGTCACCCAGACGCCGTCCGGCTCCGAGCGGGCAATTTCGACCGGGTTGAACACCACCTGGTTCTGCGCATCCACCGTCATCACGCCGATCCGTCCGTCGGCCGCCAGCGAGAGGATCGCGGGGGAGACCTTCTGGGCCAGCATTTCGCCGGCCGGAATGCGCATCTCCGCGGTGACGCCGGCCGGCAGCCGCCCGTCCGCGTTGGGCAGTTCCAGTTCCACGGTGAACGTGCGGGTGGCTTCGTCGGCTACCGGCGCGACGTAGCGGATGCGGCCACGCGCCTGCTCGCCGGTGACCAGCTTGGCGGAGGCGGCGTTGTTCACGGCGACGAAGCGCGCATCCTGCTCGGCGATGCTGGCGGTGACGATGAGCCGCGTGTTGTCCACGAACGTGAGCACCGGATCACCCGCGCGCACGAAATCGCCGACCTCGACCATGCGCTCCTGGATGACGCCGTCGAACGGCGCCCGGATCAGCATGTAGTCGAGATCGAGCTGTGCCCGCACGAGCTCGGCCTTGGCCGCCTCGAGCTTGGCGAGCGTCTCGGCGATCTGGGTTTCCGAGACGTAGCCCTGCGCTTTCAGCTCGAGCTGTCCCTCGTATGCAGTCTGGTGCTGGGCGACGCTCGCCTGGGCCTGTTCCAGGCGCGCCTGGCGGTCACGCAGGTCGAGCCGCAGCATGACCGCGCCTTCTCCCACCCGCTGCCCGCGCGCGGCCTGGAGTTCCTCGACGCGGCCATTGGTCTCGGCCTTGATCTCCACACTGCGTGCCGGAGCGGTGCGGCCGAACACGCTGATGTAGCGCGTGATCGACTCGGCACGCTGGGCGCGGACCTGCACCCGCGTCGCCGTTGACTGCACATCGCCGCCGACGGGTTCCGGAGCATGCCCGCCGCGCCGTCCACCGATGCTGCCGGAAGCGAGCCACAGCACCACGGCGGCCGCAACGAGTCCGGCGAGCAGCCAGGGCCGGGAGTACAGACGGGTTGCAAGGCTCATAATCGGGTTCCAGTCATTGTCAATGGTGTTGCTGCGGGCCCTGCGGAGCCGGCAGGAGGTTTACGCGGCGCCGTTTTTCTGGCTCCCGCAACCAGATGGCGGTTCTCTTCGATGTAGTCGGCGGCGGCGCGCGCGAGTGCGGCGCCGAAACCGGCAACGAACCTCGCCCCGACCGGCACGTGCCGACTCCAGCCGCGCTGGATGTCCGCAATGTGTGCTTCTGCTCCGCGCAGTTCCTGCAGGCGCTCATCGAGCAGGGCGTCGAGTCGCTGGTTGTCCATGAACTCGGCGAAGTAAATCATCGCCAGGAACTCGGAGCGGAGCTTGTGCTGCGGGCGCGTGTGATGCAGGACCTCGCGGAAGCGTCTGCGGCCAGCCGCGGTGATCCGGTAGACCTTGCGGCCCGGGCCACTCTCCGCAGCGACGCTGCGACAGGTCACCAGGCCGGCCTCGGCCAGCTCCGCGAGGGCCGGGTAGATCGATCCGTAACCGGCCGAGAAGAAATGGCGAAACAGCGCTTCAAAGCGCTTCTTCAGCTCGTAGCCGCAGGCGTCTTCGTGGGACAGCAGCCCCAGGCACAACGTTTTGACGTCCATGTTCCAGCTTTCGGCCCGTTGGGGGATCGGCGTGTACGGGCCCCGTCGGGAGGAATATATCGAGTCGATAATGTAGGCGGCTGCCGATGCTTTCACCACGGGGGCGGGGGCCGGCGCGGCGCGCTGCCAGCGCAGCGCGGAACGCGCGCCACCGGAAATATCCGCGCAATTCAGCAGCGCCAGGCGGATTGGACGCGGCCCGAACGCCCGCTGCAGGGCTTTGTAACCGTTTGTAACTTTTTGTAACCAGGAGGGATTTCGCGGCCCGCTCCGGGGAGCCCGCGGCCGGCCTGCGCAGTGCGCCGACGGTTCGCAGGCGGGTGTAGCATCGGACGGGAGATCACACGGAGGGCCTTGCCATGCGCGCACGCGCGGCCGTGCTTCTCGGAGGGCTCGCGGCGCTGGCCGACGGAACGCTTGCGGCCGCGGAGAGCAGCGTGACTTTCGGGCCGCATCCGGACCTCGTCGCCGGAGCCGAGGCACTCCAGCTCGGGCGGTTCGAGCAGGGCATCGCGCGAACCCTGGCTGGACTCGAAGCGGTGGTGACGCCGCAGCAGCGGGCCTCTGCACTCAATAATCTCTGCGCCGGCTATATAGCGCTGCGGCAGTACGATACCGCTATCGTCCACTGCAGCGCCGCGCTCGAGATCGATTCCGGCAGCTGGCAGGCCTACAACAATCGCGCGCTCGCGTATCTCGGCAAGGGCCTCGTCCGGCTGGCCCGCCGCGATCTGCGGCGCGGTCTGCAGCTCAACCCCCACGCCGAAAAACTCCGCCAGGTCGAGGCCCTGGTGGAGGAGGCGCTGCGGCGGCCCGAAGCCGGTCGCGATCGCGACACGATCGCCTGACGACAGCAGAGACGGTGGAGCGACAGTCGAGTTTCTCCCGATGCATCGCGGGCGTCGACGCAGGACGAGGCGACGGCGGTTTCGCGGGCGCCGCGGGCCGGACCGGCGCCTCCCAGATCCTAGGTAGCACTACGGATGATCGCCCGGATCGATGCTGGTAGCATTTCGCCCGCTCCCGCGGCTGGGCCGTGATCGAGGGCAATTTGACAGAGCCAACCAATCCGAAGGAACGACGATGACCGACAAGACGATGACGCGCAGGGGTTTCGTGGGTGCCGCCGCAGTGGCGGTGCCGGTGGCGGCCATACTCAGTGGTCGCGCCGCGGTGGCCCAGGACAAGCCGAAGCTCGACGTGAACGATCCGGTCGCCAAGGCGCTCATGTACGTCGAGGACGCCGCCCAGGTGGACAAGGCGAAAGCGCCGAATTTCAAGCCCGGACAGCACTGCGCCAACTGTGCACAGGTCCCGGCGGGCTCCTCGGGGGACTGGCTTCCCTGCAACGCATTTCCCGGCAAGCTCGTAGCCGCCAAGGGCTGGTGCAGCGCCTGGGTGGCAAAGCCCGCCTGAGTTTCGGCTGACGGCCGGAAAATTCATCGCGGTTGCCCGATTCACGCCCACGGGGTTGGGTCGTGATATCGGGCAACCAGCATGATGTAACCGAATACGCCGAGCGACGCGGCCATGGCCAGCGCGCGCTGCCGGTTGTTCCGGCAGCGCCACAGCGTTACATGGCCGAGCACGATGTAGGCGAGCAGTGCCAGCACCTTGGCGGTGAGCCAGTCGTTGACGAAGGGGTACTGTCCGAGCAGCGCGGCGGTGGCGAGCGCTCCGAAGAGCAGCACCGTATCGTTGGCGTGGGGCAACCAGCGCATGACCGGATGGCGCAGCAGGGGCGATCCCTGGAAGGCCCAGACGCTGCGCAGCACGAACAACCCGAGCGTCAGCGCGACCGCCGCGAGATGAATGCCCTTCAGTATCAGGAACAGCGCCACCGGCGTCTCTCACGGACCATGGCGGCCCGACGAATCTGCAACTTCAAACCGAGCTTGACGGCTCGACGCGCTGCGAAGCCATACGGGTTTTCACGGTATCGTCCGGTCGCGGCCGGCATCAGCCGACGCGGGCGGGAAAATCGGTGGGCAGCAACGGCGCCACCTCGACCATCTCCCCTGCAGCGATCTCGCCCTGGCCCGCCGGGATGATCGCCCAGCAGTTCGCCTCGAGCAGCGGGCCGATCCGGTACGATTCCTGTCCGGCAAGGAGCCGTGTCGTGAGGAGCGCGCCCGCGCCGACCTCGGCCAGCGCCTTGGCGAAAAAAGTCAGCGAAGGCCGGCGCATTACCGGTCGCTGCAGGCGCGCCGGAATGAACGTCTCGGGCGCGGCGCCCATCAGGGCGCGGACCGCCGGGAGCACGAAGAAGCGCAGGCCCACGGCGACCGCCATCGGGTTGCCCGGCAATGAGAACAGCAGCCTGCCCTGCGGGAGACGCGCGAGCAGCAGCGGCTTGCCCGGCCTGATCGCCACCTTGTGAAACAGCACTTCGCCGCCCAGCCGTTCGATCGCGTCCGGCAGGAAATCCAGCCGCCCGGCGGACACGCCCCCGGTGGTGAGCAACAGATCGGCCGCGTGCGCGAGCGCGGCGAGCTCGCGCGCGAGCACCTCCGGGTCGTCCGGCGCGCTGCGCTGCGCGGCGAGTGGCAGACCGAGCGCGGCGAGCGTGGCCGCGAGGTAGGGGCCATTGGCGTCGCGAATGAGCCCGTTGCCGGCAGGCGCGCCTGCCGCAGTGAGCTCGCTGCCCGTCGTGAGCACCGCGACGCGGGGAGGCAAGCGCACCGGCAGCGAGTCGAAGCCGGCCGCCGCCAGCGCCATCATCGCCGCCGCGTCCACGCGTCTGCCGGCGCGTGCGATGACGTCTCCCGGCGCGAAATCGGTCGCAGCGTCGCGCCGGTTGCGCCCGGCGGCGACCGGCCC
>CAZFWB010000203.1:0-5438 GCA_964522655.1 uncultured Chromatiaceae bacterium | reverse complement strand
CTCGACTACCGGTTCACGCCCCCGGGTGGTACGCCCGCGGACTATCCCGCCACGCCATCGCCGGATTTCTACAATGGCCTCATCGCCGACCAGCTGCTGGCCGGCCAGGTCGCAAACACCACCTCCGAGGTGGAGCAGTTCAGCCAGGAATTGCGCTTCGCCTCCAAGCTGGACGGCCCGGTGCAGTACACGCTGGGCGCGCTCTACTGGGACGAGGTCCGGCAGCTGTACGACAAGAATGCGCTGGTGCTGTGCATGCCGATCGACAAGGTCGGCTCGCTCACCGTTAACCCGGACGGGAGCTTCAACTTTCCCGAGTTTTTCTATCAGGCCAATCCGACGCAGGGCAACACCACGGGCAGCGTCTGCGACGGCGGCACCTTCAATGGCAATCCGACGGTGATCGGCTGGCAGGAGTTTTACCGCCAGCTGCAGCCGCACGCGCCCACCTACTGGCGCGCCGACACCCGGCACTGGTCGTTCTACGCGAATTTCGCCTGGCAGCTCGCGGAGGACTGGACGCTGGAGTTCGAGGAGCGCTTTGTGTCCGAGCGTTTCCGGCTGCAGAAACCCAACCAGAGCACCTGCACGACGCTCGGCTACATAGCCGTCATCGGTTCCGCTCTGCGCCAGGAAGTGGCGGGTGACGATTTCAACGCGGTCTGCCCCTACCAGGAGATCACGGATCCGGGGGCCGGGCTGAACGACGGAGTTATCCTCAATACAGACAGTATTCGGACCCTGCAGGGCTCGACCAGCTCGCATTTCAACACGCCCAAGGCGACCCTGAAATGGGATGTGACGCCCGACTCGCAGATCTACTTCTTCTGGGCCCGCGCCCAGAAGCCCGGTGGAATCAACACGCTGACGGCCGGCGGCGCGCCGGTGAACCAGGAAAATGAAGAGTTCGATCCGGAGAAGCTCGAGGCCTGGGAACTCGGCACGAAGAACGCCTTCGACGTCGGCGGGCCGCTGCTCGCGAACATGGCGTTCTTCTTCCAGGACTACACGGACAAGCAGGTCAGCACCCAGGTGATCGATGCGGCGGGCGTATCCGCGCCGCGGGTACTCAACGCCTCGGGCGCGGAGATCTGGGGCGCCGAGTTCGAGTTCGTCTGGCAGCCGGACTTTCTGGAGGGCCTGGTGCTCAACGCCGCTTATACATACCTGGATGCGGAGTACACGAAATTCATCGACGACGCGACCAGCGCGCAGCGCCTGGCTTACCTCGGCGACTGCACGCTCGTGTACAAGAACAGCGCGAACCAGGAAGTTCCAGCCGGCGACCCCGGAATCGTCGCCGCCGTCTGCCGCGCGGACCTTAGCGGCAACCAGCTTGAGCGCACGCCCGAACACGCGGTGGCGCTGGCGGCGAGTTATACACGACCGCTCGCCGACACCGGTCTCGACCTGCTGGTCGAGACTAACGCCAACTGGACGGATGACCGTTACCTGGACCAGGACAACGGCGCGTATTTCGAGTCCTACTGGAACGTCGACTTCCGCCTCGGTCTCTCGGGTCCGAGATACGAGATCCTCGCCTACGTCGATAACGTGTTCGACGACGACACGATCAGGAGCGGCGGCTCCGGGCCGGATTTCGGCCGACAGGTCTCCGAAACCGGCTTCACAGGCGGTCTGGGCCTGAGCCACTTTTTCGGAACGCTCCCCGATCCGCGGATCTTCGGGGTGCGCGCGACGTACAAGTTCGGCGAGCAATAAGGGGCGAAGATCGTATTCTCGAGGCCGCCGTCGGCTCGTACGCCGCGGCGGCCTCATTGCTTTTTGGCGAACCCTCATGCAGCTCACGCCGCTTAGACCTGGCTCCAGGCCGATGGCCGCCGACGAGGGCGACAGCGGAGGGGCGACGGCAGCCGCCGCGCCGGCAGCCAGCCCGGCCGCCTGCGCGGTCGTCGCCGCCCGGCGCTGGCTGGAGGCCAGGCAGGCGCCGCAAGGCTTCTGGGCCGGCACTCTCGAGTCGAACTGCTGCATAGAGGCCGAATGGCTGCTGGCCTTTCACGTCCTCGGCTATCGCCATCCCCGGGCCGCAGAGATCGCCTTGGGGATCCTGCAGCGGCAGCGAGCCGACGGCGCCTGGGAGGTCTACTTCGACGCGCCGGGCGGTGACATCAACGCGACCGTCGAGTGCTATGTCGCGCTGCGCGCCTGCGGCTTGCCCGCCGACGCCGATTCCATGCGCCGGGCCCGCGCCTGGATCCTCGGGCATGGGGGGCTGGCCGCCACGCGCGTATTCACGCGCTACTGGCTGGCGCTCCTCGGCGAGTGGCCGTGGGAAGCCACGCCGAACGTGCCGCCGGAAATCATTCGTCTGCCGGCCTGGTTACCACTCGCCATGCCCAACTTCGCGGCGTGGGCCCGCGCCACGCTGGTGCCACTCGCCGTGCTCTCGGCGCGGCGGCACGCCGTGCCGCTGCCGGCCTCGCGCCGTCCCTGGGAACTCTTCCCGGATGGGCGCGCGGCGATGGATTACCGGCTGCCGCGCCGCGGGCGCCAGCTGTCCTGGGGTGGTTTTTTCCGACTGGCGGACCGGGTCCTGCACGCGCTCCAGCGCCGGCGCTGGATGCCCGGACGCGAGGCGGCCGTGCGCCGTTGCGTGGAGTGGGTAGTGGGCCACCAGGACGCCGATGGCGCCTGGGGTGGCATCCAGCCGCCGTGGATCTACTCGCTCATGGCGCTCAAGGCCGCGGGCTATGGGCTGGAGCACCCCGTGCTGGCGGCTGGCCTCGGCACGCTCGATGCCCACTGGTCGTACGAGCGCGCCGGGTCGCTGCGTTTTCAGGCCAGCGAGTCGCCGGTGTGGGACACGGCGCTTGCAGTGCTCGCCATGCTCGACACCGGGGTGCGGCTGCGCGACTCGGCGGTGATGCAAAGGGCGGTGCGCTGGCTGCTCGAGCACGAGGTGCGCGAGAGCGGCGACTGGAGTGTGCGGCTGCCCGGTGTTCCGGCCGGCGGCGCGTGGTCGTTCCAGCGTGCCAACCGGCACTACCCCGACGTCGACGACACCGCGATGGTTTTGCTGCTGCTTTGCCGGTGCCGACGGGAGTGGCCGGACTTCGCTCACGTGGAGGAGGCGATCGTGCGCGCCCGGCGCTGGCTGCTCGCCATGCAATGCCGGAACGGTGGCTGGGCCGCGTTCGATCGGGACAACGACCGGGAGATACTCACGAGGGTCCCGTTCTGTGATTTCGGCGAGACGCTCGATCCGCCGAGCGTGGACGTCACCGCGCACGTGCTCGAAGCGCTTGCCTCCGCGGACGTGGAGCCTGCAAGTCCGCCGATGATCCGCGCCCGCGCGTTCATACGGCGCGAGCAGGAGGTAAGCGGCAGCTGGTTCGGGCGCTGGGGCGTCAATCACATATACGGGACGTCGGCAGTTCTGCTCGGCCTCAGAGCGAGCTGCGAAGACATGCGAAGCGACTACGTGCGCCGCGCCGCGGACTGGATCGCGGCCATGCAGACTTCCTCGGGCGGCTGGGGCGAAAGCTGCGCCTCGTACGTGGACCCGGCGTGGATCGGCCGCGGACCGGTCACGGCCTCGCAGACGGCGTGGGCGCTGCTCGGCCTGCTCGCGGTCAGCCCGGACGACTATCGTCAGGCCATCGCGGCCGGCGTGGCATTTCTCGTGGCGGCGCAGGAAGACGGCAGCTGGGCAGAGCCGCACTACACCGGCACGGGATTTCCGGGGTACGGAGTCGGCGCTCGCGCGGCTGTCGGCGACCCCGCGTTGCGCGGGCAATCAGGGCAGGGGGCGGAACTGCGGCGCGGCTTCATGATCAACTACAACCTTTATCGACATTATTTTCCGCTGGCCGCTCTGGCGCGCGCTGCCCGGGCTGGATTCTGACGCGCTCGCCTGCCGTTGCCGCGCGGCTTCCGGCACCGGCCGCGGTCATTTAATATTGCCCCGGTGTAGTGTCCACCGAGGAGCCCCTTTGGCTTCTTTGCAACAGAACCGCGTTCATCGCGGCATTTTCTTCATGTTGCCCGGTATCGCAGTCCAGCCTCCGAATGCCCGTCCCGGGTCCGGAGTTACGCGGTGAGCGGCGTGCCGGTCGGGATTTCCGGTTTCGCGGTCTATCTGCCTCCCTACCGCGTGGACCTGCGCCGCTGGTGCGAGTGGACGGGCGCCTCCTGGGACAAGGTGCGAACCGTGGTCGGCACGGGTTTCCGGATGCCGGGCAGCGACCAGAGCGTCTACACGATGGCCGCCACCTCGGCGCTGCGGCTGCTCGACCAATACGACGTCGATCCGCGTCGCATCCGTTACCTGGCGCTCGGCACCGAGTCGAGCACGGACAACTCCGCCGGCGCGGTCATCGTGCGGGGAATGCTGGATGCGGCGCTGCGGGAGCGGGGCATGGCGCCGTTGAACCGTCACTGCGAGGTTCCCGAGTTCAAGCACGCCTGCCTCGGCGGAATCTATGCCATGAAGAGTGCGCTGCGCTTTCTCGCCACCGAGCCCGGCGATGCGGCCGCGATCGTCGTCAGCGCCGACGTGGCCAAGTACGATCTGGGCAGCTCGGGCGAACCGACCCAGGGCGCAGGCGCGGTGGCGATGTTGATCGAGCGATCGCCGCGGCTGCTGGAAGTGGATCTCGCGGCATGCGGCAGCGCCTCTGCCTACCGCGCGGTGGACTTTCGCAAGCCGATGATGCGCATCAACGGCAACGGCACCTATTTCCGGGAAACCCCGGTCTTCAACGGCAAGTACTCGACTACGTGCTACCTCGACGAGGCGCTGCATGCGCTGCGCGAGATGTTGTCGAGGATGGGTCGCGATCCGCGCGAGTACTTCCGCTCGGTACGCGCCGTGTTCATGCACCGCCCCTACGAACGCATGCCGTTGAACTCGCTGTGCTTCAGTTATCTTTCGGGGCTTTCGCAGGACGGGGCCGCAGGCCGCGCCGAACTGGCAGGTTACTGCGCGGCGGCGAACCTGAGCCTGGACGACGTGCTCAACGAGATGCGCTCGGCACCCGACATCCTCGCGCTGGCCCTGGAAGGCGAGCTGGAGCGCGATCCCTGGCCGATGACGATGCGACTGCTGCGCGAGTTTCGCACGCAGCCGCTCTACCAGGAGCTCGTCGCCGCGAAGATGGAGCTGGGCGCCTCGCCGATGCGCGAGCTGGGCAATCTCTACTCCGCGTCGTTGCCGGCCTGGATGGCTGCCGGCCTGGAGCAGGCTGTCCGCCAGAGGCTCGACCTCGGCAGCCAGGAGGTGCTGGCGATCGGATACGGCAGCGGCGATGCCGCCGAGGCCATTCCGATGCGCGCCGTCCCGCAGTGGTCGGATGCCGCCTCGCGCATCGGGTTTTCCCAGGCGCTCGAGCCGAGCGTGAACCTCACGCGGGAAGAATACGAGCGCCTGCATAGCACCGGCCGCTGTCCGCGCCGGGTGAGCGGACGGGAGGAATTCG
>CAZFWB010000202.1:0-5469 GCA_964522655.1 uncultured Chromatiaceae bacterium | reverse complement strand
CAGCGGCGCGGGCTCCCGGTCGTGCAGGGCAACGCGTGGAGCATGCTCTACGGTGGCCTGCTCAACGCCGCCATCGCGCTCGCTCGCGGCGAGAACTTCGTGTTCGAGCCGGACGCAGCGTACATCGCTTCGCTCCTGTATCTCACGCTGTTCGGCACGGTGCTCGCCTTCGGCGCGTACCTCACGCTGCTCGGCCGGATCGGCGCGGAGCGCGCGGGATATACCGTCATCATGGTCCCCGTCGTCGCGCTCGTCGTCTCCGCGCTTCTCGAGAACCTGCGGCTCACTCCGGCGATGGGGATCGGGGTCGCGCTGGCGCTCGCCGGCAACCTGCTGATACTCAGGCGCTGAAGTCAGTGAAAACGTCGCACTCCGTTCCTTCGAGCGTTCCGTTTTGACACGTCAACGGTGTCAGGTGGTGGTTTCGCAGCTTCCGCCGGTTATCGTGCATCCGGGGCCTGGAACGACATGACGCCGAGCCGCTTTCGACTCGCCAAGCACCTGACGGCCGCCATTGTTGCAGTGGCGATGGCCGGCCTGCTGCTGCTCGGCTTCGACGGCCTGCTGGTCGCCATGCGCAAGCTGGCCAGCGTGGTCAGCAGCACGCCGGCACCACCCCCTGTGGCAGCGCCTGCTCCCGCGGTGGCGGAGACACCGGGCGTGGTGCAGACATTCATCGTTCCGGCCGATAAAGAAGCGCCGCCGGAGAAAGACGCGGCACGCGGGAGCGAGCAGTAACCGGGCCTGTCGGAGCGCGAGCGCGCCGGCGGGGGATTACTCCGGATCAGCCGCGGACCAGGGACGCTGCAGTTCCGGGTCGACGGCGGCCAGCGTCTTGCCAATGGTGCGGTCGTCGTACAGCACTGCCAGGACGAGCCGGGCCAGGTCCGGACGCTTGATGAAGCCCATGGTGGCCGGGTTCTCGCTGACGATCCCCCGGCCCGTCGCCACCACGCCCGGCGGCAGGCCGCCCGGCCGGATGATCGTGAACGCCACGCCGCTCGAGCGCAGGTGCTCTTCCGCCGCGGTCTTCTGGGGCAGGATCTTCGCCAGCAGCAGACGGGAGATGAGCGGCGCCGACTCGTAGCTGTCGCCGGCACCGACGGTGCTGATGAACACGACCCGCTGCACGCCGGCCGCCGCCGCCGCGTCGAACACGTTGATGTTGCCCTCGCGGTCGAGGTCGGGCACGGACATATCCGCGAGCGTGGCGATCGCGGTATCGAACGGCCCGCCCTCGAGGGCTGAGCGCACCGACGCGGGGTCCATCACGTCGCCCACTGCGAAGCTCACGCCGAGGGGCTCCAGCCGGCCGCGGTCCGAAGTCGGCCGCACGAATGCGGTGACCCGGTCACCGTGCGCGCGCAGCTCCTCGACGATCTCGGTGCCGAGCTTGCCGGTGGCGCCAAAGACGATCACGCTGCGCTCGCCGGCGGCCGGCAGCGGCTGCAGGGCGAACGTGTCTCCCGGCAGGCTCGGCTTCAGCGTCATCAGGACGAATACCACCAGCCCCGCCACCAGCAGGACCACCAGCCCCAGCAGGGCACCCAGGATCTTCAGGAAGGTTTTCATGGGGGAGGATTATTTCACCCGGACGTCTCGATGGCACCGGTCATGGCAACGGGAGTTCGCCTGACGGCGGCTGCGGGGACTCGAGGTGCCGGCAGCTTCAGGCTCATTGCGTGCCTGACCGCATCGCCTCCCCGGCAAGCACATGGAAAAGCGGCTGGTTGATGTAGTGGTTGGACCGACCGATCTTGCGCTTGTGGAGGAAGCCGCCATCCACCAGCTTGTTCAGATAGCTCGTTGCGGTGAGACGCGAAACACCGAGATCCTGCTCGATTAACTCGATTCTGGTGTAGGGATGGGAGAACAGATTGTTGATCAGGTCCTGGCTGTAGAAGCGGTACTTGGCCCGGATACGGTGCTTGTAATCGAGCAGCAGCGCCTTGATCGCCTGGATGGCGACGATGCCCTCGGCCGAAGTCTGTTCGACGGCATCGAGCATGTACAGGACCCACTCTTCCCGGATATCGCTGTCGCGAACGCCCTGCAGGAGCCGGTAATAGTCGGCTTTGGTCCGCACGATATGCCGGCTCAGGTAGAGCACCGGGATATCGAGCAGCTTCTGCTGCACCAGGTACAGCACATTGATGATGCGGCCGGTGCGCCCGTTGCCGTCGTAGAAGGGATGGATGCTCTCGAACTGATGGTGAATGAGCGTCATCCTGATGAGCGGGTCGGCAGCAAAGTCGTCACCGCCGTTGATGAACCGCTCCAGGTCGCCCATCAGGGCCACGATTTCCGCAGGATCCTGCGGCGGCGTGTAGACGATGCGGCCATCGCTCGCCTTCAGGGCGGTGCCCGGGAGTTTGCGAAAGCCGGCGCTGTTCTGCTCCAGCTCCGACTGGATACGCAGGATGTGGTTGTTGGTCAGCAGCCCGGTTTCTCGGACAGCTTCAAAGCCGACCCGCAGCGCCTGGCGGTAGCGGGCGATCTCCTTCGCAGCAGGACTCGCGGTGTCCGGGAACGCGGCGTTGCGGAACAACTCGTCGTGGGTCGTGACGATGTTCTCGATGGCAGAACTGTCTTTTGCTTCCTGCAGACCCAGCGTGCTGATCAGGATGCCCGGGTTCGGCATGGAAGCGGCGACGCCCTTGAGCTCGGCCAGCCGCCGGCTGGCGGAATTGAGCTTTTTCAGGATCTCTGGCCTTTCGAACCTCGCTGGGTCGAGACCTGTAAGTGGCTGTATCTGCTGCATTCGTGGAGACGACTTGGTGGATATGTATAGAAAACTCTAGTTTCTTGTACATATTACACGAGACCTGCATAGAAAGCGGCCACGCGCTACATTTGTAGCGCACCCTCTCGAGGACATCGCAATGGCCGCCACGACCACCATCCGCCTGCCGCCCGAGCTTCGCCAGCGACTCAAAGTCCTGTCCCGCAAGACCGGCCGTTCGGCCCACAGCCTCATCGTCGAGGCGGTGGAGCGGCACGCGGATTACGAGGAACAGTTGCAGGCGCTTGTGCAGGAAGCGATCGCTGCTGACGCGCGCATAGAGGAGACCGGCGAGGTCTACCGCGCAGAGGACGTGCACGCCTGGATGGAGCGACTGGCGACGAAACCCAGCGCCGCGCGGCCCAGGCCGTGGCGACGGTAGTCTATTCCGCGCGCGCCCTCGATCATCTCGAGGAAGCATTCGAGTTCCTGCGACGCGAAAATCCCCGAGCCGCGAGCCAGAGCGCAGCAGCCATTCGTTCCGCAGCCACGTTGCTCGCCGACCATCCCCTCGCCGGCCGGCGCCTGCACGGCGACATCCGTGAACTCGTCATCTCGTACGGCCAGTCCGGCTACGTCGCGTTATACCGCTTCGTGCCGGCGCGCCAGGACGTTCGCATCCTGGCGATACGACATCAGCGCGAGCTGCACTACCGGCCTTAGTGGGCCGCTGCCCCTGCCAGCCGCTTTCCTGCGCTCGAGCGGTGCCGGGTCGAAGGTTTCGAAATTGTTGACGGCCTTGCTACAGTAATGCCGATCATGAGCAGCCATCGACAGTACGCTGCCGCTTGCGTTGCATTGGCTTGTGGAGCATTGCTGATGACGCTACCCGGCCCTCCTCCCACTGCTGCCGGTGCCGCGACGGCCGCCGCTGGCAACGTGCTGTCGCTCACTGACTTCAGGACCGGCAGCCCTGATCTCGGCTGGTACGTGCAGAACGACAATGTCATGGGCGGCCGCAGCCAGGGCGGGTTCGAGATCCGGGAACAAGGCCCGCTGGTGTTCTCCGGCAGCACCAACACCGACGGCGGCGGCTTCAGCTCGATCCGCACGCGCAGCTTCGCGCCGCTGGACCTGTCGAAGTACGACGGCATCGAGTTGCGTGTGAAGGCCGATGGCCGGCAGTACACCTGGCAGTTGCAGACCCGCGCGCGCTACCGCGGCTACGAGGTGAGCTACTGGGCGGAGTTCGATACGGTCGCCGGGGAATGGACCACCATCAGGATTCCCTTCGCGAGTTTCTATCCGCAGTTTCGCGGCTTCCGGCTGGAAGGACCTGCGCTCGACAGGAGCGACATCACGGAATTCGGCCTCTACATCTACGACAAGAAAGATGGCCCGTTCGAACTGCAACTGAGCAACATCAGCGCCTTCGCAGCCGAGTCACCGTGAAGGCCGGTTTGACGGTGCCGGGCCGAAGGTTCACACCGATTCGTGATGTTGCCGCTTCCCGCCCACCGTCAAATCCCCCGCAATCTCGCGAAACTGTTCCAGCGCCGCCTCCAGGTCCTCCACGATCTCCTGGGCGATCACGTCCGGCGCGGGCAGGTTGTCGGATTCCGACAGGGAGTCGTCCTTGAGCCAGAAGATATCGAGGCTCACCTTGTCCCGCCTCGCCAGCTCTTCATACCCGTAGGCCCGCCAGCGCCCCTCGGGCTTCTTCTCGGTCCAGGTGGCCTTGCGCTCCTGGCGCTTCGCCGGGTTGTAGCACTTCACGAACTCATCCAGGTCCTCGCGCTTCAGCGGATCGGTCTTGAGCGTGAAGTGCATGTTGGTGCGCAGGTCGTAGATCCAGAGCCTCTTCGTCCAGGGCTTCTCGGACGCCGGCTTCTTGTCGAAGAACAGCACGTTTGCCTTCACGCCCTGGGCGTAGAACAGGCCCGTGGGCAGGCGCAGCAGCGTGTGGACGTCGCACTCGTGCAGCAGCTTGCGGCGGATGGTCTCGCCGGCGCCGCCTTCGAAGAGCACGTTGTCGGGCACCACGACGGCCGCGCGGCCGTTCTGCCTGAGCAGCGTCTTGACGTGCTGGACGAAGTTGAGCTGCTTGTTCGAAGTGGGGGTCCAGAAGTCACCGCGCTCGACGATGTCGCGCTCCTTGCTGACCTTGCCCTCCTCGCCGACGATCGTCGTGCTGCTCTTCTTGCCGAACGGCGGGTTGGTGAGCACCAGGTCGAAGCGCTCGCCCGGGTCGGCGGCCAGCGAGTCGGACACGACGATAGGCTCGAAGTCCTGGCTGCCGATCCCGTGCAGCAGCATATTCATCGCGCACAGCCGCGCCGTCGCCTGCACCAGCTCCCAGCCCTTGAAGGTCTCCTCCTTGAGCTTCCTGCGCTGGTCCTTGGTCAGGTGCGGGTTGTGCTTCACCACATAGTCGTGCGCCGCGAGCAGAAAGCCGCCCGTCCCGCAGGCCGGATCGCACACCGTCTCGCCGGGCTTCGGCGCCATCACATCCACGATCGCCTGGATCAGCGGACGCGGAGTGAAATACTGGCCCGCGCCGGACTTCGTGTCCTGCGCGTTCTTCTCCAGCAGGCCCTCGTAGGCATCGCCCTTCACGTCCGCGCTCATCGACACCCACTGCTCCTTGTCGATGAGATCCACCACCAGCCGTCGCAGCTTCGCCGGGTCCTGGAACTTGTTCTGCGACTTGTTGAAGATCAGCCCCAGCAGGCCCTTCTCGTTACCCA
>CAZFWB010000201.1:0-5489 GCA_964522655.1 uncultured Chromatiaceae bacterium | reverse complement strand
CGCCGCCGTGGCACCCGCGAGCGTCACGACCTTCTTCACTTTTCTGCCCTCCTTCATCTTCATGCTGGTCGGCGGCCCCGTCGTCGAGAGCACGAATCGCCAGCCACACGTGACCGCGCCGCTGACGGCGATCACCGCAGCCGTCGTCGGCGTGATCGTCAACCTGGCAGTGTTCTTCGCCTGGCATGTGTTATGGCCTGCCGGGTTCTCGGGCGGACTCGAGTGGCTGGCGCTGCTGCTCGGGTTGGTCGCAAGCATCGGGCTGATCCGCTATGGCGCGAGCGTGATTACCACGATCCTCGCCTGCGGAATGGCGGGACTCTTTTTCGGCTGGCTGGGGGCTTTCGCCGGCGGCTGACCGCGACCGCCGGTGGCAACCAGACACAGGGCCGATGAAACTCGAGCGCCTGCCACTCTCAGGCTTCGCCATGCAATATAAGTCGGTTAGACTAGCCTGCGATTTTTTCATGGAGGCGGAATATGATCGGTTCCCGACAGGCAGTCTTTGCCCCGTTGCTCGCCATCGTGTTCACTGCGGGCGCGGCCTACGCCTCCGACGACAAGGTGCGCACTGAGCACGGGTTTTATGGCAACGTGTTGTTCGGTGCCGGGTACCTTGACCTCGAGAGTAACCTCATTGCCGGCAACAAGTTGGTCGACGTCGAGGACTCGTCGATTCAGTCGGTGACCCAGTCGCCGGACTCCAACGACGACGTCTTTCCCTTCATATCCGGCGAGGTCAATTACGCCTTCGGCGACCGCTGGGAGGCATTCTTCGGCGGCAGTATCGAGGACTATGTGACGCTGGATTTCTCGACGCGGCTTGGCATCCGCAAGCAATGGGACCAGGTAGGCATCGTCGGCATCGGCCTGCTGTTCAGCGGCCTGCCGCCGGAAGTCTATGAAGACCCCTACCTGGTCGGCACGCCCCGCAACGATACCGACAGGGATTCGAGCGGTCTGCGCTTCGACTGGTGGCGGATCCTCGATTCCAATTTCTTCCTGCAGATCTCCACCCGGGAGATCGACGTCGACAACGAGAGGAGTGGTACCGATCCCGCGCTCGGCCTGACCTCCGACGAAATTCTGCTCCTGCGGCGCGACGGTGACGACCGCCGGGTGACACTCGGCTATCGCTGGGTCAATGGCCCGCATCTCGTGCAACCGGAGGTCACCATCGGCGAAAACGACCGCGACGGCGACGCGATCTCGGCCGATACCGCGGCGGTGCAGCTGACCTACAGCTACGATGAGGGCGACTGGCGCTGGGTAGCAGTCGGCTCGTTCTTCAACTACGACTACGACCGGGCCAATCCGGTTTATGACCGCAAAGTCGACAGTGACGGCTACGCGTTGAGCGTCACCGGATTTCGCAAGCTTCACACCGGCGACGGCAACTGGCGTGCCTTCGGGTCGGCCACCTACGCGGACGAGGATTCCGACGTGAACTTCCACGACTCAACCGCGCTCGGCTTCAACCTTGGGGTTGCCTACTTCTTTGGCAATTGATCGGGTGTTGCAGCCGGCTCGTGCCGGCGCACAATTAAGGGCCCGCAGTGCGGGCCCTTTGCGTTTCTGGCCTGAAGGATCGCAGCGGCGATGAGCGAGCGGGAGACGCATGACGAGCACACCGCCGGCCACGCGACCAGGGGCCGGTTAGGGCAGCTCACGCTCACCTGCCTCGTGGTCGCCAACATGATCGGAGTAGGCGTCTTCACCACCTCCGGTTTCGCGCTGGCCGAGCTCGGCACGGCGCACCGGGTGATGGCGGCATGGCTTGCCGGCGGCGTGATCGCTTTCGCCGGCGCGGTCAGCTACGCGGCGCTCGCCCGGCGCGTGCTGGAGTCCGGCGGCGAGTACGTATTCCTCGCGCGCCTGGTCCACCCGCTCGCCGGATTTCTCGCGGGCTGGGTCTCGCTGCTCGCCGGCTTCTCCGGTGCGATCGCCTTTGCCGCGCTGGCGCTCGAGGCCTATGCGGCGCCCTGGCTGCCGGCCTGGCTTCCCGCCAACGCGCCGGCAATCGGCGTCATAGCGCTTGCCGCCGCGTTGCACGGCGTGCGGGTCGAAACCGGTGCGGTCGCACAGAACGCGATCGTGCTGCTCAAGCTCGGGCTGCTCGCCGCCTTCGTCGCGGTCGCGGCGATCGTGGCGGCCGGCCGGCCGGATGCGACGGCGCCGCCCGCGGCACCACCGCTGTCGGCCGGCGCGTTCGCGAGCACGCTGGTGTGGGTCTCGCTCAGTTATTCGGGTTTCAACGCGGCGGTGGACGTCGCAGGAGAAGCGCGCGACGCGGCGGCCCGGGTCCCCCGCGCGCTGCTGACCGGCACAGTGCTCGTCACGGTCCTCTACCTCGCGCTGAACGCGGTGTTCCTCTACCTGCCGCCCCACGACGCAATCGTGAATCGCGCTGATGTCGCCGCCGCGGCGGCGCTCGCCATCGGCGGGCCGCGCCTCGAGGGCTTCGTGCGCTCGCTCGTTATGCTGGCGCTGGTCACCTCGGTGTTCTCGCTGATGATGGCCGGCCCGCGCGTGTACGCGCGGATGGCCGATGACGGCGTGTTCCCTGCGACCTATCGCTATCGCGGCCGTGCCCCGCGAGCAGCCGTCGCGCTGCAGGCCGTGCTGGCCGTGCTGCTGGTGCTCGTCGCGGAACTTCGCGATCTGCTCGGCTACCTCGGCCTCACACTCTCGCTGAGCGCCGCGGCGACCGTTGGCGCGCTGTTCAAGAATGGAGTCGGACGGATCTCGGGCCCTGTTTCATTGGCCGCCTGTCTCTTCATTGCCGCGACGCTCGCCGCAGCCGCCCTATCCGCCTGGCGAAGTCCGGCCGAGATCGCCGCGGCTGTTGTCACGGTGGCAATCGGGGCGTTGTTCTATGCGATACTCACGCGGCGCAAGTCGCGTTCCGCGTAACCATGAAAGCGCTGATCCTGTTGCTCGCCATGACACCGGGCACCCTATCCGCCGACCCGCCAGCGGGCGGCTCGGACCCTTATGCGGCCGAGCGCCGCGCGCTGGTACGCGAGATCGAGGCGGAGGTGCGCGCCACGCGCCAGGATCTCGGCAAGAGCGCGCTCGACCCGCGGGTGATCGCCGCGATGGGCACCGTGCCGCGGCACGAGTTCGTCCCCGAGGACATGCGCGGGCTCGCCTATCTCAACCGCCCGCTGCCCATCGGCCACGAGCAGACCATCTCGCAGCCCTACATCGTTGCCATCATGACCGACCTGCTGGCTCTGCCACCGGCCGCTCGCGTGCTCGAGGTCGGCACCGGCTCGGGCTACCAGGCCGCGGTACTCGCCGCGCTCGGCGCCGAGGTTTACTCGATCGAGATCGTCGAACCGCTCGGCCTGCAGGCGAAAGCGCTGCTCGGGAAACTCGGTTACGCGAATGTGCACGTGCGCATCGGTGACGGCTACGCAGGCTGGCCCGAAGAGGCGCCCTTCGATGGCATCATCGTCACCGCGGCCGCACCCGAAGTGCCACAGCCGCTCCTCGATCAGCTCAAGCCCGGCGGGCGCATGATCATCCCCGTGGACGGCCGTTTCTTCGGCCAGGACCTGCTGTTGATCGAAAAAGATGCCTCAGGCAAGGTCAAGGAGCGCAAGGTGCTGCCGGTGGTGTTCGTGCCGCTGACCGGGGAAGGCGCGCAACCCTAGCAATGGGCCTAGAGCCGCTTGGCCGCGGCTTCCACCACGCGCAGAACCAGCGGCGAGAGTGGCGGCGACTGCCGCCTGACCGCCTCGAGCAGCCGCTCGCGCTGTTCGCGCGTCGCGGCCGAGGCCAGCAGTTCCATGCAGCGGGCGTTCACGCGGTAGTAGGGCACCAGCGCATTTACGATGCGCGTGACGTCGGCGAGCGATTGCGCTTCGCGCAGGCCGAGCAGCAGTTGCTGGTCCGGCGACGGTGACTTCGGCGCGATCCCTCGTGCCTCGAGCGTCTGCACGCCGGCGCGCGTCGCTTCCTTCCGCCAGGCCTCGAGCGCGCGCAGCGCGGCGCGCGCGAAGTGCTGCGTGTCGCGCCGGTACTGCCGGCCCCGGCGGCGCAGCCAGCGGTCCTCGACCGCGAGCATGGTGTTGACCACCGCCCGGTTGAAGTACCAGTCCGACGAGTGCAGTTTCGAGAGCCGGCGCATACTGCGGCTCACCTCCTCCGGCACGATGCCGAGAAAATAAAGGTAATCGGCGGTCGCACGCCCCTCGCGAAAGAACACTACCGGCTCGCGGCCCTCGCCCTTCTGACGCCGGCGGAACAGGTCGCTCACGCACACGCCCGCAGCCGTTGCCTCGGCGGAGCGTCCGCGCACCGGGACGGACATCACCCAGTCGGCCTGCCACAGCGGGGTCGCGCCGTGGTCGAGCGCCCACAGACTCTTGCCGGAGAACGCGCAGGTCGCGCGATCGCGGACGTAGATCTCCGCGCGCTGGCGGGAAGTGAAGTGATTCCTGCTGGCATTCGGCATTCCGTACTCCGCTGCTGCTCCGCCATCGGCCCAACCGTGCAATTCTGGCACAGCGAACCGCGAATGGGCGCGCATTTTCCCGGCGCAGGCAGCAAGTCGCGCACCTCGGTCCGCGAGCTTTCGCCCGGGCGTTGCTCGCGCCGCGCTTCAATCGGCGCGCGCCGCCGCCCGGAGCACGGCGTAACCCGCCGTAGCTGCGATCGCCGACGCCACCACGATCGCGAGCTTCGCAAGCGCGATGGAATCTGAGTCCGCGCCGAGGGCGAGGTTGGCGATGAACGTGGACATCGTGAAGCCAATACCGGCGAGAAGCCCGACGCCGAGCAGGCGCCGCTCGGTCAGCTCCCGGGGGCGCCGGGCCCAGTCGAGACGCTCGGCAAGGTGAATGCCGGCGATGACGCCGAGCGGCTTGCCGAGCACGAGCCCCGCGCCGACACCGAGCGTGACCGGGTCGCGCAGCAGCGCCGCGAGCATCGATGTGTCTACCGCGACACCTGCGTTGAGGAATGCGAACGTCGGCAGCACGAGCAGCGCGACGGGCAGTTCCATGCCCGATTCCCAGCGCCGCAGCGGCGTGGTGCCCGCCTGCGCCAGCCGCTCGAGGTGCACGATCTTCTCGTGCGTGCGCGCCTCGGCCAGCACCTCGTGCCGGCCCGCCTCCCGTGGCACCTCATCGACCGCGCGGCGCAGCCTGCTCCTCAGCGCCGGGGGCTCGAGGCGGGGGTGGGCCGGCACAGTAGCGGCAACCACGACGCCGGCGATGCTGGCGTGTATTCCGGAACGCACGACTGCGAGCCACAGGGCCACGCCCCCCGCGGCGTAAATCAGCGGGTGTCGCAGCCCGATGCGATTGGCGAGCAGCAGAGCGGTGACGAGCGCGGCGGCGGTCAGCAACGCCGCCGGCGCAAGCCGCTCCGTGTAGACCAGCGCAATCACCAGAATCGCGCCGATGTCGTCGAGGATCGCCACCCCGGCCACGAACGCCACGATGCCCGGCGGCACCCGTCTGCCCAGCGCCACCAGCACA
>CAZFWB010000200.1:0-5555 GCA_964522655.1 uncultured Chromatiaceae bacterium | reverse complement strand
AGCTTCGACCAGTACTCGCCGAGGTCGAGGTAGTAGTCGTGCTCGCCCATCACGTAGCGCGTCTTGTAATTCAGCTTCGACATGATCTCGGCGCCGTGGTCGAGCTCGGCCTTCGTGCCGAGCTGGGCGAGGTCGCCGCCGAACATGACGAAGTCGGGCTTAGGGTCGAGGAGGTTCGTCTCGGCGACCGCGCGGATCAGGCCGCGGTCCCAGTTGCGCACGAACTCCGTGCCCTTGATGTGCTGGATGTGGGCGTCGGAGATGTAGGCGAAGGTGAAGTTGTCGGCCTGCCTGGCGAAGGCGAGCTCCACCAGCGTCACGGGCAGCGAGGCGGCCAGGGCCGCAGCGCCGCCGTTCTTGAGGAAACTGCGACGGTCGGTAAATGTTTTCATCAGTTGGTCCTCGCGTTCTGGGCCATCGCCTCGGCCTCGCCAAGGTTGGCCTGCACCGTCCTGGTCGGCGTGCTGCAGGCGGCGGGGTTCATGGCTACCTTCTGCGCCTGCTGCGCGGCGAACTCCGGGCTGGTGAGCGCTTCGAGGAACGCCACCAGGTCGTTGATCTGCTGTTCGCTCAGGTCGAGCGGCCGGATGCCGCCGGAGAGAAAGTCGTTCACTTTGTCGTCCTTGTTGGTCACGCCGCCGTTGTTGTAGTGATCCACGACGTCGCGCAGCGTGGCGAGGCTGCCGTCGTGCATGTAGGGCGCCGTGACGGCGATGTTGCGCAGGGTGGAAGTCTTGAAGGCGCCGAGCTCATCGAGCGTCTCGGTGATGGCGAAACGGCCGAGCTCGGAGGTTTTTCTGTCGGAGAGCACCGCGACGTCCACGTCGATCCCCTTCGCCTTGGCCTCGAGGAAGGCCGGCGCGAGCCGCGGGATATCGGCCTGGATGTTGTTGATGCCCACGCCGATGTTGTGGAAGCGGTTGTCGGTGAACAGCGCGTGATCCTGCTCGATCATGTGACAGGAGACGCAGCGGCCCTGCTCGAGAAACACGGTGAAGCCGCGTACCGCCGCCTCGCTCATGGCGGTCTTGTCGTCGCCGAAGTACCACCGATCGAAGGGCGAGTCGCCGAATACGAGGGTGCGCTCGAACGTCGCGATCGCCTTCTGCACATCGGTGAATTCGACCGCCGCCGGTTCCTTGCCGAAGGCCTCGCGGAACATCTGCACGTACTCGGGATCGGTCCGCACGATCTGCATGATTGGTTCATGGCTGGGCAACGCCATTTCTACCGGGTTGACGAACGGGTGCTGCGACTGGTCCTCGAGATCCACCGAGCGGCCGTCCCAGAACTGGCTGGTGAAATAGGCGGCGTTGGCCACGGTCGGCGCGTTGCGCGTGCCGGTGAGCTTGCGGATGCCCTCGGAAGTCTTGAGCGGGCTGTCGGTCAAGCCCTTGGCCCGGTCGTGGCAGGTGGCGCAGGAAACGTCGCCGGTGGCGCTGAAGCGCTTGTCGTTGAACAGTTTGTCACCGAGCGACACCTTGGCCGGCGTGATCGGATTGTCGGCGGGCACGGGTACCGGAGGCAGTCCCAGCGGCGGCGCGGCGAGCGCGGTTGCGCCGCCGAGAGCCGCGAGTGCCACGACAAGGACGCTGGAGTGGGTAAGCATGCGGGACCCTCCCTTATGTTTATTTAGACCGAGTCTAGGAAAACGGTGCCGGCCGCGTCAAGCCTCGCGGTCAAGTCGGCAGGCTTCGCTATTCGCCGGAAAGGTCCGATCCGATGCCATCAATTGAACTCCCGTGCCATAAAGAAATGAGACGCCAGACCAAATTTTGTCTCTTTTCCTCAGGCGACGAGCAACAACGCGGCGGTTACCGCGAGCGACAGCAGCCCGACCGGCAGGCCGAGGCGCGCATGCTCGGCCCAGCCGATGCGGATGCCGTCGCGCGCCGCGCTCTCGACGACGATCACGTTGGCAATGCTGCTGATGACCAGCAGGTTCCCCGCCAGGGTGCTCGCGAGCGCCAGCACCGGCCCGGCGAGTTCATGCGCGGCCACCGGCAGCAGCAGCATGATGGCCGGGACGTTGGAGACGACGTTGCTCAGGACGACGGTGATGGCGAACAACCATCCCGGCTCGCCCGGGTCCACGCCGCGGGCGGTGAGTTGGGCGAGGACGGCAGCGGGCACCGAGGTCTGCTGGAGCGCGTGGTTGACGATGAACAGCCCGACGAACAGCACCAGCAGCTGCCAGTCCACCAGGCCGAGCATCCGGCGGGAATGGAGTTTCCGGCTGAGCAGCAGGATACCGGCGCCGCCGAGGGCCGCGACATCGCGCGGCCAGCCGGTGAAGAGAAAGATGCCGAATAGCGTCGCGGCCACGACCAGGCCCTTGGCGGATTGCCAGGGATCGAGGACGGCCTCCCCGGCATGGTTCGCGGCAGCAGTGAACCCGGCGGCGCGCGTGAGGCTCGTGCCGTAGCCGATCACCGCCCAACAGATGATGGCGCTGAGGAGCGTGGGTACTGCCGCGGTGTGCATATAGGCGGCGAAATCGAGCGCGAGCGTCTCGCCGATCAGGATGTTCTGCGGGTTGCCGATCAGCGTCGCCGCCGAACCGATGTTGGCGGCGCAGGCGAGTGCTACGAGGTAGGGAACCGGCGCCAGGTTGCGGCGCCGGCAGACGTCGACCAACACCGGCGCGATCGCCAGGCAGACGATGTCGTTGCTGAACACCGCGGCGAGCGCCGCGACGACCACGATCAGCCCGGCGAGCAAACCGCGTGGACCGGCGGGAATATCCGCGAGGCGCCGCGTCAGGTAGCCGAACAAGCCGCCCAGCCTGAGCTGCGCCGAGATCACCATGAAGGCGAAGAGCAGCGCAATCGTCGGCACATCGACCGCGGCTGCCGCCTCCTCGAGCGTGATCTCCCCGAGTGCGATGAGCGCGATCGCCCCGAGCAATGCCGCCCCCGTGCGGTCGAGTGCGAGCCGCGGCAGCCGCCCGAGGAACATGGCGAGGTACACCAGGCCGAAGACGGTCAGCACGACCAGTTCGTTCATGGACGCTGATTGTGCCCGACAAAGGGGAAATGAATTCAGACGCCTCCCAACGACCGTCATCGGCTCGTTTCAGGGGCACCCGCGACGGCGCCGGACCCGGTGGTTTCAAGTCCATCGCCGCCGGATAGCGCGTCGGCCCGCCTGTCGCGACTGAAGTCGCTCCTACAGGGTGGTGATTAACCGCATCATCCAGCAACGACCGAGTGCGTCCCTGCACATCGGCGACGAGCCCTTTGTCAGCTCTCGCGCAGCACCCGCATGCCGTTCAGCGTCACCAGCATGGTGGCGCCGACGTCGGCGAGCACTGCCATCCACAGGGTCGTGATACCCGGAATCGCGAGCGCGAGGAAGGCGAGCTTGAGCCCCAGGCTCAGCACGATGTTCTGCTTGACCAGCGTGCGCGACTTGCGCGCCAGGCGCAGCGCCAGCGGGACGTGCGAGATGTCGTCCTGCATCAGCACCACGTCGGCCGTCTCCATCGCCTGTGCGGTGCCCGCCCCCATGGCGATGCCGACGTCGGCGCGGGCGAGTGCCGGCGCATCGTTGATGCCGTCGCCCACCATCGCGACGGTGCCGTAGCGCTGGTGCAGCTCCTCGATCGCTTTCAGCTTCTGCTCGGGCAGCAGCCCGGCACGGACGTCGTCGATGCAACCGATGCGCTGCGCGACGCGCGCGGCCGCCTGCGGATTGTCGCCGGTCAGCATGACGGCGGCGACCGGCTCGCCGCCGCGGTGCAGTTCCTGTAGCGCCGCGCGGCTCGCCTCGCGGATCTCGTCCTGGACGCCGATGAAGCCGATGACGTTGTCGTCGCGGGCGACGTACATCACGGTGTTGCCGGCGGTGCGCGCGCTCTCGGCCCGGCAGGACATGTGCCCGTAGCCGCCGCCGGCGGCGCCGACGAGCGCGTCGCTGCCGACAGCGATCTTCATCCCGTTGCCGAGCTGGCCGGAAATGCCGCGGCCGGCGTGCGCCGTGACCGCGCCGCTGGTCTGGTAACGGTGCTGGACCTGGCGCTGCGTGGCCGCGGCCACGATCGCGTGCGCCACCGGGTGCTCGGAGGCGCGCTCCACGGAGGCGGCAAGCGCCACCACGTCCCCGCAGTTCTCGCACTCCTCGGTGCTGGCCTCGTCGTGCGCGCAGTCGCGAGCGCCCAGCGCCGTCACCTGGGGGCGTCCATGGGTGAGCGTGCCGGTCTTGTCGAAGGCCACGGCGCGCACGTCGGCGAGCCGGTCGAGCTGCGCGCCGCCCTTCACCAGTACGCCGAGGTTCGCGAGCCGGGTGAGCCCGCTCACCACCGTCACCGGAATGCTGATCACCAGCGCGCAGGGGCAGGCGATGATGAGCAGCGCGAGCCCGCGGTACAGCCAGCCGTGCGTGCCGTCGGCGGCCTCGAGCAGCGGCTGGCCGAAGGCGAGCACCGGGATCGCGATCACCAGCGCGGCGAGCAGGACGACCGCCGGTGTGTAGTAGCGCGCGAAGCGGTCGATGAAGCGCTCGGCGGGACTGCGCTGCGACTGCGCCTGCTCGACCAGGCGGGCGATGCGCGCGATGGTGGCATCGCCCGCGGGCCGGGTGACGCGGATCTCGACCGCGCCCTCGCCGTTGACCGTGCCGGCCATGACCTCGTCGCCGACTTCGCGCAGCACCGGGTCGCTCTCACCGGTCACCGCCGCCTGGTTGACCGAGGTGCTGCCACGGGTGATCTCGCCGTCGACCGGGATGCGCTGGCCGGGGCGCACCAGCACGGTGTCGCCGATTGCCACCTCGGTTACCGGCAGGATCACTTGGTGGACGTGTACCTCCTCGTTGTGGCCGTGATCGTCATGGCTGCAACCGGCGTGTTCGTGGGCCGCATGGTGATGGTGGTGGTCGTCGTGGCGACCCGCGTCGTGGCCGTGAGCGTGCTCGTCATGTGCGTGGTCGGCTTCGTGACCGGCGTGGTGATGGTCGCCGTGATGGTCGTGGCCGCTGGTGGCATGCGCCCCATTCGCGCCGCCGTGTTCCTGCTCGTGGGCATGGCCATGCCCATCGCAATCCTGGTGCGCGTGTTCGTGCGATGAATGGTCGTGCCCTGAGCAGCCGTGATCGTCGTTGTGCTCATGGTGCCCATGATCGTGCCCGCAGCCGGCGTGCTCGTGCGCCTGTGGGAGCGGCTTCAGCCGCGATTCATCCGCCCGCGGCGCTGCGGCTTCGTGTCCGTGTCCACCGCGATGCTCGCGCAGCACCGTGGCCTCCTGCGGCTGCAGCGACAAGAGGCTCCTCAGCGAGCCGCGGGCGCGCTCCGCGCTGTAGGCTTCGAGCGCCTCGCCGAGCGTGAAGAGCAGGATCACGGTCGCGGCTTCGCCGAACTCGCCGATCCCGAGCGCGCCGGCGGAGGCGACTGCCATCAGCAGATCGATCGTGACGCGGCGCGCAAAAATGAGCGCGCGCATACCCTTGAGGAAAACCGGCGCGCCGGCGACGATCACCGCGAAGCTGAACAGCAGGTCGAGCGGGGCGAGGCCAAGGATGTCCGGCGCACCGGCGAGCAGCGGGATGCCGGCGATCAC
>CAZFWB010000199.1:3220-5558 GCA_964522655.1 uncultured Chromatiaceae bacterium | reverse complement strand
AAGCGCAACTGCATGAGGGCGACCGAGTGTGGGGAGGAAGCGTGGAGCGAAGCTGCGAGCCGATGAACAAGAACCGGATAGAAGGCGCTGCCGAGCAGGGCGAGCGGGCGATGAACCGCGAAGCTCTTGTGATCAAGGCGAGGTGGCGTAGATCCGGCGGTTGTGCAGTGAAGGAGTGCGCCCCTTACCTGGGGAGATCTCGCCTTGCGCCTGAAAGGTCGACGGTGATGAGCCGCAGCGAGAAGTCAGCAAAGGCCGTAGTAGTGCGAGTCGGCGGCCGATGAGGCATCAGCCAAAAGCACGAAGGGCCGAACGAGAGCAAGTAGACCGAGGACACGTGTGATGTCAAAGGCCATGCGTCAGATGCCGGGGCAACCTGGGCGGGCGGGAGTAGCGCGCGGTGAAGCCGCGCGTGATTCCGTCAGCGACGAAGCCTGCGGCCCGCCGCGTGAACACCCGGGCACAGGGTCGGCAAGGCCGAAGGCGGGCACTGGTGGTCTGCTGGATGTCAACGTCGGTTGAAATCTGACCCACTTTTGATCGGAAACGTCGGAGTAAATCTGACCCACCTGGTTCTCTCGTGAGGGCGCTGCTGGGTCGCGCAGCGACGAGATCTGGAAGCTGCATCGAGACGCAATCCAGGCAGCGTTGCGCGAGCACAATCGCGATCGGAAAAGGGGTCAGACCCCTTTTCCCAGACCCTTTTTTCACTCGATTGCGCAGTACTCTGAAGAGATCCTTCAGAACGGCAATGCAAAACCCCCGCTCACAAGGCGGGGGTTTTTTTGTTTGACGATGACTCCAGCCCGGTACTTCGCTGGACTGCGCCGTAGCTCGATACAGCAGGTTTATCAAGAACTTACGCGCGCCCATCGCAAGCGGAAAAGGGGTCAGACCCCTTTTCCAGACCCTTTTCCCACTCCGGCCGACCCATCCAGCCGATACCGCTTTCGCACCGGACTGGCTACGGTGGCCCGCATGCCCACCGGCCACGGCTCCGGCTGCGAGTACCTGTTCGCCGTCCTGGCAATGATGCGCGACCTGCTCGCCGGCTCCGTGCCGCACTCGGCGCCGATGGCAAAGGATGGCATCGGCAGCTATTTCCGTATAGTATTTTATACAGTCGGTGCATGATGGAGAAAGAGATTCGCTGGGTTGGATCGGCCTACGACGACCTCCTGACGTTTCCCGTCGAACCCCGCCGGCAGGCAGGGTTCCAGTTGGGCAAGGTCCAGGCAGGACTGGAGCCGGAGGACTGGAAGCCCTTCGATGAAGTGGGGGCCGGCACCCGTGAAATCCGCATCCGGGAAGCTAACGGTGCGTTCCGGGTGATGTATGTGGCCAAGTTCGAGGAAGCCGTGTACGTCCTGCACTGCTTCCAGAAGAAGACGCAGGCGACCAGCCAGCAGGACAAGCGCATCGCCGAGGCGCGCTATCGGGCCATCGTCAACGCGAGGAAAAGCCAGCCATGAAGATCGACACGGAAATCCGCCATGTAACCAGGCCGGGAGCGAATCTGTTCCTGGAACTGGGGTTCCCACCGGAGGAAGCCAGGCGGCTGCAACTGGCGTCGCAAAAGCAGATCAATGACACGAAGCAGCTCAAGGAACAGCTCATGGCCGAGTTGACGGCGTGGATCGAGCAGCATCACCTGAAGCAGGCCGAAGCGGCGGAAATCCTGATGGTGTCCCGCCCGCGCGTGTCTGATGTGGTGAACAGGAAAACGACCAAGTTCACCATTGATACGCTGGTCGAGATGTTGAGCCGCATTGGCAAGCCCGTCCGCCTGGCGGTCGGCCAGTAGGCTCAGCGAAAAGGGGTCAGACCCCTTTTGCACTGGCGACA
This sequence comes from uncultured Chromatiaceae bacterium, assembly GCA_964522655.1. GTDB lineage: Bacteria > Pseudomonadota > Gammaproteobacteria > Steroidobacterales > QUBU01. The sequence goes on along the minus strand of CAZFWB010000199.1, from coordinate 3,713 downwards.
GCTACCCCATCTGGCTGATACCGCGATCCGGCGCTCCTGCGTACGGTGGCACCCATGCCCACCGACCATGACTCCGGCTACAAATACCTGTTCAACGACCCGGCGATGATGCGTGACCTGCTCACCGGGTTCGTGCCGCACGCGTGGGTGGCCGATGCCGATTTCTCCACGCTCGAGCGCGTCAACGGCAGCTACGTCAGCGACGACCTGCGCGCACGCGAGGACGACATGGTCTGGCGCCTTCGCCTGCACGGTCAGTGGTTCTACGTGTATCTGCTGCTGGAGTTTCAGTCGAGGCCGGACGCGTGGATGGCGCTGAGGATGCTCGTCTACGTCGGGCTGCTGTACCAGGATCTCGTCGCGCAGGAAAAACTCGGCCCGGACGGCAAGCTGCCCGCGGTGCTGCCCATCGTGCTCTACAACGGGCAGCGCGTCTGGCAGGCGCCGGACAGCCTGGAAGCGCTGCAAACGCCGTCGCCGCCGGGCCTGGCAC
>CAZFWB010000199.1:0-3210 GCA_964522655.1 uncultured Chromatiaceae bacterium | reverse complement strand
ACCATTCCGGGTGCAGGCTCGCTACCTGCTGCTCGACGAGCACCGGTACACGAAGGAAGACCTGCCGCTGCGCAACCTCGTGGCCGCACTCTTCGGGCTGGAGCAGGCGCGCTCGGAGGAGGACTACGCGCGGGTGATCCGCCATCTGATCGAATGGCTGGCGGGCGACGAGCACGAGCGCGTGCGTCGCTCGTTCGAGCTGTGGCTGAAGCGCCGGTTGCGGACGCGCATGCCGGCTACTATGATCAATGATCCCGGAATGGTCCCGACGCTGGAGGAGATCGAGACGATGTTTCCCGATTTGCTGTTACGCGAGGAGCGCAAGCGCGCGCGGAAAGAGGGCCGGGCGGAAGGACGGCAGGAGGGCGAACTGAAAGGAATGCGGCTCGGCGAACTGAAAGGACTGCGGGCCGGCGAGCAGAAAGCTGCCCGCTTGGCCCTGATACGTCTGCTCGAACGTCGTTTCGAGCTGGTATCGCCCGAAATCCGGCAGCGTATTGAGTCCGCCGGATACGACGTCGTGCAGCAGTGGTTTGACCGGGCGATCGATGCGGACGGAATCGGCCAGGTTTTCGGCGAGTGCACCGGCGACTGACAGGCTGCTGCACATGAAGGTCGCCCGAAAAGGCGCCCGAAAAGGGGTCTGACCCCTTTTCCTTACTTTTCCGCGGAAAGTGGTTGAAGGCAGTGCCCGGCTTCGTGCCGCACAAGTGGCTCCCGGGCGACGGGCATGCGCGCCTGCGCCGCTCGTTTTCGCTGTGGCCGAACCGCCGGTTGCGGGCGCGCCTGCCGGCCGATACGATGATCGATGCAGCGGCAGCGCCGACGCTCGAGGAGATGTGGTCGGGATCCCGCCATCGCCCGGCCAAAGCCGCTGTCAAGAAATCGGGGCAGCGGATCAAACCACCGAGGAGACATCATGAAGGCAAGTCGCAGATTTATCCTGACCTTGATCAGCGCTGCCGTGTGCCCGGCCCTGGCCTTCGGCACTTCGGCACGGGCCCAGAGCCAGGCCGCCAGGACTCCCGATACCGTCGTGCAGCTGGTCACTTTGGGCACCATTGCCGGCCCGCCGCCGACCGTGGATCGCACCCAGAATTCCCAGGTTCTGGTGGTTGGTGACACGCCCTATCTGATCGATGCCGGCGTCAACGTCACGCGCCGCATCGCCCAGGCCGGCCTCAGCCTGAAAAAAATGAAGACGCTGTTCATCACGCATCCACACGGCGATCACACCCACGGTTTGCCCGCATTGCTGTCGACCCAGTGGTACTACGGCGCGAATTCCATGGACATCTACGGGCCGCCCGGCACCGCGGAACTCACCAGCGCCGCGATCGATTTCATCGATATCGATACCCGCATCCGCCAGGAAGACGAAGCCTCCGACCCGATCAACCTGCGGGAATTATTCAAGGCCAAAGACGTGGGTACCGGCCTGGTGTACAGCGACGGGCGCATCAAGGTGACCGCCGTGGAGAACTCGCACTTCCAGTTTCCGGAGGGCAGCCCCCTGGCCAGCAAATACAAGTCCTACTCCTACCGCTTCGAAACGCCGGGCGGCTCGGTGGTGTTTACCGGCGACACCGGGGTGACCGACGAAGTCACCAGGCTGGCCCAGGGCGCCGATACGCTGGTCGCTGAATGCCTGGCTCTGGATGAAATTCGTGCCCGGCGCGAAAAAACCGGCACCTGGCAGGCCATGAGCAAAGAGCAGCAGGACGGCTGGTACCACCACATGCAAAAAGAGCACATCACGCCTGAACAAGCCGGTGAACTGGCGCGCGACGCCGGCGTCGGTACCCTGGTCCTGACTCACATCTCCAGCGGCGGCGTGGTCGGTGACGACTACATCCGCTACGCCCAGGATGCCGCCAGGCATTTCAGGGGCCTGATCATCGTCGCCCGCGACGGCATGAAAATGCAGCTGCGCAGGAAAGGGGAATAAAGCCGCAGAAAACCGGAGGCGCGAACCGGCCTGGTGCCGCCCGGGCGGGGCGGGAAAACGGGCCTGGCCGCTTTTCGCTACCAGCGCCTGTTGTATTCGCCTCATTCACCGCGTAGCGTGCGCTTGGCCTGTCCCCAGTCAACGAAATGAGCCTCGCCGTTGGCCAGAGCGTCCTGCGCGGCAGTCAGCGCCGGCCCATGCCAGGCGGGGGGGGCGGCAACGCACCGGCACTGAGATCGTCCCACAGGGCTTCCATCAACAGCAGCTTTTCGGTGCGTGAAAGTTTGTCCAGAGCCGGCACGGGCGGAACTCCCGTTTTATCGCGGTTGCAAGGCACTCCAGCAACCTGTTATGCAGCAACGTCAAGCAATGCCTTGGGATTCTTGTCCGCCACCATCAGCAGTGTCCTGGCAGGCCCCGATGGCGCGCGCCTTCCCTGCTCCCACTCCTGCAGCGTACGTACTGACACCCCGATCAACTTGGCGAACTCGGATTGCGACAGACCCGTTTTCCCGCGTATCTTTGCTACCGAAGGAACGGTCGTGATACGCCCGGTCTCGCCTCGCTTGATCTGTCGAATTCCTTCCAGGATTTCCGCACCGATGTTCCGATCAGTCTTTGTCATCACTGAGCTCCTGCCGGATCTTGCGTAGGACATGTGCCGGGATATTCTCGGCCTCGTTCTTCGCATAGATGGTCAACATCCAAATGACGCCCTTGGCGGCCCGAGCGAAGTAGATCACCCGCACGCCGCCTCGCTTGCCCCGTCCGGTGACGCCCCAGCGCAGCTTCCTTACACCTCCCGACCCCGGGACAACCTCTCCGGACTCGGGGTCCTGAGCCAGATGAGCCTGAAGCGCTGCGTACTCCTCGTCAGACAAGTAGTCGTAAACGAGCCGAGTGAAGAGCGGCGTTTCGATGAACGAAAGCATCATGACGACTATACGTCATTGACGTAGGAATGGCAAGAGTGGTCACCCTCGTCGCATGACGTTCGAGTTCACCCGCGATCGGAAGTGGGCGCAGTTTTGGCGCCGAACGGTTGAGGCTCGGAGCCTCAGCTACTCGACTGATCCAACCGTCTGATGCCATGCACGTCGGCGGACGCCAGCCTGTCTGGACATGCCTCGATCCTGACCGTCTGATCCGGGTCGACACCAAGCATGGTTTGATTGAACTAGGAAAAGGGGAAAAGGGGTCAGACCCCTTTTCCCAGTACTGAATAGCAACACAGCAGGCTTGACCGGGTGCGATCAGGCTTT
>CAZFWB010000198.1:0-5608 GCA_964522655.1 uncultured Chromatiaceae bacterium | reverse complement strand
TCGAGGATCCCCGGCGCGCCGGTCGCCAGCACCAGCTTGGCGGCGCCGAGAGCGGAGGCGAGCGCCGCGGCGACCGTGTCGGCGTTGATGTTGAGCAACGTGCCGGTGTCGTCGGCCGAGAGCGGGCTCACCACCGGCAGCAGACCGTTTTCGATCTGCGTCGTGAGTACGGCGGTATCTACCCGCTCGATGTCGCCGACGTAGCCGTAGTCGACCGGTGAGGCCTGACCGGGGACGCTCACGGGCGCGCGCCGGCAGGCGCGGATCAGTCCGACGTCGACACCGCTCACGCCGATGGCGGGCAGGTCGAGCTGGCGGCACGCCGCCACGATCTGGGTGTTGATCTGGCCGTTCAGCACCATGGTGGCGACCTCGAGCGTGCGCTCGTCGGTAATTCGCCTGCCTCCGACCATGCGTGTTTCGATGCCGAGCGCTTCGGCGAGGCGCGTGTTCTGCGGCCCGCCGCCGTGCACGAGCACCGTGCGGATGCCGACCTGATGCAGGATCGCCACCTGCTCGATCAGTGCGCGCGTGCTCGCCGGGTCGGCGAAGACCTCCCCGCCGGCCTTGATGACGAAGGTCTTGCGCCGGTACAGGCGCACGTAGGGCGCGGCGTGGCGCAGCGCCGCCACGACGATGTCGCGATTCTGCGGGTTCTGCAGCATCTTCTAAGCTCCCGGTCCCAGCATCTGATAGAGCACCGCCATCTGGGCCCACATCCGGTTCTGCGCCTCGTGGATGACGACGCTGCGCGGCCCGTCGAGCACGCGGTCGGTGACCGCCACCCCACGGCGCACCGGCAGGCAGTGCATGAACCTGCAGTCGGGCTGCGCGTTTTCGAACCACGGGTCATCTACCCGCCAGTCCTGCAGGTCTTCGCGCAGCCTGGCGTCGGCGACCCGGTCCCCGTAGTGCCGCGTCGAGGCCCATTCCTTGGCATAGATCACGTGCGCGCCCTGCAGCGCCTCGCGCCGGTCGTCGGTCTCGCTCACCGAGCCGCCGGAGGCGGCAGCCGCCCTGCGGGCCTTGTCCATGATCGGCTCCGGCAGCGCGAAGCCGTCCGGCCGGACCACGGTGACATCCATGCCGCGCATGGCGGCCATGTGCAGCGTGGCGGAGGGCACTGCCAGCGGCAGCGCCTTCGGGTGCCAGGCCCAGGAGAGCACGAACTTACCGCCGCTTTGCGGCACGCCGAGCTCGTTCAGCGTCTTCCAGTCGGCGAGGCTCTGGCAGGGATGCTGGATGGCGGATTCCATGTTGATCAACGGGATCCGGACGAGCTCGCGCATGGCGTTGTATTCGCCGTCGGCGAGGTCATCCTCGAGCCGCGCGCGGTTGGCGAAGGCGCGGATGCCGAGGGCGTCGCCGTAGGAGGAGATCACCGGAATCGCCTCGCGCAGGTGCTCGGCGGCGACCCCGTCCATGACGATCCCCGAGCGGGTCTCCAGCCCGTGGATGGACATGTCCGGTGAAATGACGAAGGAGCCGCCGCCGAGGCGCACCATCGCCGCCTGGAAGGAGGAGAGCGTGCGCAGCGACGGGCTGAGGAACAGCAGGGCCAGCACCTTGCCAGCCAGGGCCTGCGGCTCGGGCTTGCGCTGCAGCCGGGCGGCGAGAGCGAGCAGCGCCTCCAGCTCCGCAACGGAGAAATCGGCGAGATCGTTGAATTCCTTCAATGCCATTGCGTGTCCTTTTTCAGGGTTTCCGTGATGGTGCGCCGCGCCTGTCACCCGATGTCGGCAAGCGCGTTCAGCAATTCGTGCACGTGGCTGCGCTCGAGGATCAGGGGTGGCAGCAGCCGGATCACGGCCGGATCCGCGCTGGTTCCGACCAGGATCCCGCGATCGAGGAGTTCACCGAGCATCTCCTGCGCGCTGCGCCGGCAGCGCAGCCCGAGCAGGAAGCCCGCGCCCTGCACGCTCTGCACCGGCCCGAGCGGCATCGCCCGGATTATCTCCTGCGACAGCGTGCGCACGTTCTCGATGAGCCGGTCGCGCTCGATCACCTCGATCACGGTGGAGATCAGCGCGCTGGCGAGCGGCCCGCCGCCGAAAGTGGTGCCGAGATCGCCGTGCTTCAGTTTCGCGGCGATCGGCTTGCGCATCAGGAGCGCCCCGCAGGGGAAGCCCGCGCCGAGCGACTTCGCGACGGTGAGCATGTCCGGTTCCACCTCGCCGCCGGCGAGTTCGATGGCGAAGGGCGCGCCGCAGCGGCCCATGCCGCTCTGGATTTCGTCCACGATCATGAGGGCGCCGTGCATCTGGCAGCCGGCGAAGATCGTGTTGATGAGCACCGGGTCGAGCGCGACGGCTCCCGCCTGTCCCTGGACCGGCTCGAGGATCACCGCTGCCACGGTCTCGTCGATCATGCGTGCCGCCACGTTCGCGTTCTGGCGCGGTATGAACCCGACCTCGAAGGGCGTGCGCGGGAAGCCGTACCATTTTTCCGCCGCCGACCAGGTCACCGCACCCGCTGCGGCGGTGCGGCCGTGGAAGCTGTGTTCGATCGCGAGGATTCTCGAGCGGCCGGTGAGCCGGCAGGCGATCCGCAGGGCGTTCTCGTTCGCCTCGGCGCCGCTGTTGGCCAGGAACACGTAGTCGAGACCCGGCGGCGCGAAAGCGGCAAGTCTGCGTGCCGCCTCCTCGCGCACGTCGAGCGCGACCGCGTTGCTCTGGAAGAACAGCCGCCGCGCCTGGCTCTCGATCACGCGCAGGATGTCCGGGTGGCCATAGCCGAGCCCGGCTACAGCATGCCCGCCGTAGAAGTCGATCACGCGCCGCCTGCCGTCGCTGAGATATACGCCCTCGCCGGACACCGGCCGGAAAGGCAGGTAGGGATAGACGTCGAGCAGGTGACTCGTGACGGCGTCGACCGGAGCCATGACGCTACACCCAGCCTGCGGCGGTCGCCGTCAGACCCGTGTTCTCGGCGAAGCCGAGCTTGCGGTTTAGCCACTGGATCGCGCCGCCTGCCGCGCCCTTCACCAGGTTGTCTTCCACCACCATGAGCGCGACGCTGCCGGCATCTACCGCCAAGCCGATCTCGCAGAAGTTGCTGCCGACGACGTTCTTCAGGCGCGGCGTACCGTCGACCACGCTGACGAATTCGCTGCCCTCGTAAAAGGCGGCGAGTTCGCTTCGCAACGAATCGGCGGTCACGTTCCGCTTGAGGCGCGCCTGCACGCTCATGTGTATCCCCCGGGCGAACGGCCCCGACTGCGCAATGAAGTGCAGCCGGGGGCGCACGCCGGTCAGCTGTTCGCAGATGCCGGCCACCTCGGGAGCGTGCCGGTGGGCGAGCGGCTGGTAGGCGAAGAGATTGGCATGGCGCTCCGGGTGATGGGTGGTGGCGATCGGCGACCGCCCGGCCCCGGTGCTGCCGGTGACCCCGGACGCGAACAGGTCCTCCTCGCAGATGCCGAGCTTCAGCAGCGGGACGGCCGCAACCAGCATCGCGGTGGCAAAGCAGCCGGGATGCGCGATGTGCGGCCTGTCCGTTGCCGGGAGATGTTCCGGCACCGCGCAGGTGAACGAATCGAGCAGCTCCGGGGCGCCGTGCGCGTGTTTGTAGACCGCCTCGTAGGCGCCTGCGCTGGCGAAGCGGAAATCCGCCGAGCAGTCGACCACGGTGAGCGCGGTGCCTCGCTGGCGCGCCCAGGTGATGAAGGCGGCGAGCAACGCAGCGCTCGCCCCATGCGGGGCGGCGGACAGCAGCGCCAGCCGGCCGGCTCCGAAGCGCTCCATGATTTGCTCGCGCGACTGAAACCGCATAGCGCCGAGCGCGGCCCGCAGATGCGGGAACGCCCCGGCCACGACTCCTCCGGCCTGGCTCTCCGACATGATGCCCGAGAGCGCGAGCTGCGGATGGCCGATCACGAGGCGCAGCAATTCGCCGGCGACGTAGCCGCTGCCACCGAGGATTACGGTCGGGACGGCGCCGCTCACGACGGCCGCCCCGCCTGGGTGAGCCCGAGCGAGCGGGCGACCGCGTCACCGAGCTCTGCGGCGTCGGTCACGGCGTTGATCGCCGCGACCCCGGTGCGTTCACGGATGATGTCGCGTCCGACCTGGTTGTCGGTGGCCGGCCCGGTCACTACCTTTGGCTCGATACCGAATTCCCGGCGCAGCAGTTCGACGCCGCCCCAGGCGGCCACCGGGTCGTTCGCGGACAGCACTACGCAGGAGAGCACCTCGCGGATGTCTTCCGCGCGCAATATCGCCTCCACGCCATAGGCGCCGAGGATGCCGTCGCCGAGCTCGAATACGATGACGTCGGGCCGGCCGGCGGCAAGGCGAGTCATCATGGTGCGCGTGACCGACGGGCCGGTGGCCGCCGTGGTGCACACCACGCCGAAGTCGGTGAAGATCATCGTCTTGCGGGCGCCTGCGTCTTCCATGGCGAGGATGTCGCGGCGCAGGGCCACGCCGGTCGACTTGAAGGCGTCCACGGTGAAATCGAGGTGCCGCAGGCGGCTGACGATTGCGCAGGCGGCGGCGGTTTTGCCGGCGTTCATGCAGGTACCGGCCAGCGCCACGACCGGCACGCCATGGATGTCGAGCGGGGCGTCCGGGTCGAGCTTCTCGGCACCGGCCCGCGCCGGTACGCCAATACGCTCGCCGAGATAGGGAAAGTCGAGCACGGCTCCCAGTACGCGGGCCTCGAACGGCGCGCCGAAGCTCGCGTTGATGGAGTCGCACACCCCGATCACGCCACCCATGTTGAGGACCTGCAGGACATCGCCCGGGCCGACCTTTTCGGGCAGGTGCCCGGAGTAGCCAAAAAGCGCCTTGCGATGCCCGAGCGCACCGACGATGACGTCGCCACGCTTGAGCTGCGCCTGCCGCCCGCTGGTGAGCTCGAGCGTGTTGTACGTGCCCTTGTTGTTGAGGATCTCCGCGGCAATCAGCACCCCCTCCTCGCAGGGAATATCCGCGCCCACGCGCAGCTCGCGCGAGATCTGCGCGTGCTGCGCTACGGAGCCGATCTTGTCGGCGATGACGGTTTTCACCGCGGCGTTCCGCTGCCGCCGCCGGCCGCGCGCGTCTGCAGGATGCCGGGCAGCGCGAGGATGCGCGAGTAGCCGAGCGCGTCGGCCGGTGTCCACTCACCCGCCTTCTCGCCGTAGACGCCTCGGGTCGCCGCCAGCAGCGAATGCGGCGAGACGACGCCCTCGATGAACAGGTTGCCCGGCCGCAGCACGAGGCGCACTTCGCCGGTGACCCGCTGCTGCGAGGAGGCGAGCAGCGCCTCGATGTCGCGGCAGACCGGATCGAGCTGTCGTCCCTCGTGCACGAAATCACCGTACTGGGCGGCGACCTGGTCCTTGACCCGCTGCTGCAGGGCCGAAAGCGTGAGCTTTTCGAGTTCGCGGTGCGCCACGAGCAGGACCTCGGCGGCCGGGGCCTCGAAGGCGACCCGTCCCTTGGTGCCGAGCACCGTGTCGCCGACGTGGATGCCACGGCCGATGCCGTAGGGTCCGGCGAGGCGTTCCAGCGCCTCGATGAGCTGTACCGGTTTCATCGCCTCGCCGTCGAGGGAAGTCGGCACGCCGGCCGTGAAGCCCACCGTGTGCCGGCTCACCTCGAGATTCCTGTCGAAGGCGTTGGCC
>CAZFWB010000197.1:0-5665 GCA_964522655.1 uncultured Chromatiaceae bacterium | reverse complement strand
GCGTGGACGCCGAGTCCGAGCATCGCGGCCTGATCCTGTACGCGCAGCGCTGCGGCATCTGTCACGGCTTTCGCGCCGTCGCCGTCGGTGCGGCGACCGATCTGCGCGGCTCGATGATCCCACGTGAGCCGGCTGCATTCGACATCGTCGTCCGTCGGGGGGCGAAGGTCGGAGGCGGCATGCCGAAGTTCGACGAACTGACCGACCAGGAACTTTCGGACCTCCGCCAGTACATCCGGTCCGAGGCCGTGGCCGCCGGCAGGAGTACGACAGAGCCGAAGCAGCACTGATCCGCGAGCCATCAGGAGCATGGTTCAGGTGGGCCGCTCTTGACACGGCGTGACTGCAATAACCAACGATCGCGTCATCGGCGACGAAGTCGCGGAGTCTCCTGCAACAGGGTGCTCAATTCAAATTCTCAGAAGTGATAGTGAGTCGCGTCGAGGAGGGATGGTCCTACGTAACGGAGAGGGGGGCCATCGTGAAGACATCTGGTGATCTCAAGGCGGTTCTGGTTGGCTCGACCGCATTAAGCATGTTCATCGCGGCGGTGCCGACCTATGGACAGGCGGAAGACAAAGTGGAGGCGGGCGAGACCACCGCTCCTCGTGGTATCGAGGAGATCGTGGTAACTGCCCGTAAGCGTGCGGAATCGATCCAGAACATTCCAGTGGCCGTGAGTGCGTTCTCGGAAGCGCAGATTGAACGCTCGGACATGACCAGTGTGGAAAAGATCGCAGCGCGCACACCGCAGCTCACCGTGGGACGTGCGTCGAACGGCTCCGGTGCGCAGATCTCGATGCGTGGTATCGGCTCGAACTCCACCTCGCTTGGTATTGAGCAGTCGGTGGCGGTGGTCGTCGATGGCGCTTATTCAGGGCAAGGGCGCGTGATCAATGAGGGTTTCTTCGATCTGGCCCGTGTGGAGATTCTCAAGGGACCGCAGGCGCTGTTCTTCGGCAAGAATGCGACGGCGGGCGTGGTCTCGCTGACAACGGCGGATCCGACCGATGAGCTCTACATCAAGACGCGTGCTGGCTACGAGTTCAAGGCTGAACAGGTTGTGCTCGAAGGGGTGATGTCCGGTCCGGTCACCGATACGCTGGGTGTGCGTGTCGCGCTGCGCGGTTCGAAGATGTATGGCGGCTATTATCGAAACGTCTCCGAACCGGTCAATTATGACACCTTCGATGTGGCGACCGGGATACTCACACCGCGTGTCGGGGAGGTCCCACCGACGGAGCAGCCCGGGGAGAAGGAATTCCTTGGTCGCATTACGCTGCTCTGGGAGCCAAACGAAGTCTTCAAGTGGAACATCAAGGGCACCGTGGATTACAACAAGAACAACAACAATTCCTGGAACTACATGGCGTTCGGTTGTGAAAGCGGCTTCAGCACGGTGTCACCACAATACCGGTGCCGTGATGACAACTTCGTGTCCCACATGACCAAGCTGCCTGCGGCAGTGGGTGCGGACACGCCATTCGGCAAGGATGATGGCTCGCTCTACAACTACTACCGTGCCTGGGGCCTGACGAGCCAGATGAACCTGTCACTGAGCAACGTCGAAGTGACCTCGATCACGAACTTCAGTCGGAACAAGAACAGTTGGGCGTGTTCTTGCGCGTACCAGGCCGTCGGCGTGTTTGCGACGGAAGGGACGAGCTGGCGTTCGTTCTCGAACGAAACGCGCGCGCTGACCGAATACGACGGTCCTCTGAATGCCATGGTTGGCGTGCTCTACCAGAAGACCAAGCGCGTGTTCGACCAGTATGTCATTTTTGCGGGGGTGGAGAATTCCGCGGCACCGGCCGGTAATCGTTTCGTTGCCTATTCCAAGGATTCAGAAACCGAGGGTGAAACCATCTCGGCATTCGGTCAGGTCATTTTCGATGTGACTGACAGGTGGAACCTGACTGCCGGTGTGCGTTATACGCACGAGACCAAGGATAGCTATTTCGTGCAGCCCTACGTCAATCCTCTGCTGACAGCGCTGTTCATTGAAGGGGCATAGGTTCGCGGTGACCAGACATTCGATAACTGGTCACCTGAGGCTACGCTGTCGTACAAAATCACACCCGACATCAATGTCTACGGTGCGTACAAGACAGGCTACAAATCCGGGGGTCTGTCGAACTCGGGCATTTACAGCGCCTTGTCGACTACGCCGGACGAGGATTTTCTGTTTGAACCGGAAAAGGCCAAGGGCTTTGAAGTCGGTCTGAAGACGACGCTGCTTGATCGGCAGCTCCGCTTCAACCTTACCGCCTATAAGTATCGCTTCACGAATCTGCAGGTTGATTTCTTCAACGCGCCGACCTTCGCATATCTGACCGTGAATGCGGGGGATGCCGTGTCGAAAGGTATCGAGGGCGAATTCGAGTTTGCGCCGTATGCAGTGGAAGGCCTCAGGATCAACGGTTCGCTGAACTACAACAGGTCGCGTTACAAGAACTTTCTCGGCCCATGCTTCGCAGGGCAGACACCTGCGGAAGGATGCCCTTCACCGACCGGGCCGAGCGGTTTTCCGCTGCAGGATCTGAGTGGCAGGCCGACCTCGGTGGCCCCGGCGTGGACTGCGACGCTGGGCGGTTACTACGAGACGGCAGTGGGCAACGACCGCTCTCTCGGTATGGGTATCGATGTGCGGTATAGCGACGACTATCTGGCGTCGGCGTTTGGCAACGAGCTTTCTCGTGTGGGTAGCTATGTGACCATCGACGCATCGGCACGTGTGAAATTCAACAACAACCGGTTTGAAGTGGCGGTAATCGGGAAGAATCTGACGAACAAGCAGTATTTCCTCAGTGCACATGCTGATGGCCCGCTGACGGGTAGCGGTACAGGCACGCCTGGTGGGATCAGTGCCGACCAGATTGGACATGGCACGCTTCCACGCACTGTGCTGATGCAGGTCACATACCAGTATTGACTGTCCGATGTCGGGTCCGGGGTCATGGGGGGGGCACCGGACCCGACAGTACCGGAGAAAAAAAGCAACCGGCCGGTCCGGGCCGTCCGCTGATCGGGTGCGGGCTTGCGTTATCCTCGCCTGGCTGCAGTGACCTGGTGACGATGCGGGCCATGACGTGAGGAAACACCGACAAGCCCCGAAAGTACTGATGTGGGGCAACGGGCCAGACAGGGAAGTCATGGATCGGCGAGTACGATCGATGCGATCAGACAGGGCCACTGCGCCTTGCTGCGGCGCATGGGTGCACCCCGGTCTGCGTAGCCCTCGGTATTGATCCTTACCGCGACACTCGGTCTCCGCCGCCACGGTGGCAGCAGCCCGCGGTGATACACTCGAGCACATGCAGAACAACGTGGAATGGACACTCATGGCACCGCGGCGGTACTGGCAGCGCCACCGGCACCCGCGGGGAGCAGGTCATGGTGTATCAATATATTGACGCAAAACCATTTTGTACGATAGTCTGGCTCGGGCCCGTGGAACTGATGCCTTACGGTGCCATCAAAGCGATTGTGAATTGGGCGGGCGGGCGGCCCTGTCGGGTCACGCCGGCCGTTTCGATGACTCACCGCATGCGGCCTGGCGGGTCGACGCGGCTACCGGAGCGTTTAGTGACATGACCGCGAATTCCCTGCAGAGAACGGCCGATACCGGGATGATGAACATGAAGGAGTTCCGCTCGTTCTTTCTGGACGAAGTGGAGCGGGCGTATCCGGAAATCGAGAGGACGGAGCGGCTGCCGGAGGCTCTCCACCGGCGGGCGGCCGAGGTCGGATGTTACCGGCTCACTCTCCCGGTCGAGTACGGCGGGTTCGGGCTCGGGGTCATGGAGTATCTGCCCTATCTCGAGGCCTCGGCGCAAGGGCCGGGAATCGGCCGCATGCTGGTGCATCTCACCAACGGCACCTGGCGTCCGTTGTCGATGTTTGGAAACCAGACGCAGCGCTCGATCATCGCGCGCGTGGCGACGGGCGATGCCATCGTCGCGTTCTGCCTCACGGAGCAGGCCGGTGGTACGGGGCGCGACATCCGGTCTCGGGCGGTACGGCAGGGGGACGTCTGGCGCATCAGCGGCGAGAAACATCTGATTACTTTCGCGGATCGCGCGACCCATTTCATCCTGATCGCGGCTTCCGATGATCGACGTTCCCAGGAGTCGCTCACGGCGTTCCTGATTCCACGCGACACGCCGGGCTTCGAGATCGACACATCGCAGCACACGATGGGCCTGCACGGAACCGGGCATGCCTTCCTGCGCTACGAGAACATGGAGGTTCCGGATACGCAGCGCCTCGGTGCGGTAGGGCAGGGCCTCGAGGTCGCACTGAGTTTCCTGGACTACAGCCGCGTGTCGTTGTCGTGCTGCATGGTCGGGCTCGCGCAGCGCGCCCTCGACGAGGCGGTTGCGTTCGCGAAGCGTCGCTCGACCTTCGGCAAGCAGATCAGCGAGCGCCAGGCCATGCAGGGTCACATCGCCACGATGCATGCCGACGTCGAGGCGGGGCGGCACCTGGTGCAGCACGCGGCGCAGCTCTGCGCGAATGGAGCGGAGTACACTGCTGCGGCGGCCACCGCCAAGCTGTTCTGCCTCAATATGATCGGACGGGTGACGGATCTGTCGCTGCGCGTGCATGGTGGCTGGGGCTACACGAAGGAGGCGGCGATCGAGCGCGTCTACCGTGATGCCCGCGGGTTCTGGTTCGAGGAAGGCACGGCGGAGATCCAGCAGCTCGTCGTTGCCCGGCATGTGCTGGACCAGTCCTGAGGCCAGCGGCGCGATCGGATCCGCACGGCGTCCGTGGAGATCGGTGGCGTCGCAGTGACGGATTCACCGGGGCGGTCAGGCTGGGATCGCCTCGAGGTTCCGGTCTTCGAGAAGGAGAGTTACCGCTTGCATCGTGCATGGGCGTTGCCGGAGGTTCCTGAGACGGCCTGTTCGGCGACTGCGAGTCATACCACTGGGTCACGTGGGTACCGACATGCGAACAGATGACGAGAAGCGCCGGAACACCGGCGGTATGAACGGCGGCGAATGGCACAAGACCACCTGCTACGGCTGCCCGGCAGGAACCTGCGGGATGCTCGTGCGCCACCGCGAGGGGGTGGTGACGGAAGTCATGGGTGATCCAGATTGCCCGTTCAGCCAGGGGAGGCTGTGCGCCAAGGGGCATGCGCAGATCATGACCTCCTACGCCCGCACGCAGCTCTTCAAGCCGCTGAAACGCACGAATCCGGAGAAGGGCATCGGGGTCGATCCGGGCTGGGTTGAAATCAGCTACGAGGAAGCCATCGACATCGCGGCCAGAAAACTCGCGGAATGCCACCAGGGCAATCCCGCGGGCCTGGTTCTCGGCTACTCGGACTTCTCCACGTTCCCCTGGTTCGCCGGATCCATGCTGGGTTCTTTCGGCAGCCCGAACCTCAACAGTGCGTCGAAGTCGTTCTGTGGCAACAACGTGCATCCGGTGCTGCAGCAGGTGCACGGTGGCTTTCATGCCGCGCCCGATTTCAAGCACTGCAACTACGTGATGCTGTTCGGATCCAACAAGGGCGCCGTGTCGAACTGGGCGGCGGTGTCGGCAACGCTGGAGATGTCGACTGCGCGTCTGCGTGGCATGAAGGTGGTCGTCGTCGACCCCTGGTGCTCCAACAGCGCGGCCGTCGCGGACGAGTGGGTACCGGTCCGACCGG
>CAZFWB010000196.1:0-5697 GCA_964522655.1 uncultured Chromatiaceae bacterium | reverse complement strand
GGTAATGGATGTCGCAGCCGGCACAGTGCAGGTCGGTGGAGAAGCGCCGCGGCGCGCCGACCTCGGCGCCCGCCAGCGGCCAGGCCGCAAGGCGGCCACGGCCGAGCGCGAAACCCTTCTCCAGCGCCTCGATGAGCCGGCCGCGGCCCGCCTCGTCGAGGCGCACGCGGTCGAGGATCACCTCCAGCCGCTGGCCGTCCTGCTGGTGGATGCGGTCATGGCCCTGGCGGGCGAGGAGGGTGGTGACCTCCTCGACGGTGAAACTGTCCGGCACGGTTACCGGGGCGGTGATCATGACCCGGGTACCGGCCGGGAGCGCCGCCTGCAGCGCGGCCAGCACCGAGGCGGGATGGTCGCGGTTGACCGGCTGGCCGCAGCGGTGGCAGTACAGCGCGGCGGCGCGGGCGTAGAGCAGCTTCAGGTGGTCGTTCAGCTCCGTCATGGTGCCGACGGTGGAGCGCGAGGTGCGCACCGGGTTGCTCTGGTCGATGGCGATCGCCGGCGGGATGCCGTCGATGCGCTCCACCCGCGGCTTGTCCATGCGGTCGAGGAACTGCCGCGCATAGGGTGAGAAGGTCTCGACGTAGCGGCGCTGGCCCTCGGCGTAGATGGTGTCGAAGGCCAGCGAGGACTTGCCCGAGCCGCTGACGCCGGTCACCACCAGCAGCTGGCCGAGCGGCAGGTCGAGGTCGAGGTTGCGCAGGTTGTTCTGGCAGGCGCCGCGGATGGCGATGACCCCGGCATCCGGGCCGCGGGCTGCGGCGGTGGCGGGCGGTTTCTGGCGTCGCTTGGGCATGGTTCCGGCGGTTGGGTGGATCGCCCAATATAAAGGAGGCCCGCCCGCCGGGAACAGCTGCGCCGGTGCCGGCAAAGCGGCTATGATTCGCGCCCGGAACATTCATGCGCCGGCAGCGAGGAGCCGTCCCGATGCAACCCGACCTGGCAGGCCGGCTCTACCACGTCATCGATACCAGCGGCTTCGACCGCGCCCTGCTGGACGAGCTCTGCGACCTCACCACCCGGGTGCGCAACATCGCCAAGGCGCCGGCCGGCGCCCAGGCGCTGCAGCAGCTGCTGCCGCATGCGCGGGCGATGCTCTACTTCCCGCAGCCCTCGACGCGGACCTTCCTTTCCTTCAACAACGCCTGCCACATACTCGGCATCCGCACCAGCGAGATCCGCGACCCCGCGACATCCTCCGAGGTCAAGGGCGAGACCTTCGACGACAGCATCCGCACCTTCAGCTCCTACGTCGATGTGATCGTCATGCGCACGCCAGAGGCGGGATACGCGGCGCGTGCCGCGGCATTGATGGACCGTATTCCGCGCCCGGTGCCGATCATCAATGCGGGCTCCGGCAAGGACCAGCACCCGACGCAGGCACTGCTCGACATCTACACGCTGGAGCGCAGTTTCTCGCTCCGCGGCGGCATCGACGGCAAGGTCATCGGCATGATGGGCGACCTCAAGCGCGGCCGCACCGTGCGCTCGCTCTGCGGACTGCTGCGCAACTACCGCGACGTCCGCGTGGTGTTCATCGCGCCCGAGCCGTTCGCCATGGAACCGGACGTCAAGGCGCGACTGACGGGCGCCGGCATCCCCTGGACGGAAACGGCGCGGCTCGGCGAGGCGCTGCCGGAACTCGATGCGCTCTACGTGACGCGCATGCAGACGGAATGGGACTCGGCTGACGAGTCGTGCTCGATGGATTACGAGCGTTTCAGCATCCACCCGGGTAACCTGGGGATGCTGAAGAAAGACGCCATCATCATGCACCCGCTGCCGCGGGGGCCGGAAATCGACCCGGCGGTGGACTCCGACCCGCGCGCCATGTACTGGCGCCAGGAGCGCAACGGGATGTGGATGCGGGTGGCGATCCTCGTCAAGATATTCCGGCTAGAGGATCGCGTGTCATCGCTGGAATCGGCAGTGCTGCCGGCGGGCCCGGATCCCGCGTAACGGCTGCCGCCGGCGACGGGGC
The DNA here is from genome assembly GCA_964522655.1 of uncultured Chromatiaceae bacterium. Taxonomy (GTDB): domain Bacteria; phylum Pseudomonadota; class Gammaproteobacteria; order Steroidobacterales; genus QUBU01. The sequence goes on along the minus strand of CAZFWB010000196.1, from coordinate 3,716 downwards.
ATTGCGCGCATCCGGCACGGCGGCGATGGGCGACATGAGGTCGCGCGGCGTGAGCGGTGTGGCGAGGCGCTGCTCGATCCAGCCGATCAGCGGCGCCCAGCCCTCGAGGTCTTTCAACGCCTGCGAATGCGGCAGCTCGTGGATGCCGAGCCCCTGCTCTATGGCGCGCACGTAGTTCTGGCTGTCGCGCAGGGTGCCGACCACCTGGATGTTCAGCGAGCTGAGGAAACGCATCAGCCGCCGGTAGGCGAGCGTGTTCTCGCGCACACGGTTGGCGATCACCCCGAGCCGCCCCATGCGCCGGCTCACCTTGGCGACCAGCAGCAGGTCGCTGACCAGCCGCGAGGCGGCGTGGATGTCCATGTCGGAGGAGAGCACCGGCACGAGGATCGCGTGCGCGCCGCGGGTGAACTGCGACAGCCGCTGCGCAGGCATCGCCGCCGGGGTGTCAACGACCACGTGGCGCACGTCGGGCGGCATGCGCAGCTGGAAGCTGCGCGTCTGGCGCGGATCGGTCGCGAACGCACCGATGGTGTGAATATAGGGCCGCTTCGCGGGACGGTTATGCGCCCACCGCAGCGCCGAGGCCTGCGGGTCGAAGTCCATGAGCCCGGTCCTGCGGCGATTGGCGGCTAAGTAGGCGGCGAGCGTCACCGCCAGCGTGGTTTTGCCCGACCCGCCCTTCGGGTTGAGCACGACGATCTTGCGCAGGTCCGGATGGCCGGGGATGTTGAGCAGCATGCACTTATTATTGTTGAATCGCGGGCAGCGCGGTCGGTGATGCAGTTCTCAGTTGTCGCGCATCGTCGTTTCTTTGGTCCCGTCGCCGCAGGCCTGTGCAATCTTGCGCGCGCGTGTCATGTCGGGCGCGCGGCTACCCTCGTCGGAGGCCCACAGCCAGTAGCGGTCGCACAGCGTCGGTTGGCGCGGGACCGGTGCCGGGGGCGGCATGGGGACCGTGACGGGGTCATGGCTGCGGCCCGCTGCGATGGCTTCGGCCAGGGAGGCCATCCCGGCGAGCTGCTCGCGGTCGAGATCGATCCAGGCGGTGAACGTCTCAAGCGTGTCCGGGGAGCGGCAGCCATAGTAAAGGCGTGACGGCGCCCGGAACGCGAAGCGCCAGACGCAGGCCGGCGAGGTTGTAGCCGCTGGGTTCGAGGCCCAGCCCGGCGCCTCGAGCGCAGGCGCAGGGGCGAGGACTCCGGCGTCATCGCTGGTGGGGTTCGAGGCGGTAGCGGAAGCGGCGATCGTCGCGACGATCGCGGCTGCGGCGGTCATGCGGCCCATGTCGCACCTTCTTCGTCGTGTGCTGCAGGCCAGATTTTACTTAATTATGGCAAGCGGTTGCGAGGGGGAGTTGAGCCGCTGTCGCAGGCGAAAAATGAACCCCGCCGAAGCGGGGTTTCTGTTTGAGAAAGGTGAACGGGTCAGGTACTCGCCTGCCGGCGCCTCAACCAACCGAGCGTTCCGAGAGCCCCGCCGAACAGCCACATTGCGGCGGGTATTGGGACGGCAGCAAGTTCTACGAAATCGAAAGCAACGAATGGCTCAACCTCCGACGTGAGAAGGTCTACGCGTAAAGCACCGTGATAGGCGCCGGCATTCAATGCGCCGAACACATCGCTAAAGTTGAGCAGGAAATCCTGGTACTCGATCAGGCCCAAAGTCGTAATACTGAGGTTGCCCGGCGAAGTCACCGTCGCATCCTGCAGAGTAAGCTGAACCGGAATCGCGTACTCCTGGTCAGCGTGTGCGATGCGGAGACGGAGCGCGGAACCGGCGTTGATATCGTTTTCGGCGACTGAAAAATCGAATATGAACGATATCCCGGCTTGGTGCTCCAGGCCTGAATCGGTGAACAATGACCCGCTGCTCGAAATATCGCTGAAGCCCTGACCGGTAATTCCTTCGGCGGATCGGTTATCGAAATCATCCAGAGCATTGATCTGACTGTCGAGGTTCAGATCGGGCAGGTATTCCCCCACCTCCAACAATCCATCGCCGTCCGTATCGGCTGGGCCGCTACAGCTCGAGACGCCATCGGCCTTGCAGAGGCCTGCGGTGGGGTTGACGCCGAAGCCGTCATTGTCGCCGATACGGATGGCATTGAAGGATGCCGGCCAGGCAACGGTAGACCAGGCGGCGGTTAACACCAGACTCAGCTGTGCAATCGCTCGTCTCATTTTCTTGCTCCCGTGATCTCAACCATCGCTAAACCAATGAAGGATCCCGACAACCATTCGTGAAGGCGTTCCACTGCCATGAATTTCCAACGGCTCGGAGGCGGAGGCGGCGACCAAGGCTTTCTTCGTGATTCCTGTCGCGCAGTCGAGCCGAAAGCACGGTTTATACGCCACCTGTTTGGTGTCAACATTCTCCAAGATGAGGGGAACCGCGCGTTCTCGATTAGCCGGCTAATTCACCCAAATGAGTGAGACGTGTCGTTGAAAAAAACCCCGCGCCAGGCGGGGTTTCTTTTCTGGTCGAGAAGGGTGAAGGTTTATGCGCTTGCCTGTCTGCGCCTCAGCCAGATCAGCGCACCGAGCGAACCACCGAACAGCCAGACCGCAGCGGGAACAGGCACTGCCGCGGCAGTAAGGATACGCACCTGGTCGAGGTCGTGCGGCACGACCTGAGAAAACATCAGCGTCTTGCGATCGGCCGACAGGCTCAGCCAGTTGGCGTCGCCCGGCAGATCGAAGTTGCGGGTGTCCCCGCAGGGAGTGTTCGGATAAATCGTGCCCGGCGCGCCGAAGATCAGGTCCGTGTCGCAATTCTCAAATCTGTTGAAGACGAGACCCACGATCTCCCGGGAGAACGTCATCGTGCCCACGAAAGTCTGATCCGCGCCGTCCTTGTCCATGTGCAGAAAATAGCTGCTGTAGGTGCCGGGCGCGAGCAGGCCGTCCCAGTTGCCCTTTTGCGAATCCAGGTCATAGAAGGCGCTGCCCGGTCCCAAGCCGTTCGTGCTGCCGGCTCCCTCCGGCGTGATGCCCTGGAACGGGATGATCGTGACCAACTGGGACGCTGCAAGCACGACATTCGCCTGTTCGGCCCACAGGAACGCGGTGGTGTTTGATTCGAACACACCGAACCGGGCATCTGCGGGTGCGGCAATCGTCTGCACCTGCCCGGCAACGTTGACGCCCGGTATGGGCACGGTCGGCGGATTGACCAGGGCGGCGCCGGCATGGGAACTCACGAGTGCCATCAGCACCGTAGCAACGACGCTGGCCACCGACGGGCCGGTGATTCGCGTTTTCATCGCCAATTTGTGCCTCCCTGCGACTCGGTGACACATTTCTGCGGCTGACACTACACCATAGTCGCCACGGCCGCATCACCCAGTTGGGTGAGACGGGTTCCCTTACACGCTGACCGGGATCGTGAGTATTTGCAGCCAACTATATGAATAGTTTCGCCAGCAGGAGACTGTCGCGGCGTCGATAGTCGCGGATGAACGTGCGAGGTCTTTCAAAACGGTTCTACGCCGCTCTGCAGGGACGCGCGGATCGCCTGGTCGAAATCAATGTCTTGCGGCGAGGGCTGCGCTCGGCACGGGACCGCCGCATCATTGGCCGACGACCGACCGCATTCCCGCAGAGCGCCGAAGAACGTCAAAAGAAGCCGGGGCTGACGCGATCTGGCCTGCTGCTGGTGGTGGTCGGGGTGACAGGATTCGAACCTGCGACCTCTTGCTCCCGAAGCAAGCGCTC
>CAZFWB010000195.1:0-5793 GCA_964522655.1 uncultured Chromatiaceae bacterium | reverse complement strand
CGCCGTGGTCGGCCCGCACCCAGCGGGAGCGGTAATAGACTGGCTCGGGTTGCCTCAGAAGGGTAGCCCGCCGGATCATGCCGAGTGAGCGCAACAGCCGGTTGACACCGGCCACGCCCTGCTCGACCTGTCGCGGCTGCAGTCGCAGGGGCTCCCCGGCTTCCATGATGACCGCCGGGATCCCGGCGTCGGTCGCCGCGCGGCGCAGCGTACCGGGCGAGGCCTCATTGTTCAGCACCAGCATCCCGCCGAAGCCATGGGCGAGCTGCGCGACGGGCGGCTGCGACAAATCGGCGCGCACCTGTGGCAGGTTGTTGCGGAAAAAGGAGCCCGTGTGCAGGTCAACGACCGCGTCGCACTTGCGGATGATCTGCTCGAACAGGGAATAGGCGATGCGCGCTGCTGAGCTGCCCTGCGGATTGCCGGGGAAGAAACGGTTGAGATCACGCCGGTCCGGCAGGTAACGCGATCCGCGCCGGAAACCGTGGATGTTGACGATCGGCACGCCGATGACCGCGCCCTTCAGCTCGTCGGCGGCCAGTTCCTGGAACACCCGCCGGACCATCTCGATACCATTGAGTTCGTCACCGTGCAGGGCCGCCGTCAGGCACAGCACCGGCCCGTCATCGCGCCCGTTCACGACCAGGACCGGGGTCTCGCTGCTCATGCCCTCGAAAATGCTGCTGGCCGACCACATCAGCCGCGTCGCGCTGCCCGGCGCGATCCGCTCGCCGAGCAGCTCGAGCGTGCCCTCGACCGGCGCGGGTGCGCCGACCTCGAGGGTCGCGGCGGGCGGCGCTGGTGTCGGGGCAATCGCCGGAACAGGCGGGCTTTCCAGCGCGGGCGTGGCAGGTGGCGACGGCGCGGGAACCGGCGCGGATCGGGTTTCGGCCGCGGCGGCCGGGCCGGGCATGGCGGTGATCGGCGCGGGGGCGTCCGGCGGCGAGCCGCTCCGGCCGCAACCGCACAGCATCAGGAGCGCCAGCAGCGCGGTCAGCCGCGGGGCCTGAGCCGCGGGCAATATGTCGGGTACGCGATCCATCGAAAGCTCGTCGCCGGGAATCGCTCGGATTGATGGCCGGACGCGCACAAGCATCCCGGCAAGATAGTCAAAAGAATGGCTCTGCGACGTGAAACAGTAGCAGTTTTGTAAAACCGCTTGAAGCCGGCGAGCGCCGCCGGCGTGGTGGCGGCGGCCCCTGCGAGCTTCGCGCATGGGCTTGTGATCAATTATGTGAATCCTTTCGTCCCGTGCGCAACAACTGCCGCGCTAGGCTAGGCGTTGCGGTAACGCGCCAGGTCTTTGTATCCCGCCGGCGCTTGCTTTGACGGAGGCGATTGGCTATCTATCGCTCAATCACAGGGTTCAGTTTCGTAATGTCAGTCACTGCCAGAGCCATTCTCCTGGGGGTCAGCCTGCTTGGCTGCGCGCTGGCGTCCGCCAATGACGCGCTGCCGCGGCCGGCGGGGCTGGAGCCGGAAATCGCTTTCTGGCGCCGCATATTTGCCGAGGTCAGCAGCCAGCAGGGGTTGATTCACGACAATCGCCACCTCGGCGTCGTGTACGAGAAGCTCGATCTTTCCGCCGGCTCCAACCCGGCCCGCATCAGGAACGCATCGGAAGCCGCGCGCGGCAAGTACGAGCGCATACTGCGCTCGCTGGCTGCGGGCAGCCGCGAGGGGCTCACCAGTGAGCAGCGCCGCGTACTCGAGCTCTGGGGCAAGCGCGCGTCCAATCGCGAGTTGCGCGCGGCGGCCGAACGCGTGCGCTTCCAGCAGGGCCTCGCCGACCGGTTCCACGCCGGGCTGATTCGTTCCGGTCTGTGGCGCGATCACATCCTCGCGGCGATGCGCTCGGCCGGCGTGCCCGAGGAACTCGTGGCGTTGCCGCATGTGGAGTCTTCCTTCGACCCGAACGCCCGCTCCTTCGTGGGCGCGGCGGGGCTTTGGCAGTTCACCAGCGGCACCGGCCGGCGCTACCTGCGTATCGACCAGGCGGTCGACGAGCGCCGCGATCCGTACCAATCGAGCGAGGCGGCCGCTCGCCTGCTCCAGTACAACTACTCGGTGCTCGGCTCATGGCCGCTGGCAATCACCGCCTACAACCACGGTACGGCAGGCATGCGCCGGGCAGCCGAGGCGATGGGCACGAAGGACATCGAACTCATCATTCGCCGCTATGACGGCAGGGCATTCGGGTTCGCATCCCGCAATTTCTATGTCTCGTTCCTGGCGGCGCTGGAGATCGACCAGGACCCGGCGAAATTCTTCGGTACCGTCCGGCGCAGCGCTCCGCAAGAGGAACTCGTCGTGGAGCTGCCCGACTACATGCGCATCGATACCCTGGAGAAGACCCTCGGCGTGTCGCGCAGCACCCTGCAGGCCTCCAACCCGGCGCTGCTGCCGCCGGTGTGGGAGGGGGCCAAGTACGTGCCGCGGGGCTTCCGCCTGCGGCTGCCGGCCGAGGCGGTGATCGCTGCGCCCGAGCAGGTGCTCGCTGCCGTGCCGCCCCGGGAGCGGTTCGCGGCGCAGGTACCCGACCTCACTTATCGCGTGCGTAAAGGCGACACGCTTTCGCATATCGCCCGGCGCCACGGCACGACCGTTGCGAAACTTGCCCGGGTCAACAACCTTGGCAATGGCAGCCGGATTCGCGTGGGACAGACGCTGAAGCTGCCGGTGCGCGCCGGTTCGGCCCGGCTCGCGCGGACTGAGCCGCGGGCGACGCCGTCCGACTCTACGCGGCTCGCGGCCGGCTCGGCGCCGGCGCCGACCTACCGGGTCCGGTCCGGTGATTCGCTCGCGGCGATCGCCCGGCGCACCGGCGTGTCACAGCGGAACCTGATCGAGTTGAACGACCTGCGCGACGCCAACATGCTGCGCAGCGGGCAGACGCTGCGGCTCGCGCCGGCGGCGGGGACCACCCCGGAGCCAGTCGTCGCCAACGCCCGGTCAGATGCCGCGACTACGCCGCCGGCGACCTACCGCGTCCGGCGCGGCGACTCACTCGCGCTCATTGCGCGGCGCACCGGCATATCCCAGCGTGACCTGATCGAGTTCAACGGTCTGCGCGATGCAAACATGCTGCGCAGCGGGCAGACGCTGCGGCTTGTGCCGCCGCCGGCTGCAACCGAGGCAGCGCCGGCGCCGGCAACGACGGTCGCCGACGGGCCGAACGATGCGACCGCAGTCAAGCCGGCCGCCGGCGAGAGCCCGCCCTCCACCTCGCTCGCCGACCCGAGCGACTACCTCGTGGCCGGGGACGACACCATCGAGGTACAGGCCGCCGAGACGCTCAGCCATTACGCCGACTGGCTGGGCGTAAGCGCCAGCGCGGTACGCAAGGCGAACGGCTGGTCACGGCAGCGCTCGCTCGTGCTGGGCCAACGGGTGCGACTGGTGTTCACCGCGGTGAGCCGGGAGACGTTTCAGTCGCGGCGCATCGGCTTCCACCGGGATCTGCAGGAAGCATTCTTCAGCCGCTACCGAATTACGGACACCACCGAGCACCGGTTGCGCCGGGGCGAGTCAGTGTGGGTGCTCGCCTCGCAGAAGTACAAGGTGCCGGTGTGGCTGTTGCGCCAGTACAATCCCACGCTGAACCTCGACGAGCTGCGCCCCGGAACCCCCGTGGTATTCCCCCGGCTGGCGCCGGTCGTCTAGACGGTCCGGGGAGCGAGACGCCATGACCCGCTTCGTACCTGCCGCCGCCCTCGTCGCGCTGCTCGCCGCGGGCCTGCCCGCGCCCGGCCTGGTGGCCTCCGTCAGTTTCGATCGGGCTGACCGGGTCCTGGTTCGCAAGTCCGAGCGCAAGCTCTACCTCATGAAAGGCGATGCCGTGTTGCGCAGTTTCGACGTCGCCCTCGGGCTCGAGCCCGAAGGCCACAAGCTGCGCGAGGGAGACTTTCGCACTCCGGAGGGCAGCTACGAGCTGATCGAGCGCAAGGCTGACAGTGATTTCTTCCTCGCCATACGCATTTCTTACCCGAGCGTCGCCGATATCCGCCGCTCGCGGGCGAAGGGCTACGATCCCGGCGGCTCCATCATGATTCACGGGCAGCCCAACAATCCCACGCGATCCCCGGAGTACTATCGGCGCGCTGACTGGACCAATGGCTGCATCGCCGTGTCCAACTCCGACATGGTGGACATCTGGCTGATGACCGGCCGCAACACCCCGATCGAAATCACTCCATAGCACGGCGCGCAGCCACCCGGGCCGGAGGGTTGCTGCGACCCGCTGGCCCGCGAGCCTGCGGCGCCCGGACAGCGATGCCACTCATGAGCAATGGCCCGACGGAAACCCTGGTCGAAGTGATGCCCGAGGGCAGCCTCGAGCTGCTGTCCCAACACGAGGTCAACCGGCTGCGCAGCACGGGCGAGGGCGGCCAGCACGAGGTGCTGCGCCGGTGCGCGCTCGCCGTCCTGAACGTCGGGGGCCATACCGACGATACCCGCGAGGTGCTGGAGAAATACCGCGATTTCGATGTCTACATCGTGCAGCAGGATCGCGGCGTCAAGCTGGCCCTGAAGAATGCGCCGCCGGAGGCGTTCGTCGACGGGCGGATGATCCGGGGTATCCGCGAGCTGCTGTTCGCAGTGCTGCGCGACGTCGTGTTCATCAACACCGAGGTCACCAGCGGCGCGCAGTTCGACCTCGGCACGAGCGACGGTGTCACCAATGCGGTCTTCCACATTCTGCGCAACGCCGGCGCATTGCGGGCCGGCGAACCTGACCTCGTCGTGTGCTGGGGAGGGCACGCCATCAGCCGCGAGGAGTACGACTACTCCAAGCAGGTCGGCTACGAGATCGGCCTGCGCGGCATGAACGTGTGCACGGGATGCGGCAACGGCGCGATGAAGGGCCCGATGAAAGGCGCCGCCGTTGGCCACGCCAAGCAACGTGTCGCCGACGGCCGCTACGTAGGGGTGACGGAACCGGGAATCATCGCCGCCGAATCGCCGAACCCGATCGTGAACAAGCTGGTGATCATGCCGGACATGGAAAAGCGGCTGGAAGCGTTTCTGCGGATCGCCCACGCGATCGTCATCTTCCCGGGCGGCGTGGGTACGGCAGAAGAGTTCCTGTTCCTGCTCGGCATCCTGCTGCATCCGCGAAACCGCGACGTACCGCTTCCGGTGCTGCTTACCGGGCCGGACTCGAGCGCGCCCTACTTCGAGCAGATCGACCGTTTCATCGGGGCAACGCTCGGCCGGGAGGCGCAGCAGCGTTACCGCATCACCCTGGGCGACCCGGGCGCAGTGGCCGCCGACCTGCGCGACGGGATGCGCCGGGTGCGCGATTTCCGCCATGCACACAGCGATGCCTACTATTTCAACTGGCGGCTTCACATTGACATGGACTTCCAGAGCCCGTTCCGCGCGACTCACGAGAGCATGTCGGCATTGCAGCTGTTCCGCGGCCAGGATGCGCCGCGCCTTGCGGCCAGCCTGCGCAAGGCTTTCTCCGGGCTGGTATCCGGCAATGTCAAGGACGACGGCATCCGCGCCATCGAGCGCCACGGACCGTTCGAGCTGTCCGGGGAACGGGAGCTGATGGGCGAGCTCGACCGGTTGCTCGGTGCGTTCGTCGCGCAGAACCGCATGAGGCTTCCCGGGCGCGTCTACCAGCCCTGCTATCGTCTGGTGGTCTGACCGTTCCGACAGAGCGCCGGCCGGTTTCGCACATTGCGGCGCGCGTCGTGTCGCATAACGTCCCTGTTAAATCGAATTGCCTGTGACTCAGTTCCTCGCCGCCGCACCCCGTCCTTCCTAAGCTGAGCGCAGTGTGGA
>CAZFWB010000194.1:0-5885 GCA_964522655.1 uncultured Chromatiaceae bacterium | reverse complement strand
CGCCGAGACCGGCGCCGGCCAGCACGGGGTGGCGACCGCGGCGGCCTGCGCGCGGGTCGGCATCCCCTGCGTGGTGTACATGGGCGCCGTGGACGTGCGCCGGCAGGCGCCGAACGTGGACCGCATGCACCAGCTCGGCGCGCGGGTGGTGCCGGTGGAAAGCGGCGACCAGACCCTGCGCGCCGCGATCGACGAGGCGTTCCGCGACTGGGTGTCCGACCCGGAAGGCAGCTACTACCTGCTGGGATCTGCGGTCGGCCCGCATCCGTATCCGTGGCTGGTGCGCGAGCTGCAGTCGGTCATCGGGCGTGAGGCGCGCGAGCAGTTCCTGCAGGCGACCGGCGGTCTGCCCGACGCGGCCTTTGCGTGCGTCGGCGGCGGCTCCAACTCGATCGGGCTGTTTCATCCATTCCTCGGCGATGCCACCGTGGCGCTGATCGGCGTGGAGGCGGGCGGGCGCGGCAGCGGGCTCGGCGAGCACTCGTCCACGCTCGGCCGCGGCGCGCCGGGCGTGCTGCACGGGAGCTACTCGATGCTCCTGCAGGACGCGGAAGGCCAGGTGCAGGAAACGCACTCGATCTCGGCCGGGCTCGATTATCCGGGCGTCGGGCCGGAGCACTCGCTGTTGCAGGTCATCGGGCGCGTGCGCTACGTCTCCGCGACCGACGAGGAGGCGCTGGAGGCGCTGCACGAGTGCTGCGCCAGCGAGGGCATCCTGCCGGCACTGGAATCCGCCCACGCGTTCGCCGGTGCGCGCCGCTGGGCGCGTGACAACCCGGGCAAGCGCATTCTGATCGGGCTTTCCGGCCGCGGCGACAAGGACATGCCAACCTTGTCGAAGGCGTTACCCGGCGGGCACGAGCCGGGCAGCCGGCACTGAGGGCGCCGTGGCGAGTCCCGTCCTGCATGACCGCATCACGACCGCCATCCGCCGCGCGGCCCGGGAGCGCGGCGTCGCGCTCGTGCCCTATATCACCGCCGGCTATCCGGATCCGGCGAAATTCACCGCCACCCTGCGCGCGATCGCCGAAGTGGCCGACGTGGTCGAGGTCGGGGTGCCGTTCAGCGATCCGATGGCCGACGGCGTCACCATCCAGCGCGCCAGCCACGCCGCGATCGCCGGCGGGGTGTCGTTGCGCTGGATACTCGCCGAGCTGAGAAAGGCGGGCGAGCTGGCGGCGCCGGTGGTGCTCATGAGTTACCTGAACCCATTGCTCGCCTTCGGCTACGAAAAGCTCGCGGCTGCTGCCGTGGACTCTCACGTCGGCGGTTTCATCGTGCCGGACCTGCCGCTGGAGGAAAGCGAGGAGCTCGCCACGCGCCTCGACGCCCGCGGGATCGCCCTGATTCACCTCGTCACGCCCGCGACACCCGAGGAGCGCATCCGGCGACTCTGTGCGGCAAGCAGGGGGTTTGTGTATGCGGTCACCGTCAAGGGCATCACCGGCGGCGCGCGCGGCCTGCCCGCCGAGGTGACCGGCTATCTCGACCGCGTGCGCGCTCTCTCGGCACTGCCCGTCTGCGCCGGATTCGGCGTGCGTACCGCCGAGCAGGTGCGCTCGTTGAGCGGTCACGCCGACGGCGTCGTGGTCGGCTCCGCCCTGGTCGAGGAACTCGAGGCCGGGCACGACCCGGTGCAGTTTCTGCGCGGCTTGCGCAGCGCGCGACATTAGAAACCGTAAGCCTGCTTTTCTCGGGTTCTTCGCGGCTTGGCGCAAACGCGGTCGGTCGTGCCGGGATCTTGCGGCGCGACCGCCCCTTCCCGAGCGCAGCCCTCGCGTTCAGCTCTTCGGTTGCCACCATGCGTGCCGCGTGTCCCCGCAGAGCGGGGAAACGCCCGTTCTCCGTCGCAGCAGACGGATAGCACCGCGGATCGGGAAACCCGTTTGTTCCTCTCGGTATCGCCGTATTCACACCATGCGCGCTGCGCGGCACCCTGCCGTGCATGGTCGCCTCAGGCATCAAAAGCCTCGCGACCGGCACGGACGCCGCAGACAGCCGTGCGGATGCCGGAATCCGTACGGGCACCACCGCCGAAAGACACCGCTGGGGCGAGGCTGAAATGACACGGGCCCGCAACACGGGCGTCACACGGGTCTCATAGGCTGAGCGCGACGACGGCAAATACCTGCGGGAGTACGACCATGGAATCGATCGATCTCGATACCGACCTAGAGCAGCTCATGCGCCGCTGGCACCGGCTGACCGAGTTCACCACGGCCGCCTGGGCGGAATACCAGGGGCTGCGCGACGCCCTGCCGGGCTCGGACCGGCGCATCACGCGGGCCCGCAGCCGCTGGCTCGCCGCCGAGCGCGAGCGCCGGGCGGTGATGCGGCTCATCGAGCGGCTGGAAGAGGCGGCCTGAAAAGCCGCCTCGAACGCCAGTGCACGCTCTTGCGCCCGCCGGCGGCGGTTGAGTCGGTGAGGCGGCCTACCTTCGCAATTTCTTCAATTAAACAGACAACTAAAGTAATCTCTATATCGACACTGTCGATTAGGTGTACTTTAATTACCCGGATTTCGCTGCCAGAACGGTCCCTGCAACCGTGAGCACCCCTCTCGGGCGGTCGTTCATGGGCTTCGCCTGACGTCGGTCCAGCGCCGGCGCGCCGCCGGCGTCGCAGCTACCGTACTCGCGGCCGCCCCGTCCAGAGCATTGCAAGCCCGGCGGCGCCGAGCAGCCAGCCCGCCCAGTCCGGATGGGCGCGCAGGCCGATGAAGAGCACGCCGGCGAGCAGCAGCGCCGAGCCGGCGCCGAGGGCGTAGCGCTGGCGGGCGGCCAGGGTTGCGGGAGAGCTCCGGCGCTGTTCGTCGGGCAGGTCGGCGCTGGCCTCGCTCCTGCGGTCGGAGTCACCGGCCTGGGCTTGCCGCTCGACGAACCGGCGCAGCGCCGTCGGCAGCTTCTCCAGCGTGTAGCGCAGGTCGGGCAGTTCGCGGCGCAGGCGCCGGATGGTCGCACGCGGCCCGGACTGTTCGCGTACCCAGGCCCGCAGGACCGGAAGCCCCGTTTCCCAGAGATCGAGCTCTGGGTAGAGCATCCGCCCGAGGCCCTCGATCTGCACCAGGGTCTTTTGCAGCAGCATGAGCTGCGGCTGCACCTCCATATCGAACTGCCGCGCGGTCTGGAACAGGCGCAACAACACCGTGCCGAAGGAGATATCCTTGAGCGGCTTGTTGAACACCGGCTCGCATACCGAGCGGATGGCCGATTCGAACTCATCCACCCGCGTGCCGGGCGGAACCCAGCGGGAATCCACGTGCAGTTGCGCGACGCGGTGGTAGTCGCGCTTGAAGAAGGCGAGGAAATTCTCGGCGAGGTAGCGCCGGTCGCTGTCGGTGAGCGTGCCGACGATGCCGAAATCCACCGCACAGTACTTCGGATGCTCGGGATCGCTCGCATCCACGAAGATGTTGCCCGGGTGCATGTCGGCGTGGAAGAAATTGTCGCGGAACACCTGCGTGAAGAAGATCGCGACGCCGTTGGCGGCGAGACGGGGGATGTTGACCCGGGCCGCGCGCAGCGCCGCCATGTCGTCGATCTGGATACCGTGAATGCGCTCGAGGACCATGACATTCGGCCGGCAATAATCCCAGTACACCTCCGGCACGTAGATCTTCGGATCGTCCTGGAAATTGCGCCGCAGCTGCGCGGCGTTGGCCGCCTCGCGCATGAGATCGAGCTCGTTGATGATGGTCTTCTCGTACTCGGCCACCAGTTCCAGGGGCCGCAACCGCCGGCTCTCTTTCCAGAAGCGCCCGGCGAGGCGGGCGAGCGCGTAAAGCACCTCGAGGTCGCGCTCCACCTGCTCGCGCACCTGCGGGCGCAGGATCTTGACGACCACGTCCTCGCCGGTTGCGAGCCGCGCCGCGTGCACCTGTGCGATGGAGGCGGCCGCCAGCGCCTGCTCGTCGAATTGCGCGAACACTGACGAGGCCGGTCGCCCGAAGGCGCGCTCGACCTCGGCCAGCGCCTGCTCGGGCGGGAACGGCGGAACCTCGTCCTGCAGCTTCGCGAGCTCGGCGCCGATGTCCGGCGCGAGCAGGTCCTGGCGGGTGGAGACCGACTGGCCGAATTTCACGTAGATGGGGCCGAGATCCTCGAGCGCCTCGCGAATGCGCACACCACGGGGTTTGGCGCGGTCGCGGCCGAACCAGTGCAGCGGCCAGAGAAACAGCAGGAACCGGAACGGGCGGAAGAGGTGAATCTGGACGATCAGCTCATCGAGCCCGTGCCTGAACAGCACGCGCTGGATGGTGAGGAGGCGCAGGATCAGTCGGAGACGGGGCATTAAAAATTCGGGGACAGTGACCTCAATTGATGCTCGCAAGATTAATCAGCAGGTCGCTGCGATAAGCAATTGAGGTCACTGTCCCCAAATTCCTCCAGCCGCCGGATGCGCGCCTCGGCGCGCTCCACGCCGTTGACGAACTCGTCCACGCCGCGGCTGAATTCGCGCATCTCCCCGGCGTCGGGAACCAGCCGCGCGTCCTCGCGCAGGTAACGGCCCACGCCGCGGGCGACGCGCTCGCCTGCCTCCTCGCCCCAGCCGGTCACCGCGCGTGCCGCCGCGCCGATATCCTGCGCGAGCGGCTCGCCGAGCAGCCGCGCCAGTTCGCGCTCCAGGTCAGGCGCAGCCCTTCGCAGCAGTTCCTGGAACTGGCCGGCAATCTCAGCGTCACCGGAAATTCGCACCGCACCGTCACGGATCGCGGCCTGCGGATCCCTCCCGAGCAGGCGGCCGAGGCCGAGCGCGGTACCGCGGATGCCCGCGTCCGACGCCGCGCCGTCGGGCAGCGAGATGGTGATGCGCCCGCCGGCGACCTTGAGTCGCAGGTCGAACGGGCTGACATCGATCGTAAGCGCGAGCGTGCGGCCCTCGAGTTGCGCTGCGACCGCCTGCGCGCTGGTGGACTGTCCGATGCCGTGGTTGAGGAACGCCTCGAAGGGACGGAAGAGCAGCTCGGAGAACATGCGCGCCGACCTTCAGTAGCGCAAGCCGATGTGCAGCGCAACGATGCCGCCGCTCAGGTTGAAGTAACGTACGTCCTCCAGCCCTGCTTCCGTCATCATCGCGGCGAGCGCGGCCTGGTCGGGGTGCATGCGGATCGACTCGGCGAGATAGCGGTAGCTCGCCTCGTCGTGCGCGACCAGACCGCCGAGCAGCGGCAACACCCGGAAGGAGTAAGCGTCGTACAGCGGCGCGAGCAGCGGCAGCACCGGCTTCGAGAACTCCAGCACCAGCAGCCTGCCGCCCGGGCGCAGCGTGCGCGCCATGGAGCCGAGGGCGGCGGCCTTGTCGGTGACGTTGCGCAGGCCGAATCCGATGGTGACGCAGTGAAAGCTGCCGGCGCGGAACGGCAGCCGCTCGGCGTCGGCCCGGACGTAGGCGACGTTGCCGGCGATGCCGCGATCGGTCAGCCGCTCGCGGCCGCGCGCGAGCATGGCTGAGTTGATGTCGGCGAGGCACACGTAGCCTTCGCGGCCGACCTGGGCGTGCAGCCCGGCGGCGAGATCGCCGGTACCGCCGGCGACGTCGAGCGCGCTCTGGCCGGGGGCGAGGCCGGTGCGCGACAGCGCGAAGCGTTTCCACAGCCGATGCAAACCACCGGACATGAGATCGTTCATGAGGTCGTAGCGGGTGGCGACGGAATCGAACACGCCGCGTACGCGTGCGGCTTTCTCCGCGGCCGGGATCGTCTCGAAGCCGAAATGCGTGGTCTCGGTCATGCGCGAAGTCTACCAGCTGACATCGGTGCCGGGCTTTCGGTTTCGGAAACCGACCGGCGTTTTGCCAAGCAAGCGTTTTCGAATTGAATGGTTTCCGAAATTTGTGCAGAATCTGTAAACATACCCAAAATCAAAATGCTGGTGCGGTTATTAATA
>CAZFWB010000193.1:0-5947 GCA_964522655.1 uncultured Chromatiaceae bacterium | reverse complement strand
CCAGGGCTCGACGAGCTGCGCGACATTGCCACCAATGCCGACCAGTACCTGCTCGATCTCGAAGCGCGCGAGCGTCAGCGCACCGGACTGCCCTCGCTCAAGGTCGGCTACAACCGCGTGCACGGCTACTACATCGAGATCACGCGCGCGCAGTCGGCCAACGCCCCGGTGGATTACCAGCGCCGGCAGACATTGAAGGGCGCCGAGCGCTACGTCACGCCGGAGCTGCAGGCCTTCGAGGGCAAGGTGCTCTCCGCGCGCGAGCGCGCGCTCGCCCGTGAGAAGGATCTCTACAACGCGCTGCTAGAGCGGCTGCTGGAGGTGCTGCCCGGGCTGCGGGACCTGGCGAGCGCGCTGGCCGAGGCGGACGTGCTCGCCACGCTCGCCGCGCGCTCCGTCGAGCTCGGCTTCTGCCGGCCCGAGCTCACCGATGAACCGGTGATCAGTATCCGCGCCGGGCGCCATCCCGTGGTGGAGCAGGTGCTGGAGGAGCCGTTCATTCCGAACGACCTGGAGCTCGGGCGCGAGCGCCGCCTGCTGGTGATCACGGGTCCCAACATGGGTGGCAAATCCACGTTCATGCGCCAGGCGGCGCTGATCGCGCTGCTCGCCCACGTCGGCAGCTTCGTGCCGGCCGACGCCGCCCGCCTCGGCCCGCTCGACCGCATCTTCACGCGTATCGGCGCGGCCGATGATCTCGCCGGCGGCCGCTCCACCTTCATGGTCGAGATGACCGAGACGGCCAACATTCTCAACAACGCCACCGAGCATAGCCTGGTGCTGATGGACGAGGTCGGCCGCGGCACGAGCACCTTCGACGGGCTATCGCTCGCCTGGGCGGCGGCGCATTACGTCGGCGAGCGCATCGGCGCGTTCACCCTGTTTGCTACGCACTATTTCGAGCTGACGGCGCTCGCCGCGGAACTCCCCCGCTGCGCCAACGTGCACCTCGACGCGACCAGCCACGGCGAGCGGCTGGTGTTCATGCACGCGGTGAAGGAAGGCCCCGCCAATCAGAGCTACGGGCTGCAGGTTGCTGCACTTGCCGGCGTGCCGGGCACGGTGATCGCCCGCGCGCGCAGTTATCTCGCCGAACTGGAACAGCATGCGCGCGAACATCGCCAGCCGCGACCACAGGCGGAACTGGATCTCCGGCCCGCACCGGTCGCCGACCCGCTGCGCGAGTCACTTGCGCACATGGACCCGGACCGCATGACGCCGCGCGAGGCGCTCGATGCGCTCTATCAGCTGAAAAAATTATTGTAGGAGGGGCTTCAGCCCCGACTCATCAGCCGCGATAGGTCGTGTTGACGGTCGTCCGGATCCGGATGATCGACCACTACCGCGTCCGGGCGAACTCCCCTTGGCGCAGAAAGTAAGCAGTCTGCGAAGCGACGACCTGCGAAACCAGCAGCCCGGTGTGGCTCACTGCCACTTCCAGGTGGTCGGTGATGCCCGGCAGCTTCGTCTCCACCACCGCCACGGTACCGTCGTTCGGTTCCGGCAGGTTGTCGATGACCACGCCGACGCCCACCGCGAGCGTGCCGGCGATGACGCCGACCTCGCGCTCACCCCGGTACTCGGTCATGCCCCCGTTCAGCACCGCTTCGCGAATGGTCGCGCCCAGGATCTCTTCCCCGAACGGCAGCCCCGCCATCGCGCGCGCCGCAGAACTGCCCCTGAGCGGCGAGCCGAGACAGACGATGCGCCCCGGACGGCTGATCGGGTGGCGCGTGAGCGTATGCAAGGCCAGCAGCCCGCCGAGGCTGTGACCGACCACGTGCACGGTCTCGCCCGGAACGTCGGCGAGATACTCGGCGAGCAGGCGGATGTTGTCCTCGAGCCCCACCTGGACCGTGTGGTAGCTGTACTGACGGGTTTCGAAGCCGTAATCCTCGTTCAGCCGGTTGCGCAGCAGCCCGCTCTCCAGACCGGTCATCCACAGCCCGTGGACCAGCACGACCGTCTCCCCGCGCGCAGCGGCGACCATGGCGCTCGCGAGCGGAATGCTGCTCAGGGCCAGCAGTAAATGACGGCGTTGCATTTGTGGTGAATGTGAATGGTGCCGGGCATTCGGTTTCGGAAAATCGTACCAACGCCTCAGTCACCCGCTGTCGATAGCATTTTCCGAAACCGAATGCCCGGCACCGTACTCGGCACCGTACTATCGCACCCGGATGCCGGTTTCCTTCAGCTGCAGCGGCGAGACCTCGCCCGGGGCGTCGGTCATCAGGCAGCTTGCCATCTGCGTCTTCGGAAACGCGATCACGTCGCGGATGCTGCCGGCACCGGACATCAGCATCACCAGCCGGTCGAGGCCAAAGGCAATACCGCCGTGGGGTGGGCAGCCGTAGCGCATGGCGCGCAGCAGAAAGCCGAACTTGGCCTCGGCCTCCTCGGCCGGCAGTCCGAGCACGCGAAACACCGCCGCCTGCATCGCCTCGGTGTGAATGCGGATCGATCCGCCGCCGATCTCGGTGCCATTCAGCACCATGTCATAGGCGCGCGACAGGGCCCGTCCCGGGTCCCCCTCGAGGTCGGCGGGACTCGCCACCTTCGGCGCGGTGAACGGGTGGTGCAGCGCCGCCCAGCGCTTTTCCTGCGGGTCCCACTCGAAGGCTGGAAAATCGACCACCCAAAGCGGGCGCCAGCCTTCGGCGACCAGGCCGCGGTCGTGGCCGAGTTTCACCCGCAGCGCGCCGAGCGAATCGTTGACCACCTTGCGCTTGTCGGCGCCGAAGAAGATCAGGTCGCCCGCTGCGGGCGCGAGCCGGGCGATCAGCCCGTCCACGGTGGCATCGGGCATGAACTTCAGGATCGGCGACTGCAGGCCGTCGCGGCCCTTCGCCGGGTCGTTGACCTTGATGTAGGCGAGCCCCCTGGCGCCATAGCGGCCGACGTATTCGGTGTAGTCGTCGATTTCCTTGCGCGTGAGCGCGCCACCGCCGGGCAGCCTCAGGGCCGCGACGCGTCCGTCGGGGTCGGTAGCCGGCCCGGCGAACACCTTGAATTCGATCTCGCGCATCAGGTCGGCGACCTCGACCAGCTCGAGCGGAATGCGCAGGTCCGGCCGGTCGATGCCGAAGCGCTCCACCGCCTCGGAGTGGGTCATTCTCGGCAGGGGATCGGGGAGATCGACGTCGAGGACCTTCCTGAAGAGATCACGGATGAGCGCCTCCATGACCGTCATGATGTCGTCCTCGGTCATGAAGGAAGTCTCGATGTCGAGCTGCGTGAACTCCGGCTGCCGGTCGGCGCGCAGGTCCTCGTCACGGAAGCAGCGCGCGATCTGGTAGTAGCGGTCGAAGCCGGACATCATCAGCAGCTGCTTGAAGAGCTGCGGCGACTGCGGCAGGGCGAAGAACTTCCCCGGGTGCGTGCGGCTCGGCACGATGTAGTCGCGCGCCCCCTCGGGCGTGGTGCGGGTCAGCATCGGCGTCTCGATGTCCACGAACCCGTTGGCATCGAGGAATTCGCGCAATATCCGCGTGACCTTGTGCCGCAGGCGCAGCCGCTGCGTCATCTCCTCGCGGCGCAGGTCGAGGAAGCGGTAGCGCAGACGCAGATCCTCGCTGGCGTGCTCATCGTGGTGGAAGGGCGGCGTCTCGGAGCTGTTCAGCACCTCGAATTGGGAGGCGAGCAGCTCGACCTCGCCGCTCGCGAGCTTCGGGTTGGTCGTGCCCGCGGGCCGGTGGCGCACCTGGCCCGTGACTGCCAGCACGAATTCGCTGCGCACCCGTTCCGCCTCGGCGAAGACCTCGGGGAACCCGGGATCGGCCACCACCTGCAGGAGGCCCTCGCGATCGCGCAGGTCGATGAAGATGACCCCGCCGTGATCGCGTCGGCGATGCACCCAGCCGGCGACCGTCACCGTCTGACCGATATGGCCGGCATTCACCTCGCCGCAGTAGTGGGTTCGCATGCCTCGGATCGTCATCGCACTGGCGCCTGGGGTGGCCGGGGAAGCCGGCGGATGTTAAGGACGGCGCCCGGGTGGCGCAAGGCCCGCCGGCGCGGGCGGCGGAGCCCATCGCGGCGCCACCACGCCGAGCGAAACGATCAGCTTGAACGCCGCCTCCACGTCCATGTCGAGTTCCGTTATGTCGTTTCGGGGCATGAAGAACACGAAACCCGAGGTCGGATTGGGCGTGGTCGGAACGAACACCGACACGATGTCCTCCCCGGTGCGATGGCTCACTTCGTCGACGTTCGAGCCGGTGACGAATGCGATCGCGTAGACGCCCCTACGAGGCCACTCGATCAGCACCACGCGCTTGAAGGACTGGCTGGTGTCGCCGAGCAGCACCTCCGTGAAGTTCTTCGCGCCACCGTAGATCGAGCGCACCACCGGGATGCGGTGCAGGATCGCGTCCCAGGCCTTCAGCAACTGCCTGCCGACGAGGTTCGCGGCGAACATGCCGGTGACGAACACCACGATGCCGGTCAGCAGGATGCCGAGACCCGGGATGCGAAAGCCGAGCAGGTTCTCGGGCCGGTACGCCGCGGGCAAAAGGACCAGCGTCTGGTCCATCAGGTCCACGATCAGCTTCAGGATCAGGAACGTGATGCCGAGCGGGATCCAGACGAGCAGCCCCGCGAGCAGGTAGCGCCGAACTGGCTTCATGAGCAGTTAGTGACTGATCGGGGAGAGGCGGTCAATGGTGGCCGATGAGCGCGACGCGGGCAACCGCGCGAAGGCGCCTCAGTCGCCGGGCGGTGGCGCCGGCCTGGCCGGCGCGGGACTCGCCTGCTTCTTGCCCGCGTCGGCCAGCGCGGGCTTTTCGGACTTCTCCGCCGTGTCGCCCTTCTCGCTCTTGTCGGTCTTTTCGCCTTTGTCTCCGCCGGCGGCTTCCGCGCCGCCCCCGTCGGCGAGCCGGCGCTTGCCGTCCTTCTTGAAGTCGGTCTCGTACCAGCCGGCGCCTTTCAGGCGGAACTGCGGCGCGGACACGAGCCGCTGCAGTTTCAGGGCCCCGCACTCCGGGCACTTGCGCAGCGCCCCGTCGCTGACCTTCTGCAGCGCTTCGAATTCATGGCCGCACTTGCGGCATTCGTACTCGTAGATAGGCATTCCCTCTTCCTCTGGTACAGGGAAGTCGCGGCTGACGCCGCTCCTACAGTCGCGTTTCCCATTCCGGCTCAGTGCTTGTGCCCGCAACCGGGGCCGTGGCTGTGCGTATGGCCGCCGTGCGAATGCGAGTGGCCATGGTCATGGGAGTGACTCGCGCCGCCGTCGAGATTGTGTCCGGTACGCTTGCGGGTGATCTCCTTGTGCTTGCCCTTGACCTGGAAGGCGGGCGTGGACAGCAGCTTCTCGAGCGCGGGCTTGCCGCACTCCGGGCAGTTCTTCAGCGCCGCTTCGTTGAGCTTCTGCAGAGCATCGAAGACGTGCCCGCACTTCCTGCATTGATACTCGAAAATTGGCATTGGCAACCTCTCGTCGCAAAAAATCTCATGGGGCGCGGCTGAAGCCGCGCCTACCGGTGCGCTCCGTCCTCGCCTGTAGGAGGCACTTCAGTGCCGACACGATAGTCGGATCTCGTCGAGGTGCACGCTAAAGGTCGGTGCCCTGTGGCGGTCAGCATCCTCATTGCAATCTCCTGGGCACCGGGTCGGGGCTGAAGCCCCTCCTTCAGGATGGCGTCACGCCGCGGCCGCCTTCCTGGCCCGGAACACGAACTCGCCCTCGGCGACGTCGGCCTCGATGGTGTCGCCGGGCCCGAAGCTGCCCTTCAGTATCGCCTGTGCGAGCGGGTTCTCGATACGGGACTGGATCGCCCGCTTCAGCGGCCGCGCGCCGTAGACCGGGTCGAAGCCGGCCTCGGCGAGCCGGTCGAGGGCCTGCTCGGAGAGTTCCAGTGTCATTTCGCGGTCGGCCAGGCGCCGGCGCAGATATCCGAGCTGGATCACCACGATCTCGCGCAATTGCGCGCCAGTGAGCGGATGGAAG
>CAZFWB010000192.1:0-6121 GCA_964522655.1 uncultured Chromatiaceae bacterium | reverse complement strand
CGCGTGAGGTCGTCCACGTGCCCGTCGGTGTCGTCGCCGGCGATGCCGTCGCCGAGCCACAGGATCTGGCGCACCCCGAGGCAGTCGCGCAGCCGCCGCTCGATGCCGGCGCGGTCGAGCTGCGGGTTGCGGTTCGGGTTGAGCAGGCACTGCTCGGTGGTCAGAAGCGTTCCGGCCCCGTTCACGTCGATCGAGCCGCCCTCCAGGATCATGTCGCCCACCCGGCGCTGCACGCCGAGCAGTCCGGCCATGTGCCGCGGCACGTCGTTATCGAGGTCAAACGGCGGGTACTTGCCGCCCCAGGCGTTGAATCCGAAGTCGAGCGCGAGCAGCGGCGCCTCCGCCCCGGGCCGGGTGACGAAGATGGCGCCGTGATCGCGGCACCAGGCGTCGTTGGTGGGCACGCGGTGCAACCGCAACCGCGCCGGATCGGCGCAGCCCGCGAGCAGCGCCGCCACGTGCCGCTCGTGGGCGGCGTCACGCACGTTGATGCGCACGGTCTCACCCTCGACCAGCGCCGCCACCGCCGTGGCGAGCGCGCGCTCGGCCGCCTCCAGATGCCCCGGCCAGGTCTCCGGATTGTGCGGCCAGGACAGCCACGTCGCCTGGTGCGGCGCCCATTCGGGCGGCATCGCATAACCCAGCGCGGCGGGCGTCGTGGCGGAACCGTCGCTTCCCATCACGTGCTCCTGAAAGGGCGGCGCACTATAGGTCAGTAGCGGGAGGTGTCAATAGCAGGCAGTATTCCGCCGTGACCGCCGCCGACGCCACCGCCACCGTCACCGCCGCAAGCATCGGGGATGCCGCCCGCCGCCTCGCCGGACAGGTGATTCGCACGCCCTGCCGGCATGCGATCACCCTCTCGGAGATCACCGGCGCGACCGTGTGGCTCAAGTTCGAGAACCTGCAGTTCACGGCCTCCTTCAAGGAGCGCGGCGCCTACAACAAGCTCTCCGGCCTCGGCACCAGCGAGCGCCGGGCCGGGGTGATCGCCGTGTCGGCCGGCAACCACGCCCAGGGTGTTGCCTTCCACGCCCGGCGGCTCGGCATCCCGGCAACCATCGTCATGCCGAAGAACACGCCCTACGTGAAGGTCCGTCATACCGAGGGCCACGGCGCGCGGGTTCTGCTCCACGGCCGCACGCTCGAGGACGCAGCCGCCTTCGCGGCCGGGGTAGCCGAACGGGAGCGGCTCACGTTCATACACCCCTACGACGACCCGCATATCATCGCCGGCCAGGGCACAGTGGCGCTCGAAATGCTGGAAGACGCCCCGGACCTCGACTGCCTGGTCGTGCCGACCGGCGGCGGGGGGCTCGTGAGCGGCATGGCCGTGGCGGCCCATGCGCGCCGGCCGGCAATCGAGGTGGTCGGAGTCGAATCGGCCCTGTTCCCTTCCCTGAAATCGGCGCTGGACGGCGTCGATCGCTCCTGCGGCGGCGACACACTGGCCGAAGGCATCGCGGTGAAAGGGATCGGCCGCCTGACCCTGCCGCTGGTGCGCGAGCACGTGCGAGAGATGCTGCTCGTCGGGGAGGCCGAACTCGAGCGCGCGGTGAGCCTGCTCCTGAACGTCGAGAAGACCCTGGTCGAGGGCGCCGGCGCCGCCGCGCTCGCGGCGCTGCTGCAGTACCCGGAGCGCTTCCGCGGGCGCGTCGTCGGGGTCGTGCTCTCGGGCGGCAACATGGACGCGCGACTGCTGGCCGCCATCCTCACCCGCGACCTGGTGCGCGAGGGCCGCATCGCGCGGGTGCGGATCACCATCTCCGACGTGCCGGGGCAGATCGCGCGGATTGCCACCATCGTCGCCGGGCTGGAGGCGAATTTCATCGACCTGCAGCACCAGCGCATCTTCACGCCCCTGCCGGCCCGCGACACCTGGCTCGACATCACGCTCGAGACGCGCGACCGGCGCCACCTCGAGGAGGTCCTGCGCGAACTGCGCGCCGGCGGCTACGAGGTGCAGATGCTCGAATAATGCCCATTATTCCAGGTAGCCCTGCAACACCTTTTCGAACGCCGCGTAATCCTCGTCACCCTGCAGGAGCCGCCCCTGCGCGACCGCGCCCCGGCTGGCCCCGACCAGGAAGCTCGGCGTGCCGCTCACGCCGAGCGCACGGGCTGCCGCCACGTCCGCATCCAGCCGCCGCTGGTGGCGCGCATCGCCCAGGCAGGCTTCGAAACGCCCGCGGTCGAGTCCGAGCCGATCGGCGTGGCGGCGAAAGTCTGCGTCCCGCAGCAATCCCGCCTCGGCGAGCAGCGCATCGTGCATCTCCCAGAAGCGCCCCTGCTCGCGCGCGCAGGCTGCGGCGATCGCCGCCGGACGGGCACGCTCGTGCTTCGGGAGCGGGAAGTCGCGCGCCACGTAGCGCACCCTGCCGGTATCGATGTAACTCGCCTTGATGCGGGGGAAGGTCTCCTGCGCGAAGCCCTGGCAGTACGGGCACTGGTAGTCGATGAACTCCACGATGGTGACCGGCGCGTCGGCGACGCCGAGCGCCGGGTCCGTGCCGATCGCAAGCCGCGGCGGAGGCGGCGGCAGCATGCCCCGGCCGGGCGGCGCTACGCCGAGACTGCTGCCGACCGGCAGCGCGGGCGGCGCCGGCGCCGGCTCGTCGGGGGCCGCGGGCGGGGTAGCGCAGGCGGCTGCCAGCAGTGCGCCGAGCATCGCCGCCACTATTGAAGAACACCCCATGATCCTTGACATACCTCGCCTCCCCGCCGGACATCGGCTGCCGATTCTGCCACCACCCCGGCCGAAGAATCGCGACGGCGGTCGCAGCGCGCTCAAGGCCGACCGCGGTTAGAATCTCCTCTTCCATACGCCACGAGGTCGTTGATGGGCCGGACTCATGGCACTACCGCTCTGCAGGTGCTGACCGCCGCACTGGCGCTGTCACTGGCCGGCTGCTTCCAGGGCGCGACCGTACCGGAACCGCCCGCCGCCGCGGTCGGCGCCGGCGAGGACCGGGTCCCGGACCCGCTGCGCTCGCGCATCGTGTTCACCGCCTTGCAGATGGTGGGCGTGCCCTACCGCTACGGCGGCGCCACGCCGGAGGGCTTCGACTGCAGCGGCCTGGTGCAATACGCCTACCGCAGCGCGGGGCTCGCCGTGCCGCGCACCTCGCGCGATCAGTTCCGCGCCAGCGCGCCGGTGCAGGTCACCGATGCCGGGCCCGGCGACCTGCTCTTTTTCCAGAGCAAGGACTACTCGCACGTCGGCATCTATCTCGGCGAGGGCCGTTTCGTCCACGCGCCCAACAGCGGGCGCACCGTGGAGATCGGAAGCCTCAACCAGCCCTACTACCGGCGCAATTTCGTGCGCGCCGGGAAGATGCCGACTTTGCAGGCGGCCGCGGTCAACGCCGCAACAGCCTGCGCAGCTCCTTCAGCGGGCGCGTGTTGAGCACGTCGCGCGGCGTGAGCCAGCCGCGCCGCGCCTGGTCGAGCCCGAAGCGCATCAGCCCGAGATCGCGCCCCCTGTGCGCGTCGGTCGCGATCGCGACCTTCACACCCGCCTCGCGCGCTGCGCGGCAGCCCCGATCGTCGAGGTCGAGCCGGTCGGGGTGGGCGTTGACCTCGAGAAAGCAGCCACGCGCCTTCGCGCCCGCGATGATTTTCTCGAGATCCACGTCGTAGGCGGGCCGCTCGTTGATGAGCCGCCCGGTCGGGTGGCCGAGGATGGTGAAATAGCGGTTGTCCATGGCGCGCAGGATGCGCTCGGTCTGCTGCTTCTGCGGCAAATGCGTCTGGTAGTGCACCGAGCACACGGTGAAGTCGAGTTCCTTCAGCACGCGATCGGGCAGATCGAGGCGTCCGTCGGCGAGGATGTCCACCTCGCAGGACTTCAGCAGCGTGATGCCGCGCAGTTTCCCGTTCAGCCGGTCGATTGCCTCCACCTGGGCGAGGAGGCGCTTCGCGTCGAGCCCGTGCGCGACGGTGACGCGGCGCGAGTGGTCGCTGATGGCCAGATACTCGTAACCCAGTTCCTTCGCCGCAGCGGCCATCGCCGCGAGGCTGTCGTGGCCGTCGCTCGCATCGGTGTGGCAGTGCAGATCCCCGCGGATGTCGGCGAGCGTGACGAGCTTCGGCAGCGCGTGGCGCGCCGCCGCCTCGATCTCGCCCGCGCCCTCGCGCAATTCCGGCTCGATGTAGGGCAGAGCGGCGGCGCGGAAGACCTCCGCCTCGGTGCGGCCGGCAATGCGCCGCTCGCCGCGAAAGACACCATACTCGTTGAGCTTCAGGCCCTTCTTCTGCGCCCGCGCGCGCACCGCGATGTTGTGCGCCTTCGAGCCGGTGAAATAGTGCAGCGCCGCGCCGTAGCTCTCCTGCGGCACGACGCGCAGGTCGACCTGCAGGCCGGAGCGCAGGCGCACGGTCGAGCGCGTCTCGCCACGCGCGAGCACCTCGGCGACCTCGTCGAAGGCGGCGAATCGTTCCATCACCCTGGCGGGCTGCTTCGCCGTCGCGAGGATGTCGAGGTCGCCCACCGTGTCGCGGCGGCGACGAAAGCTCCCGGCGACCGTCACCTCGCCGATGCCCGGGGTCTTCTTCAGCCAGGCGGTGAGCGGTGCGGCGACCTCCTCGGCGTCGCGCAGCTTGACGCGCGCCTCCGCCGTCGCGGCGAGCCCGGCGCCGGCGAGAATCATCTGCTCGGTCTTCGTGCCGAATCCCGGCAGGCCGCGGATCAGCCCGCTCGCCGCCGCGCGCTTCAGGTCCTCCGCGCTGCGCACGCCGAGGCTGTCGTGGAGCAGCTTCACCCGTTTCGGACCCAATCCCGGGATCTTCATCAGGTCGGAAAGCACGGCGGGCGTACGCCGCGCCGCCTCGTCGAGCGCGGGCAGCCGCCCGGAGTTCACGATCGTCGTGATCTTCTCCGCCAGCGCCTCGCCGATGCCGGGCAGTTTCTCCAGGTCGGCGCCGCGGGCGACGAGCTCCGCCATCGGCTCGGGGTGGCCGGCGATGGTGCGCGCGGCATTACGGTACGCGCGCACCCGGAAGGGATTGGCGCCCTGGATTTCGAGCAGGTCGGCGAGCTTCTCGAACAGCGCCGCGATCTCGGCGTTGTGCACCGGCACGGAGCGGCCTCCGGCGAGCGATGAGTTGCGGGCAGTATAGCGACCGCCCCGACATGAAGTCGCCGGGGAAACGTGGCCTACGGCGGCCCTACGCACATCGCGAACGTGTCCACGATCGTGAAGCCGGCGGCCGTGGCCCCCAGGTCGAGCCGGGCGGCGTCGAAGCTCAGGCTCGTCGAGAGCGTCACCAGCCGCTGGGAAGGATTGTTGGCGATGCCGAGGACGCTTAGCGCCGAGCTGCCGCTCGCGCCGCCGCTTTCCCGCAACGCGCCCGCGAGGTAGGTGCGGATGGTCAGCGCGGAGACGATGTCGGCCGGCAGCCCGCCCCCGACCGCCGAGAGCAGGAAGCCCACCCGGCGCGAGCCGTCGTAGACCGTGTCGGTGTCGGTCACGAGGATGCGGGTCGTGCCGGTCGCGCCGGACGTCGTGATCATGCGCGCTGCGTTCTGCAGGTCCGCATCGATCACGTTGTCCGCGCCCGTGACCGTACAGATCGCGCAGGGCGCCTCGACGCCTTCGGCCACGCTGGCAGCAGGCGAGAGCACCGGCTCGAAGCTCTCGTTTGGTCCGCACCGGACATCGGCGGAGCCGTCACAGGCATCGCCGATACCGTCGCCATCGGTGTCGGCCTGGTCGACGTTCGGGTTGAGCGGGCAGTTGTCCTCGCCGTCGGCTATGCCATCACCATCATCATCGGTCTCGCAGGCGTTGCCGATGCCATCGCCGTCCGCATCCGCCTGGTCCGGATTCGGGAAGAACGGACAGTTGTCGCTGCCGAAGGGGACGCCGTCGCCGTCGTTGTCCCCGCCGCCGCCACCGCCATCGCAGGCATCGCCGATGCCGTCGGCATCGTCGTCGGCCTGGTCGGCGTTCGCGTCGGCCGGACAATTGTCGAGCTCGTCTGCGACGCCATCGCCATCGGTATCCGTGTCGTTACTGGGATCACAGGCATCGCCGATGCCGTCGCCGTCACATTGATAATTTTTTTTTTCTCTTTTTTATTTCCTCTCGCTTCTCACCACACTACCTCCAGTCAAACCACC
>CAZFWB010000191.1:0-6162 GCA_964522655.1 uncultured Chromatiaceae bacterium | reverse complement strand
CAGATGCAGGATTGGCTGATGTCCCTGTTCGTCTATTCCGTTTGGGCAGTCATCAGCGTACCGGTTCTGCAGTCGGGCATTATCCGTTATACGCTCACCGGAAAATGGAGCGCGTTGCTGAACGTTCCGGCAAATGTTCTGTTCCTGATCCGCAATGCGCATCACTTTCTCAAGTTTTATGTTTTCTACCTGTTGACGGTATTCATTCTCGTAGTGGCTGACATCCTCTTAGGTATCAGCATCATTGGGGCACTGTTGATCCCCTTTACCGTCGTGATGTATTACGGATCGGTGTCGTATGAGCTTGCTCACCTTGCCCGTAAGGTGGCGGAGCGCCGCAATGTAAGCCTTTCCGGTCAGCCTACGCCGCCACTGTTCCAAAACGTAAGCCTTCCCGCCCAGACTGCGCCGCCGCCATTCCCGGGTGCTCCGTCCTGATGCGACCACAGCCTGTGGATGGATTCTCGTTGCAAAAGGCCGTTGTTCCTGGTCAGGGAACTGTTTTGCGCGGCTGCCGGAAGCGCTACTGCGTTACCTCAGCATTGCTTCTTGATGACGTAGGTGGATGCAGCCATGTCGTGCATGGTCTGACGATTCTTGGAGAAGAACATCACGATATACCCACCCATCAATAGCAGGCCCGAAAGAATGCTGACAAGGTATCGAATGGCCGAAGTCGACGAGGTGATCGTAGCGCCGTTCCGATCCACGACCTGTATACCCATGATGCGCATACCCAAGGTTCCGCGAAATCCGTCGTGAGCCATGAGCGGAATGGTATATGCAGCCCCCAGCACGAGGTCACCGATGAAAGGCAGCATGGGGAAAATGATGGCCATGGGGACCCCCAGGATCAGGGCGTCCAGTAAGCCGGCGACGAAACGGCTGCCTAAGGTTGCCAAATCAAGGGGCGTGCCTTCTTGCTTTGTTATCAGTCGGGGTGTCGGGTCCGCGTCGCTGGCGTGCCCCCCCAGCTCGCCAACGGGTTTCCAGACATCCAGTCCATCTCGCCAGAAATGCGTGAATCCTTCCAGGCGGTTGTTGCGCAACATCTCCTGGATTTGTTCGGACGTGTACGGGCCAGATTTCTCCCGGCCGTTGTGCAGATAGGTTTCCACGTTACATTTCCTTTTTTCCCCCGACGGCCGGGACAGTATGGTGGCACAGGGTCGTGGTCACAACTGGGCCTTGCTTTATCCGTGTCGCCTTGTGCTTCGCGAGATCCGGCGGTTGCTCTGGAATTGACTCGCGGCCCTGTCGGACGTCAGCGACCTGTACCTGCCTGGTGAAAGTCAAGCGAGACGATGTATCGCGTAGGTTCCTTCGATCAGGATTCGAGGGACACCCGTCGCGAAACCAAATTAGGCTCGTAATGATTACCGTAGGCGTCAAAAGGAGCTGAGTCGACGGTTTCGAAGTTTTTCTGGTGGGCCGCCGCGAAATGTCCGCATTGAGTTCCTGAGACCGGGCATTGGCTGCGACGGTCGTTGCAAACAACTTCTAACCAGTAGACCCGGCGCGTCGTGACTCCGTCATGCGCTATGCTCGCTGCCCATGACTGACACCGCGCGCACATGGGCCGAGGGCACGCCGTTCACCGTGACCGCCCTGTCGGCGGCGATCCGTCGCGGTGCCCTGCGCGCCGAGGCGGTGGCGCTGGAGGTCCTCGAGCGCTGCCGGGGCCAGCGCCACCTCAACGCGCTCATCAGCCAGGACGCCGACGCATTGATCGAATCGGCACGCGCGGCCGATGCGCGGCTTGCGGCGGGCGCCGTGCCCGGGCCGCTGCACGGGGTGCCGATACTGATCAAGGACAACATCGACGTCGCTGGCTATGCCACGACTGCCGGCACGCCCGGGCTGTGCGGGGCGTATCCGCGCGAGCACGCGCCGGTGGTGAAATGGCTGCTCGATGCCGGAGCGCTCATCGCCGGCAAGGCCAATCTGCACGAGCTGGCGGTCGGCGGCACCAGCCACAACGGACATTTCGGGCACGTCGTCAACCCGTGGCGAGGTGATCTCGTTGCCGGTGGCAGCAGCGGCGGATCGGCGGTGGCGGTCGCGGCACGGCTCGTGCCCGCGGCGCTCGGCACCGACACGAACGGCTCGGTGCGCGGGCCCTGTTCGTTCCAGGGTATCGCGGGGTTCCGACCGTCGTTCGGGCGCTACGCCTACGGCGGCGTGTTTCCGGCCTCACCCACGCGCGACGCCATCGGACCGATGGCGGAATCGGTGGTCGATCTCGTGCTGCTCGACCAAGTGTTGTCGGGCGAGCGGCGCGAGCCCGATGCGGTCTCGCTGCGCGGCCTGCGGCTGGGCCGTCCCGGGGGACGCTTCGTGGAGGTGATGGACGAGCGCACGGCGATGGTGTTTGCGCGCGCCGTGACCCGGCTCGAGGAGGAGGGCGCCCGGGTGATTCCCACGGAACTGCCGGGCCTGCACGAACTGGCGGCGAGAACGGCCTGGCCGATCTCCGCCTGGGAAACGGTGCGCGAGGTGCCCGCCTTCCTCGCGAGCCGCACCGGGGAGGTGACGATCGAAGCCATCGTGGCGAGCATTTCCTCGCCCACCGTGCGGGAGCGCTTCAATCCGCTGCTTGCCGATCGCGAGCGCCTCGAGCGTGCCTGGCGCGACGCCATGCACACGCACCGGCCGCGCCTGCAACAGATGCTCGCCGGGCATTTCACGCAGCACCGGCTCGACGCCATGATCTTCCCCACTACGCCGTTTCCGGCTGTCGCGGTCGGCGATGACACCGCTGATATCGTCATCCAGGGGAGACGCCTGAAGAACGGCTTCAGCTACCTGATCCAGAACACGGTCTACCAGAGCGCTGCCGGTATCCCGAGCCTGACGGTGCCCGCCGGCCTGACCGACGACGGCTTGCCGGTGGGACTGAACTTCGACGGGCCGTTCGGCACCGATCAGAGACTCCTGGCGATCGGGATGGCCTTCGAGCAGGCGCGCGGCGTCTTTCCGGCACCGCCGCAGCGGTAACTCGACGACGCCGCAGATCGGCCACAGCGAGTTACGGAGGCACCGGCAGCCCGGGTGGCGGATAATTGCCAGCCGGGGAAAATGATCGAAGGCGGTGTGCCCATGCGCAAACGAGTGTTGCGATGTGTTCCGCTGCTGGTTTTACCGGGCCTTGTCCTGCTCGGCTGCGGCGGAGGTGGCGGCGGAGGAGGTGCGTCTGACACGACCCCCAACGCCTTTAGTTTCGCCGCCCGGACAGACGTCCCTCCGGCCACGGAGGTCACGTCGAACGCGGTCACCATTACCGGCATCAATGCGGCGGCGGCCGTCAGCGTGACGGGCGGCACGTACTCGATTGGCTGCGGCGCGGGCTTTACCAGCGCTGGCGGCACGATCAGCAACAACCAGACCGTCTGCGTGCGTCACACCAGTGCGGCGACTGCGGGCACGACGACGACCACCCGCCTCACGGTGGGCGGCGTGACCGGCACCTTCATATCCACGACGGCTGCAGCGCTTGCCTTCACGGTGAGCGGCACGATTACCGCGGCTGGCGGCAGCGTCGCTGACCGCGACGTGAACGACCCGAACGCTCCGTTTGCGGCCAACGACGACATGGCCACCGCCCAGTCGATCGTCAACCCCGCAACGGTGGGCGGCTACGTGAACCAGCCTGGGACGGGCGCGCCGGGACGCTCACAGGCGGTGGGCGACACCGACGACGTCTACCGCGTCACCCTCGCGGCCGGGCAGGTGCTGACCCTGACCATCGGCGACGCCACAGCCGGGGACCTCGATCTCTTCCTGGTCGATCAGGGCGGAACGCTTGTCGCGAGCTCGGAAGGCACGGGCGTCACCGAGACGATCGCCGTGACGTCCGCTGGTACCTACTTCGTCGATGTCTATGCGTTTGGAGGCGCCTCCACCTACATCCTGACCATCGGGCAGAGCGTGAATGCGGCGTCCGCACCGCGACTGTCGGTGCTCGCGGAGTTCGTGCCCGGCGAGCTGATCGCGCGGTTCGAGCCGGCCAAGCCCGGGGCGGCGCAGCTCGAAACGCGCCTGTCTGCCATGGGCATGCAAATGGCCCCCGGCGCATCGGCGGCCGAGGGGCCGGTGCTGATCAGGCTCGAGGCGACCGCCGCGGCGGCGACGACCGACGCAGCCGCCGTGAAGGAGTCGCTGCCGCTCGGGGTCGCCGGCAATGCTGAACTGGAGCGCAAGTGGCGCACCCTGCGCGCCATCAAGCAGCTCGGCAGGCAGCCGGGGGTGCGCTACGCGGAGCCGAATTACATCCTCAGGTCCTCGGCGGTGCCGAACGACCCGGGATACGGCTTTCAGTGGCACTACCCCCTCATCAACCTGCCGCAGGCCTGGGACATCACCACCGGCAGCAGCGCGGTGATCGTCGCGGTCATCGATTCAGGTGTGCTGCTCGCCCATCCCGATCTGCAGGGCCGGCTCGTCGGCGGCTACGATTTCATCAGCGACCCGTTCCAGGCGCTCGATGGCAATGGCCGCGACCCGGATCCCGACGACCCGGGCGACCTCTGCTGCGGCAGTTTCAGCAGCTTCCACGGCACCCACGTCGCCGGCACGGTCGCCGCAGCCACCAACAATGCGACCGGCGTGGCGGGCATCGCCTGGAACACCCGCATCATGCCGCTGCGAGTGCTCGGATTCGGTGGTGGCGGCACTCTGGATGACATCAACCAGGCGATCCTTTACGCGGCACGACTGCCCAACGGTTCCGGCACGTTGCCGCCGCAACGCGCCGACGTCATCAACCTGAGTCTCGGCGGTCCCGGCTTTTCGCTGGGCCAGCAGGACGTCATCAACCAGGCGCGCGGCCAGGGCGTGATCGTCATCGCCGCCGCAGGTAATTCCGCTCAGCAGGGCAACCCGGTCGAATACCCCGCCGCATTCAACGGCGTGGTGTCGGTGGCCGCCGTTGCCATCGACAAGACGCGTGCCCCGTACTCCAGCTTCAACGCCTTCGTGGACATCGCCGCGCCCGGCGGTGATGCGAGCCGTGACCAGAATGGCGACGGGTATCCGGATGGGGTGTTGAGTACGGTGGGCGACGACAGCGGCAGTGGGCTCGGCTTCGTCTACGGGTTCTATCAGGGCACCTCGATGGCCGCACCGCACGTGGCCGGCGTGGCCGCGCTCATGAAGGCTGCCAACCCCGCGCTCACGCCGGCGCAGTTCGACGGCCTGTTGCTGAACGGCCAGTTGACGCAGGACCTGGGCGCGGCCGGCCGCGACGACCAGTTCGGCCATGGCCTCGTGAACGCGTACACTGCCGTGGCGGCCGCGCAGACGACCCCCACGCCAGTGCCCGCCGAGCTGGTCGTTACGCCCAACGGGCTCAATTTCGGCACGCAGGGCACCAACGCGACGCTTTCGCTGGTCAACGGCGGCGGCGGCAGCCTGAGCGTGACCTCGGTGTCGGACGACGCCGCCTGGCTCAGCGTCGGCGCCGCATCCGACCCCGGGACGGGGCTCGGCACACGCACCGTCGTCGTGAGCCGTACCGCTCTGGCCGTGGGCACGTACACGGGGTCCGTGACGCTCGTGTCGACCGCGAACACGGTGACCATCCCGGTCATCATGCAGGTCAGCGCCGGCAGCACTCCGGCCGATGCCGGCTTTCACTATGTGCTGCTCCTCGATCCGCAGACCGGCGACACGGCCTACTTCACGTCATTGAGCGCGAGCAACGGGGCGTATCCGTTCAGCATCCCCGGGGTGGCTGCGGGAAGCTACGTGGTCGTGGCGGGCTCTGACTACAACAACGACTTCGTGATCTGCGATGCCGGCGAGGCCTGCGGGGCCTATCCGACCCTCGATTCGTTTTCGCCACTGGCGGTGAGCGGCAATGTCACGGGCGTGGACTTCGTCTCCGGCCTCAACACCGTGATCCAGCCGCACTCCGCCGGCGCTCCGGGCCGGGTCGGTTACGCGCGAGTGCGCGACCGGCGCGTGGCGCGATAGGCCGCGGGGCACGACGTTTGCAGATGATTTCGCCGGATATCCGCATGGTTCTGCCCGCCGCGGCCGGGTAGGTTAACTTCGACCTATGGCCGGTTTGTGCGGTGAGGCACTCCGTGGACTATCTCTACTCGCTGTATCTATGTCCCTGTCAACTTGGCGCCGGGCGATTGCAGGCGACGGACTTCATCG
>CAZFWB010000190.1:0-6172 GCA_964522655.1 uncultured Chromatiaceae bacterium | reverse complement strand
AGTTCGACGACACGGTCCGGCGCATGGGCGTGGAACTCGCGCTGCTCGTAGCAAGCGACGGCAAGGTGCTCGCCACCGAGGCAATGCGCCGGCGGCTCGGGTGGGCGCAAAGCGGACGCGCGCCGGAGAGCCAGGCGCGCCGCGCGCGCACGCCACCAGGTCACTGACGCCCGGCCGTCTCCCCGTCGGCGGGATGCCACGCCCTGTCGTCACGAGCGCGCAAGGCGATGAGACTCGCGGCCATCGCGACCAGCAAGGGCGCACTTGCCAGGTTGAGCGCCTTCCAGCCAAGGTGCTGGATGGCAGGGCCGGCCAGCACCGAGGCGAGCGCCTGCGAGCCGAACACCGCGAACTCATTCACGGCCTGTGCCACAAAGCGTTCCGACGAGCGGTAGGTCGTCGTCAGCAGCGTCGTGCCGGACACGAACAGAAAATTCCATCCGGCGCCGAGCAGGGTCAGGCCCCACCAGTAGTGCATCACCTGGTGGGATCCGAGCACGGAGATGCCGACGCACAGCCCCATCAGGACGATCCCGGCCGCTATCATAAGTCCGACGCCGAGGCGCGCGACGAGCCAGCCGCTCACCAGCGAGGGCGCGAACATGGCAAGCAGGTGGCTCTGGATCACCCACTTCGTATCCTCGACGCTCAGCTCGTCCACCACGTGCATGCTGAGCGGCGTCGCGGTCATGATGAAGCTCATCACCGCGTAGGCAGATATGCCGGCGAGCACGGCGACCATGAACGCGGGCTGACGGGCGATTCGGGCGAGCGGGCGCACCGCTTCGCTGGCGCTCGCCTCGCGCATCACCGGGTCGCGCAGCCGCGAAAGCAACACCGTCACGAGCACGAACAGCATTGCAACGGCGACGAATGAGCCGGCGTACTCCGTGGACGGCACCCAGTGGCGGGCGGTCAGCGCCAGCTGTGGGCCGCCGACGGCCGCGAACAGCATGCCGAGCATGACGATCGAGACCGCCACGCCTGCACGCTCCGGCGGCAGGTACTCCACGGCCGCGAAACGGTACTGGTGAACACAGGCCATGTTGGCGCCCATCACGAAGATGGCCAGGCAGAACAGCGCAAAATCCTGCCGCTCCAGCGACGAGGAAACAGCGAGCGCCGACGCCCCGGCCAGCGCGGCACCCAGCATGAAGGTCGGCTTGCGGCCGAACCGCCGCATGAGCAGGGCCGCCGGGACAGTGTTCGCGGCAACACCGAGAATCGCCATCGACACCGGGATCGTCGCCCACTCGGGCCGTGGGGCGAGCGTGGCCCCCAGAATGCCGCCCAGCAACACGACGACGAACATTCCCGAGGCGGCCAGTGCCTGGGCGATCGCGAGCAGGCACACGTTACGCATCGCCACCAGCACCAATATGGAGATCCCCGGAGCGCGGCAGAATATCATGTGGGGCTGCTGCGCCGGTCGCCGATGTCTCGTCGCCGGGCGGCCGTCCTGCGCTGCCTATGGATGCTCAAGATCCGACGCGCGACAACCCCGATGCGAACCCCTGAGCAGGCGCCCCACCGGCGCAAGGAGCCGCCGTCCCGGACGAACTCGCAGGCCGGCTGCTGCCCCAACCGGGGCAAGGGAAGGCGCCGGCGCGCGTCAACGCGCGACGGGAATATGTGATGGATTGCCGCTTCCCGCCGGTCACCCACGTATAATTGAAAACACCGCCAGGAGGCGGCAACGGCTGGCCCCGCCAGTCTCGAGCCGCCGAGCGCCGGGTTCCTCATCTCGCCGGGGGGCAATCGGGAGTGTTTCGCAGGCAGGCCGTCCGACGACCACCTCACCAGCAGCCGCTGCGCGCGTGGGCCGGCGCCTGGTCGGCATCGGCCGCACAGGACCGCCTCGCTTCAACGCTGTTCCTCGCCGCTCTCCTGCACGGCGTCGTCATCCTCGGCGTCACCTTCACGGCGGACACGCAGCGCCGCGATCCTGCCGCCACCTCGCTCGAAGTCGTCATCGTCACGCGCGAATACGAGAAGATGGTGGCGCCGCTTAAGCCGTCGCTGATCGCCGAGCAGAACCTGCTCGGCCGTGGCAATGCGCCGCTGTCGGCCAGACTGCGCACGGCCCTGCCGCAGACCGCCGATGCGGCGCTGCCGGGACCCGACCAGGAAGGCGCAATTGCGGAACCGCTCAAGGCGGGCATGGCGTCGCCCGCGGTTTCTCGCCTGACTGCCGCGCCGCGCGAGCAGCCCCTGCTGAAACCGGGAGAAAGCGGGGCGGATGCCCCGCCGGTGGCGCAGCGCATGTCGCTGCAGGGTGAAACGAGCATGACGGAACTGCTCGGCGAACTCGATGTCGTCACGACGGTCCCCGACAGCAGCCCCCGTGAACTCCTCGTCAGCGCCAGCACGCGCGAATCGCGCATCGCCGGCTATCTGAACTCATGGAAGACACGCGTCGAGCGCATCGGCACGCTCAATTTCCCGCGCGCCGCCGAGCTGTCCGGGATCAACGCCTATCCCGTGCTCGAGGTCGCGATCGGTGCCGACGGCGACCTGCGAGAGGTCGTGGTGCGAAGCTCGTCCGGTCATCGCAACCTCGACCAGGCCGCGATGGAAATCCTGCGGATCGCCGCGCCCTTCGAGCCGTTCCCGCAGCGATTGCGGGAGGACTACGACGTGCTGCGCTTCGCCTACGAGTGGCACTTCGGGCGCGGCACCGGCGCCGGCCGGGTCACGCACGTGAGCGGTTCCTGAGCACTCGCGGCTGGATGACGCTGGTGGCGGACATCACCTATCTCACCGGACATCTGCTGATCGCCATGCCGGCGATGACCGACCCGAATTTCACGCGGACCGTCACTTACATCTGCGAGCACAACGACAATGGCGCTCTCGGCATCGTCATCAACCGGCCGCTCCAGATGGATCTCCGCGAGGTATTCGAGCAACTGTCCCTGGAGTCGGCCGATGACCACATATCGCGGCAGCCGGTGCTGCGGGGCGGCCCGGTGCAGACCGAGCGAGGCTTCGTCCTGCACGAGCCGATGCGCTCATGGGACTCGACGGTCGAGGTGAGCGAGACCGTGCATCTCACTACTTCGCAGGACATCCTGACCGCGATCGCGCAGGGCACCGGCCCGAGGCGCGCCCTGATGGCCCTTGGTTATGCGGGCTGGGGCGCCGGCCAGCTGGAAATGGAAATCAGCGCCAACGCCTGGCTGAGCGTGCCGGCCGACCCGGCCATCGTCTTCGAGACGCCGTTCGAGGATCGCTGGACGGCGGCTGCGGGCCTGCTCGGCATCAACCTCGCCACCATCAGCTCCGAAGCCGGCCACGCCTGATCTTGCGCGGCGGGCGCCAGTCCCGATAATCGCCGCCGATGGCCAGCCGCGCCCTCGTCTTCGATTTCGGCACCCGCAGGATCGGCGTCGCGAGCGCCAATCGCCTCGCGCAGACCACCACGACACTGGCGACCCTGCCGGCCCGCGACGGCCGGCCGACGTGGTCGCTGATCGCGGCGCTGATCGGCGACTGGCAGCCGGAGGTGCTGGTCGTCGGAGTTCCCCGCAACGCCGACGGCACCGAATCGGACATGACCGCTCGCGCGCGGGCCTTTGCCGACTGGCTGACCCGCGAATCCGGGCTGCCGACCGAGGAAGTCGACGAGCGCTTCACCTCGGCCGAAGCCGAAGCGCTGCTGCGGGACGAGCGCCGCGCGGGCAGCCGCACCCGCCGGGTGCGACCGGGGGACATCGATCGCATGGCGGCGGTGCTGATCGCTCAGACGTGGCTGCGGTCGGCTCCATTACCATAGCCGCATGGCTGACGGTCACCGCAACACGATTTTCCTGGAAGAGGCGCGCGTAGCGGCGCTCCGTGCGTTGCCGGGCCAGCAGTTCGTACTGCGGCTGGAGGCGCCGCAATGCGCGGCACGGGCGGCGCCGGGCAGCTTCGTGCACCTGCAATGCGCACCCGACATCCCGATGCGCCGGCCGCTGTCGATCATGCGGGCACAGGCGCGTTCGGGCTGGATCGAAGTCCTGTTCAAGGTGGTGGGCGAGGGCCTGCGCGCGCTCTCGCGAGTCGAGCCCGGGCAGGTACTCAGCAGCCTGGGCCCGATCGGGACAGGTTTCGCGCCGGATCCCGCCCGGCCGCGCGCCGTGCTCGTCGGCGGCGGGGTGGGCATGCCACCGCTGCAGTTTCTCGCCGAGCGCCTGACGGAAGACGTCGGCGGCGAGTGGCAGCCGATCGCCTTCTTCGGCTCCGAGATCCCCTTCCCGTTCCGGCCGGCCCGCTCCCGCAGCAGGTTACACGGCATCGATCATCGCATCGACGCCTGCGAGCCCGCGCTCGAGACGCTCGGGGTGCCGTCGCGGCTTGCCTCTCTTGCGGGTTTCGACGGTTGCTACCAGGGCTTCGTGACCGCGCTCGCCGGCGAATGGCTCGCGGCCCTGCACGAGAACGACCTTCGCGAGGTGATGATCTACGCCTGCGGTCCGCACGAGATGCTGCGCGCCGCTGCCGGTCTCGCCCGTGACTTCGGGCTGCCCGCCCAGGTGTGCCTCGAGGAGTACATGGCCTGCGGCGTCGGTGGCTGTGCGGGCTGCACGGTCAGGGTCCGCACGGACAACGGCGTTGCGATGAAGCGGGTGTGCGTGGACGGGCCGGTATTCGACGCCCGCGTCGTCTACCCGGAGTTGTTCGACGCAGCGTGACAGCAACGGTCGGCTGGAGCATTTTAGCGGCATGACAGCGGCCCGCCGCCCCCGGCTTGCGATCCTCGGCACCGTATTGCTCTGCTCGTGCGCGCAGCTCGGTGAGCAGCGCTTCGCCGAGTTCCTGCCGCGTTTCCAGTCGGACTCCGCGTTCAGGGCGAACGCTCTCGGCGAGCGCCTGTGGGTCACGGAAACCACTCTCTGGCAGGACCCGGACGGCTATGACCGCAGCGTCTCGTGCAGCTCGGTGCGCTCGCTCGAATGGTTCCGCGCCCGAGGGTACCGACTGCTGCCTACCCCCGAAGAAGCGGAACGCGAGGACATGGTTCTCACGGCAAGCCATCCATCGCGGGTGACGGCCGCGGTTACGCTTGGCCCGGCGCGCGCCGAACCGCAGGCCGTCTACAGCTTCTATCGCGAGGGTGGCGAGTGGCAGCTCTCGGGGGTCGAGCTCATCCGCCGGCAGGATATCGGCGACGGCAGCGATCGCGGATGTGACTTCGACGCGACCGGGCCCTGACGGCGCATCGGGGCGTCGGCCGCGGGGCCCCGCGGCGCAGTGGCCTAGCCGAAGTGGATCTGCGCCTCCAGGTTCGCGCGAGAGTCGGCGTTGGCGAGCGCCTCCTCCATCGGGATCTTGCCTTCCTTGTGGAGCCTGAGCAGCGCCTGGTCGAAGGTCTGCATGCCCTGCTCGGTGGTGCTGGTGAAAGCCTCCTTCACCTTGGCGATGTCGCCCATCTGGATCAGCTCGGCGATGCGCGGGCTGTTGAGCATGATCTCCACCGCCGCGACGCGATCCCCGTGTGTGCCGCGCACCAGGCGCTGCGAGATGATCGCACGCAGGTATTGCGAGAGGTCCATGAATATCTGCTTGTGCTGCTCCTCGGGGAAGAGGTTGATGATCCGGTCGAGGGTCTCGGGGGCGTTATTCGAGTGCAGGGTGGCGATCGCGAGATGACCCGTGCCGGCGAGGTCGATCGCCGCCTGCATGGTCTCGCGATCGCGGATCTCGCCGATGAGTATCACGTCCGGCGCCTCGCGCATGGCGCTTCTGAGCGCCTTGGCGTAGGACCTCGTGTCCGAGCCGATCTCGCGCTGGTTCACGATGGATTTCTTGTTGGAATGCAGGAACTCGATCGGGTCCTCAATCGTGAGGATGTGCGATGAGGTCCTTTCGTTGCGGTGATCGATCATCGCCGCAAGCGTAGTGGACTTGCCGTTGCCGCTCGCGCCGACCATCAGGATGAGCCCGCGGCGGAACATCACCAGGTCCTTGAGAATCGGCGGCATCTGC
Organism: uncultured Chromatiaceae bacterium; assembly: GCA_964522655.1. GTDB lineage: Bacteria > Pseudomonadota > Gammaproteobacteria > Steroidobacterales > QUBU01. The sequence continues at coordinate 202 of CAZFWB010000190.1, read as the reverse complement.
AGCTTGTCGAGATTGGGGATGTCGGAAGTGATGTAGCGCATAACCATCGCGACGTTGCCGCGCTGGTTAAAGACGTTGACCCGAAAACGCCCCAGACCGGGCTTGGACACCGCGAAATCGATCTCCAGCTCGCGGGTGAACTCCTCCAGTTGCTGCTCGCTCATGAGCTCGATGGCCGCCTGCCGGATCATCTTCGGCGTAA
>CAZFWB010000189.1:0-6253 GCA_964522655.1 uncultured Chromatiaceae bacterium | reverse complement strand
ATCTTCAGAGGCCTCTTCGGGCAGCAGCCCGGTCCGTCGGGTCTGGCTCCCTAGAAGAGGGGTTTTGGCGGGCCGATGTCAGCGGCAACCACCGGCGCAGTTCCTCGTCCACGTTTCTGCCTCACCCGAACAAGACATCGAGAAACATCATGACCACGAGGCCGATCATCAGCCCGGGGGTGCCGTAGCTCGCCATGCCGCCCTGATGGGTCTCGGGGATCACCTCGTCGCTGATGACGAAGATCATGGCGCCGGCTGCAAACGCGAGGCCCCAGGGCAACAGGGGCGTTGCGACGGTGACGGCGCTGATGCCGAGAAAGCCGCCGACCGGCTCGACGAGCCCGGTGACCGTGGCCACGGCCAGTACCTGCGTTTTCGAGTACTGCAGGGTGATCAGCGCCAGGGCGACAGCGAGCCCTTCCGGTACGTTCTGCAGGCCGATACCGATTGCGAGCGCCATGCCGCGGCCGACTTCCCCGCCGCCGAAGCCGACGCCGACGGCCAGACCCTCGGGGAAATTGTGCAGGGTGATGGCGATGATGAACAGCCAGATGCGGCGGAACTGTTCGGCGGGCGGTCCCTGGCGGCTGCTGATGAAATGCTCGTGAGGCGAGTAGCGGTGTAGAAGCCACAGACCGACCGCACCGAGCAGCACACCAAGGCTGACCAGGCTGACGGCGCCGAGTTTTCCGGTGCCAGGCCTATCGGCCAGTTCGAGGGCGGGAACGATCAGGGAAAAGAACGATGCGGACAGCATGACGCCGGCGGCAAATCCCAGCATGAGACTCTGCGCCGGCGCCGAGACCTTCTTCAGCAACAGCGTCGGCAGCGCGCCGAGCGTGGTGCCGAGTCCCGCCAGCAGGCTCGCAACGGAACCGAGCAGGATCGGCGACGTTTCAGCCATCCGGATCGTGGGCTGCCGCAGGCCGCGTCATCCGATGGGTGGCGGCTCCATCGCCGTCACCCGCGGCAGCGGGCCGCTGAACTTCTCCACCTCGACCAGGCAGGTGTGCGCGGAGGGCCCCTGGGCGAGCTTCGAGGTGCCGGCGTCGCGGGTGAGCACGTTGGGGTTGCCGTGCACGCAGTAGGCGGGGTCGCCGCCCGGCGTGCCATCCTCGGCGGGCGAGTACCACGCGCCGGTGGCAAGCTGCACGACGCCGGGCATGACCTCCGCCGTGACCACGGCGCCGGCCAGGCAGGCGCCGCGGTCATTGAAGAGCCGCACCACGTCGCCGTCGGCGATGCCGCGTGCGTCGGCATCGCGCGGGTTGATCCACACGGGCTCGCGCCCGCGCACCTTGCTCGCCCGGCTGACCCGGCCATTGTCGAGCTGGCTGTGCAGGCGGGTGCGGGGCTGGTTGGAGATGAGGTGCAGCGGGTAGCGCTTGGCGAGCGCCGACCCCAGCCACTCGGCCGGCTCCATCCAGGTGACGTGGCCGCGGCAGTCCGGGTAACCGAAGCCGGCGATGGTCTCCGAGAAGATCTCGATCCGGCCCGATGGCGTGTCGAGCGGGTGCGCGGCCGGGTCCTCGCGGAAGCTGCCGAGAAACACGGGCTCGATGCTGCGCTCGGGCATCTCGACGTGGCCGGTCGCCCAGAACTCGGCGAAGGGCGGCGCTTTCAGGCCAGCTTTCGCGACCCGGCCGAGCCACTGCGCGTACAGTGCTTCGAGCCAGGCGCGCTCGTCGCGTCCCTTGGTGAATTCGGCGTGGAAGCCGAGTCGTTCCGCCAGCGCCGCGAAGATGTCGTGGTCGTTGCGCGCCTCGCCGAAAGGCTCCACCGCCTTGTGCATGGCGAGCACGTAGCAGTCGAGGCTGGTGCCGGTGAAGTCGTTGCGCTCGAGCGTGGTGGTGGCCGGCAGCACGATGTCGGCGTGGCGCGCCAGCGGGTTCCACCACGGCTCGTGCACGACGATCGTCTCCGGCTGCTGCCAGGCGCGGCGCAGGCGCGCGAGGTCCTGGTGATGGTGGAACGGGTTGCCGCCGCACCAGTACACCAGCCGCGCATCGGGAAAACGCAGCCGCTGGCCGTTGTAGTCGATCTCACCGCCGGGGTTCTCCAGCATCTCGGTGATGCGCGCGACCGGGATGAAGGCACTGACCTCGTTCTTCGGCGCGAACAGCGTGGGCGGCGCGAGGCGCGATCCGCCCGCGCCGATGCCGTTGACGGCGCCGTAGCCGAAGCCGACGCCGCCGCCCGGCAACCCGATCTGGCCCAGCACGCAGGCGAGGGTGACCGCCGCCCAGTACGCCTGCTCGCCGTGGTCGGCCCGCTGCAGCGACCAGGACATGGTGATGAGGGTGCGCGTGCGGGCCATGCGCAGGGCGAGTTCGCGGATCGTTGCCGCCGGCAGAGCACAGATCGACGCTGCCCATTCGGCATCCTTCGGCTGATCGTCGGTTTCGCCCATGAGATAGGGTCGGAAGCGTTCCCAGCCGACGCAGCAGCGCCCGAGGAAGCCCTCGTCGTGCAGGCCCGCGGCGACGACCGTGTGGGCGAGCGCGAGAATCAGGGCGACGTCGGTGTTCGGCCGCGGCGCGAGCCACTGCGCGTCGAGAAAGCCGGCCGCATCGTCGCGCAGCGCGCTCACCGAGACGAACTCGACGCCGCGCTCGCGGCAGCGCCGCTGCCCCTCGCGTGCGACGTGCCGACCCATGCCGCCGCCGTCCACCTGGCCGTTCTTGAGTGAGATGCCGCCGAAGGCGACCACGAGGCGCGTGTCGCGCGCGATGGCGTCCCAGGTGGGCATCGCGCCCCAGAAGCGGCGGAAGCCGCCCATGATCCGCGTCAGGATCACGTCGCCGGCGGCGGTGGAGTAACTGTTCACCGAGTAGGCATGGCCGCCCCACATATTGAAGAAGCGGCGCAGCTGGCTCTGCGCGTGATGGAAGCGGCCGGCGCTCGCCCAGCCGTAGGAGCCGGCGAAGATGGCCTCGTTGCCATGCTGCTGCCTGACCCGGGAGAGTTCCGACGCAACGCGGTCGAGTGCCTCATCCCACGGCACCGCGACGAAAGGCTCGGCGCCGCGCGCGTTGCCGCCGCGGCGCGGCCCGCGCTCGAGCCAGCCCCGTCGAATCATCGGCCGCGGGATGCGCAGCTCGTCCGTGAGTGCGTCGGGATAGGAGCTACCGATCGGGGAGGGGTCCGGATCGGCCGCGAACGGATGCATCGCCACGAGCCGCCCGCCGCGCACCTCGGCGCGGTAGGCGCCCCAGTGGGTGGCCGTCGGGACCTCGCGTGAGTTACCGTCCGTCGCCACGGCGTCGTATCCTTGCGGCGTCTAGCCTGTCCGGGGGAGTCCATGATACATCGCGTCACCGCGCGCGCCGCCATGCGCCTCGCGCTCGCCGCCGTCCTCGCCTCGACCGTCGTCTCCGCCGCAGCCGAGCCGATGGTGCTGCACCAGGGCACCGCTGCGGAGCCGCCCTCGCTCGATCCCAGCATCGCGGCGGGCTCGCTCGCGGCGCCGGTGCTGACGGATCTCTTTGCGGGGCTGCTGGTCCGGGATGCGGAGTCGCGGCCCGTACCCGGCTCCGCAGCGAGCTGGACCGTCAGCGACGACGGCCGCAGCTACACATTCAGGCTGCGCCCGGAGCTGACCTGGTCCGACGGCCGGCCGCTCGACGCCAGCGACTTCGTCTATTCCTTCCGGCGGCTCATGACGCCAGACACCGGCTCCACGCTCGCCGGCGTATTCTTCTTCATCGAGGGCGCGCGCGACGTGTTCCGCGGCAAAGCGCCGCCGGAGTCGCTCGGGGTTGCCGCGCCCGACGCCCGCACCTTCGTCATGCGGCTCGAGCATCCGGTGCCCTACCTGGCGCAGATGCTGGCGAACGTGCAGGTGGCGCCGGTGCCGCGTCACGTCATTGAGCAGTACGGCCGCGACTGGACGCGGCCCGGCCGGATGGTCGGCAACGGCCCCTACGTGCTCGCCGAGCGCGTGCCGCAGAATTACATGCGGCTGGTGCGCAACCCGCGGTTCTTCGCCGCCGACACGGTCGCGATCGACGAGATCTGGTGGCATCCGACGCAGGATCTCGGCACGTCGCTGCGCCGCTTCCGCGCGGGCGAGCTCGACATCGTCCTCAATTTCCCGCCCGACGAGATCGAGTGGATACGCGCCAACATTCCCGAGGCGCTGCACATCGTGCCGTCACTCGGCGCCTACTTCCTCAGCGTGAACACGACACGGCCGCCCTTCGACGACGCGCGCGTGCGCCGCGCTCTCTCTCTCGCAATCGATCGCGAGGCGATTACCGATCAGCTCCTGCGCACCGGCGTGCGCCCGGCCTGGTCGTTCGTGCCGCCGGACTTCGAGGGCTACGCCGGGGGACTCCGCCAGGGCGATGACGAGGCCCCAATCGCGCGCCGGCAGGCACTGGCCCGCGAGCTCCTCGCGGCCGCCGGGTTCGGCTCGTCGCGGCCGCTCACGGTGCCGCTCGTCTACGACACCCAGGAGGAGAACCGCAAGATCATGGTGGCGATCGCGGGCATGTGGCAGGCCATCGGCGTGCGGACGGAACTCACCAACCTCGACTTCCGCGCGCTCACCGGCCGCATCCGCACGATGAACTATGACGTCGCCCGCTGGAGCTATTTCGGCTCCTTCGGCGACGCGTACGCCTTCCTGCAGCTGCTCGAGAGCGACAATCCGAACAACTGGCCCCGGTGGACGAACGAGCGCTTCGACGCGCTGCTCGCCCGATCCAACGAGATGCGTGATCCGGCTGCACGCGCCGCCCTGCTGCGCGAGGCCGAGGTGCTGATGATGGCAGAGTATCCCGTGATCCCGATCTACTACTACGTGGGCCGCCGCCTGGTCTCGCCGGTGGTGAAGGGCTGGATCGACACGCCGCGCGGAACGACCCCAACGCGTTTCCTGCGGGTGGAGCGCTGATGCCGGCGTGCGGCCGAGTGACCGCTGCCCGGGTCGCCTCCGGGTGGTATCGTCTTTCAGGGGTGTAGCCGCCCCAGCGGCCGGAGCCCGCAGACCGCAGGCTGCAATCGGAAGCGGGTAAGGTCCCGGGATCAGGCAGTGGAGGAAGAGGTCAGGATGCGCGGCAGGTGCAGGTGGGGCAACATCGCAAAGGCCTGCGCGGTTGCGCTACTGGCGGGCAGCGCGAGTTCGGCCTGCGCGCAGGAACTGCCGGCATTCATGTCGCAGCCGGAGACAGAGCGGCTCGCCGAGGGGCTCTACGCGTTCCGCCAGGGTGCCTATCGCAGTATCTTCCTCGTGAGCGGCGCGGGCGTCATCGTGACCGACCCGGTGAGCCCGACTTTCGCGCGCGCCTACCGGGGGGAGATTGCGAAGCTGACGGACCAGCCGGTTCGCTACGTCGTCTATTCCCACTCCCACTGGGACCGGATTGGCGGCGGCAGGATATTCCGCGATGAAGGCGCGCGGTTCGTGGCCCAGCGGCACTGCGCCGAGAACCTCGCCGAGACACCGCACCCCGACGTCGTCCCGCCGGACATCACCTACGAGGATACGTTTGAGGTCCGGGTCGGCGACCAGTCGCTCGAGCTGCATTACTTCGGGCCGAGCCTGGACAACTGCCTGTCGGTGATGGTGGCCCGCAAGGCCCGCATGATGATGCTGGTCGGCGTCGCGGGCCCGCCCGCGGCGAACATGCCGTGGAACCCCACGGTGCCCGACTACCGGCTGCACAACCTGGTGCCGTTCTTCCGGGCCGTGGAGGCTCTCGCGAAGCGCGCAGGGATCGACACGCTGATCGGCGGCTTCATATCGGTCGGGACCGGTGCGGACGGCAAGCCCTACCTGCAGCCGGCTACCGGGCCGATTTCGGCGGTGGCGGAGCAGCGCGAGTTCTGGGAGCAGCTCATGGCGGCGGTCAAATCCGAACTCGATGCCGGCACGCCGCCGCGCGAGATCATCAGGAAGATGGATCGCACACCCTTCGAGAAGTATCCGCGCTACAGCGAGCGAAATCTCGAGATCCTGACGCGCCGCGTCGCCTCGCTCTTTATCACGGGCCGCTGAGCATGAACGGCGGCGCCAGGCTGAACGCGGTGACCGCCACCCTCTGGGTCGCCGGCCTGCTCGTGGCGGCCGTGCTGGCAGCCGCTTCGGCCGGCGCGCAGCCGGCCGGACTCACGGGCGGCTTCCGGACGGAGGACCTCGGCAATGGCCTTTACGCCTTTCGCTTCGGGCCGTATCGCAACATCTTCGTGGTGGGTGACGAGGGCGTCATTGCCACCGACCCGCTCGGTGTCGAGGCCGCCGCGGCGCTGC